>CAYSFY010000028.1:25072-32515 GCA_964430285.1 uncultured Desulfobulbia bacterium
CTTAATGGCATGCATCAGGGATAGGGGGAGGTCAAAGTCATGAAACCGGCCCTGACCAGCTACAGGTACCACTTCAAATTGGGAGAGATCCCACTCCTCGGCATCGCTGCCCTTGGTTACTTTGGGGCGGCGGTATTTCGGGGTGCCAGGCAAAACGGGCGGTGGGGGGACGGCAGCGTTGGCCGTTGCAGTAGGAGTGGCGGCCTCGGGGAGTCGCTCCTCCTCGGTCGTGATCACGGTCGCGGAAGGCCGTTCGCCATGACGTCCACCGGTACGGTCGGAGCCCTTCAGTTTGCCACGGACAAATGATACAATTTTTTTCAGCATGATTTCCTTGTGTTAATGAAGGCCGGCATCTCCGGCGCTAGGGACTTCCATCTCGCGCTCCGCAGGTTGATGACAATAATGGATTCGGATCTGCAAAAAGGGTGGACAAACTGCGTCATCAGTTTATCCCGATAGAAATGAGGCCTATGATATACCATTAACGAACATCTTGGGCAAGGGAGATAACCGGCGGCTATTGGGCCTTGACCGTGAAGAGCAGGACAGCAAAAAAAATCCCCATCTGACGACAGGGATCGCGTAAACATGCACCCCCCCCGCTTTGGCGGGGGGGGTGCTGCAACAGAAACAGAGTCTTCTGTTCAAACCATTACACGCCGGAATGGACCTCTGCCACCGGTTTGATTTTCCCTGGCCCATGACAGAGTGTGCAGGACTCACTCTCGTCTCCGCTATAGGCGTCCGCGGGAGTCGGATCTTCAGCATGTTCTTCAAAATGGGCCAAGTCCCATGGACTATCATGGCACGTACCGCAAGCCCGACGCGTGGGATTGTTCTTCCAGTTGGCGCCATCCGTGTTGCTCTCGTTGTGACATACCTTGCAATTGGTAAGCGGTTGCGGGAATTTCACCTCGCTGAAATCTTCGCCATTAATAAGGTATTTGCCACCCGCGACAACACTGGGCAGTTGTCCGGCCATATGCAGCTTGTGAACAATGTGCTGCAGGTCAACAGTGACCGGCGCAGCGCCCGAGTAAGGGTCAAAAGTACTCTGGTTGTGACAGGTCACGCAATACTCAATGGCATACCCTTTATGCAGTTTCACACCACCGTGACAGGTGTTGCAGCTGACCATGGTGACGATGTTCCGGGTCTTGGTAACCGGCGAACCGTTCGGCACAAAATCAAAAGTCGCGTTGGTCTTATTGCCGGCACCATCCGCCTCCACGAACTCCATGCCTACCCGATGGGTCAAGGTGGGATCATAAACAACAACATTCGAGTCCGTCGGATGCTTGGCCGGGGTATAGATATCAGGCGATAGGGTCGTTGATGAGGCGTTGTGAACATGGGTCACATGGTTGATATCACCCTGGGGTTCGGCATTCGGCAGGGCAAAGGTGTACTCCCAGACCGAGGCCGCGGCGTTATAGTTGAGGTTGTCAGGGACCACCGATTCCGAATATCCCTGAATAACCGGCGGCATGGCGGCATCCTTGGTGCGAGACCGGGCGGTATAGCTCTCCCAGTGGCTGGAGGCACCACCTTCACCCGGGACGAGCTTGGCCAGGGTAAAGGCCATACTCTTAAATGCTGCCTTATCGGTTACTGGAGTACCATGCTGATCCATGGTGAAGCTAACCGTGACCTGACCGCTGGCAGGGTCAACGGTTACGCCGGAAATCGTGGCGCTCATGGGCCGCTTGGTCGCATCGGCGGAGGCGGGCAAGGCGTGTGAGGTTGCTAGGGGAGCAAAGGTATTGTCACCACCATGGCACATGTGGCAGTAATCATTGTTCACCATTTGAAAATGTTTCTTGGCAACACCATCAAGTCCGGTGAAGGTGGTCACACCATCAAAGACAATGGTGGTGTGACAAGAACGACAGGCGACCATTGTTGGCTTGATCGTCCAGTTGTCGCCAGAGGCACTCTGATGACATTTGGCGCAGTCCACCACGATTTTGGCGGTTGCCGACTTGACGCCGGGATAGGTCACCGTGGACCAATCCTTGGCGTTGGCGGAATCAGCGGCAGTGAGTTTCCCGTTGATGGCGGCATGAATCTGATGAATCATGGTCACAAAATCAAACCCCAAGGCCGCCATGTCCGGATCGGCCAACAGGGGACTGTGGCAGATAACGCAGGTCTTGGTTCCGGTGTAGCCTCCGCCGTGGCCATGGTTGTTGATATTCGCTCCATGGCAGCTGTTGCAGGCGGCACTGGTGACGATATCCTTCCCAGGAGGGAGTTCCACCGCAGGATCACTGATATTGAAATCATATTGTTTATTGACGGCAGCCAAGCCGTTAAAGGCTGAAACACGCAGCACCATCCGCTGTTGATGGGCAGGGTTCGGTGCGCTACTGAACGGCGTGGCAAAGGTGTACTGGTAATGGCCTTGTCCCTGGTCCACCAGATTGCCGAAGGCATAGCCGGTCCCAGTGCGCTCATAGGCCCAACGCTGCCATTCATCGGAATCCGTGGCAGCGGCGCCGGGAACCAACTCCGCCACATAAAGGCGCAACAAACTCGTGGACAGTCCTGTGATCGGCACATCTCCATGGGTGAGGGTGAAATTGATGGCGAGATAACCGTTGGCACTGCTGGCGCTAAACTGATCAACCATTGGCGCATCTGGCGGGGGAGTCACTTCAATGCTTGCAGCATCGGCATTCACCCAATAGCCGTCGGTGGCTGACAGGGTGGAGAGGAGGGCAAACCCCTTGGATCCGGCATAGCTGGCACCATTGTCGGCATTGATTGTGCCATCGCCATGATACGGTAAGGCTACTGCCCAGTTACCTCCTTGCCATTTCCAGAGGGAGAGAGGCTTAACCCCCACGATAGCCAGATCACTGACGACCTCGGCCACGCTCTTCCCCTGATCGCCTAGAGTGCCAATCAGGTTCCACCCCTTAACCAAGGAGTAGAGGTTGGTTGCTGGCGCCGAGCCCGTGATTGTCAAGGTGGCCGCCTCGGTCATGTTCAGCCAAAATCCTTGGCCGGCATGGAGAGTGGTCAACAGTAATGCCCCCTTACTCTTGGCATAGTTCCCGATAGCAGCCCCACTCTCTTGCGACACACGCACCCGCCAAGTTGCGGCACTGGAGTCCCAAGCCCAGGCCGTGGCATAGGCCTGATTAATGCTGGCCAGCATCGTATCCACCTGAGGATCCAAGGGCTCAAGAGGGGAGCTCACCAAGTTCCACCCTTTCTCCAAGGCGATATCCTTGGTTGCGGCAGCGGCAACACCGACCCCCATGGCACAGGCCATCGCCACTATTACGGCAACCACCGACCTCATGCCAAAAGCACTATATCTCGTCATTTTCATCTCCTATTTCAAGGAACGGCGTAAGCCGCAATGATAATCTCCACTACCCCAAAAAGGCAGCGACCAAAAAAAAATCCCCGTCTGGCGACGGGGATTCTGAAAACAGCCAGCTGCTCGCGCAGAGTGTGCGAACTAAGTGGGCCTTGCGGCCCACTCTTCGTACGATCACAGATCAGTGTGGATCAATGACACATCCTACAGACCATTCTGCTCCATGTGCGACATGGTGGCCTGATCATCGGCATGGCAACCCGCACAGGCTGTCCCAAGAATGACCGATAGATAGGTGGTCTTCCCTGAGTTATGGCAGGACTCGCAGGAGAGAACCTTCTGCGGGTAGGTCACTGCAGTCCAATCTCTTGCATGACTATCGCCAGTTTTAGAGGCGGCATGGATGGCATGGATGCGGTTGGCAAGCATATCGGCATAGTTTCCTGACTGATCATGGCAGGAGAGACACTCGTCAGTATCAAAGACCACGGAGTGACGTGCATTATGGAATGGTGCGAAGCCGGTGCCGTGACAATCGACACAGGCATCACCTGCAACTTTCTTCTCAACCGTGGCCGTGCCGATCTGAAGGGTGGAGAAGCCGATGGAATCGATCTGGTAATCGGTAGCGCTGTTATAGCCATAGTCGGCAAAGATGGTACGGACCATATAGGTGCCAGCAGTCACATCCGCCGGCACGGTCACTTCATAGTGGAAACCGGTGGCATCGCCGGTGCCGAGGAGGCTGATGGCCTGGGTCAGAAGACCGGTGCTGCCGTAGGTCTTCACCAACGGCACGGCATTGGCCCGTGGCCCGTAGACATAAATATTACCGACATAGAGAACACCATCGGCAACCGCCTTGGCCCCCTTAGCCTGGGTATAGACCTCCGTTGGCACGGCCTCACCGGCCGCATGTGCCACACCGTTGATGGTACCGGCAGCGTGATACTTCAGCGTAGCCGTGATGGTGAACTTCTCTCCCGCTGTGTAGAAGGTGCCTGTGGTCGGAGCGGTTACACTGAGGGCAACATCGTACTCTGGCACATTCTTGGCGTCAGTTGTGATGGCATGCGCTGTTTCAACACTCTTGCCAAAGCCAGTTCCGGTTGCGGGATGACAGAACTTGCAGCCAGTGTCGTCGGCTTGTGGTCCGCCGGCATGCCCTGTGCCATCGGCGAAATTGACGGTCGTATGACACGAACCACAGACCTCGCGGGTCGGATGGGTCTTCCAGTTATCGATCTGATCACCGGCACCGAGAGCAAGACCACTGTTGGTGTGGCAGACGACACAGTTATTGATCTCTTGGGGATACGTGACATCCACATAGCCGTTACCTTTGATCCGGGTCGGGAAGGCAGGCACATCAATAGCAGCATGGATCTTGTGAATAAAAGGAGCAAAGACAATCCCTAACTCGTCTTTCATAAAGCCGACAGGTTCCTGGACGTTATTACTCAGGGTGCTGTATAAGGGGCTGTGGCAGATAACGCAGGCCCGGGTATCTTGATAACCGTTCCCAGCGCTCCCATGGGCAGCGCCAACCATTAACGGGCCGTGGCACTTCTTGCAGGCCTCGACAGTGACAAACTGACGGGCAGTATAGGCCAGGGGGGTAACGGTCTGGCCATCGGCTGTAACATTATAGTCCAGGACAGCAACGGTACTGGTGGTCACATTGGTAGTGCCGCTCACCCTCAAGAACATCCGCTGGATGTCGTTGGCGCTGTAAGCCTCGTTGTTGAGGCCGGAAGAGGCGGTCTCGGTGCCGAACGGTTGTGACATGGTCCAGGTGTAGTCACCATTGCCGACATTGGTAAAGGTGATGCCCGTCGTGGTTGAGCGCTCAGCAGCCCATTGTGCGAAGTAGGAGGTGGCAGGGATGGTAGCGGTACCAGCATCGGTGGTTACCAAATCAGCCATGTACACACGGACGCTGCTCGCGCTCAGATTGGTGACCGGGCCGGCGGCGGTTGCAAGGTGGAAGGCTACCTGTGGCACTCCGGCAACACTGGTTACCGCCACATTGGTGATGGTTTGTGCGA
Organism: uncultured Desulfobulbia bacterium; assembly: GCA_964430285.1. Classification (GTDB taxonomy): domain Bacteria; phylum Desulfobacterota; class Desulfobulbia; order Desulfobulbales; family VMSU01; genus VMSU01. Next base: position 30,455 of record CAYSFY010000028.1, read on the forward strand.
CTGCGGTGGCGGCAGGGTGACCAACGGCTGCAATATCAACCATCTGGCCGGTGGTGTGGCATACCATGCACGACTCATCAAACTTGGAGATCGCCGTGGTGCCTGAACCATTATCCGGTGGGGTTACAGTACCACTGGCGGCGCTGGCGTTTACCCAATAGCCCTCGGTGGAGGCTATGTCTGCAAGGAGGTCAAATCCCTTGCCGGTGGCATAGCTGGCGCCACCATCGGTAACTGCACTACCATCGGCATTAAACGGTAAAGCAACGGCCCACTTGTTGTTCTTCCATTTCCAAACCGAGAGGGGTTTGGCGCCTGTCCCCAGGGCGGTGACCAACTGGGCTACAGTCTTAGTCGCATCGGACCGGGTACCGACCAAGTTCCACCCCTTAGCGACCGGGTTGATGGTGGTATTGGTGGTTGGCGCGGCGCCGGTGATCTGCAAGGTATCGGGGGCAGTCATGTTCAACCAGAAGCCCTGGCCGGCATGCACTTTGTACAAGGTGGCAAACCCTTTGCTGGCGGCATAGGTACCGAGGGTATCGACACCTTCATTGGCCACACGGACCTGCCAATTCGCCTTGCTGGCATCCCAGACCCAGGCGGAGATATAGGGCTGATTCGTCAAAACCGTATCCAACATGGCATTGTCAGGCTCCAGGGGGGTATTGACCAGATTCCAACCTTCCACCAAGGGGATGTCCTTGGTCGCGGCGTTGGCTACACCGACACCCGTGACGCAGGCCATCGCCAAGGCCATGGCGATTACCAACCGCTTGCCAAATACTTTTTTCTTCATCGTGTCCATCTCCTCAATTGAATTAGATGACAACTATCAGGGCGTTAACAGACCCTATTTCAACACTCTTTCACTGTAACCTTACCCAGAACAATAGTAATAATGATTACTATAATTACAATAACAAAATTTGCGCCACTTTTCATTCATTATTTTAATAAGCAATGAAACCTTGAGGGAAAGCAAGTTTTTTCTGATTGCCGGGATATTTTCACGGCACCCATTAACAGGACAAATAGTTTGACAAAAAACTATCGTACTCTTTGGATGCAGCGGGGTCAGAAGCCATAAGCGAGCGAAAGGTATCCGACATTGGCCTCATAGTTAGGGTCGGCATACAGGCCACTATAATAGGTAGTTCCAAGCTCAGGGTAGTTGGCGTAGCTTAGATCCTGATAGTCTAGCTTTTCATAGAGATAGCCGGCCGTCATTTTCACCTTGGCATCAAAGGCATAAATGGCCTTGACCTCCAACTGGTGCTTGGCATAATCGTCCCACTGGCTGACATCCTCCGCAGCCAGGTTATTGAAATCGACGTTGCCGTCGGAGTTCTGATAGAGCCAGGAGAGGTTGAACGTCAGCTTCTCCGAGGCGGTGAACGCCCCGCTCAGGCCATAGGTCCAGAAATCATCATCACCCCCAAGGACATAATCGGGGGCCGTGGCGCCAGCCGTGACCGATACCCGGTTGGCATCGCTCTCTACCTTCTCGAAACCGACAAAGCCGGTGAGTGTCACCGCCTGACACGCACGCCAAGTCAGATCAAGATAGACATTTTTCCGGTTGTCATCCTGCATGGTATCGATGGCGTACGCATAGTCGATGTGTTTGTAGGTAAAATCCAACCCGACATCAACACTCTCCACCGGCGAGAGATCAACGCCCAGTTGCCACTCGTCACGGGACTGGTCTTGGTAGTAAAAAGGGGTTGGCGCGATCAAGGTCCCGGAATCACGCTCCACATGCTTGTAACCCACCTTGCCGGCCAACCAGTCCAGCGAGGTGTTTTTGAGCTTGATATACACGGTATCGTCTTTGGTCGTATCGGTTGGAATTTTGTTCGTATCGATTGGAATGGCCGACGATCCTGCCCGTGAAGAACGATCCACATCCTGCCGGCCATACCCCGCGTCCAGTTTGTTCTTGGCAGGCAGGCGATAGCCGACATCAATACCCGCCGCATTTTTCTGGTAGCTCAGCAGCCCTCCGGCGTTGGAGGCCTCAAGGATTCCAGGGATCATCGTATAGTGGATAATGCTCGA
>CAYSFY010000028.1:32531-32790 GCA_964430285.1 uncultured Desulfobulbia bacterium
GTCATCCCGATCAAGATAACGGTAGTAGAGCTTGGTATCCAGCTTGTCCATGGGCCGCGAGGTAATGGCGGCCGAGAGGGAGGTGTAGTCGATATCACCTTTAAAGTTCAAGCGGTTAAAGGGCAGATAGGCCGCCGGGATAATTGTGGGATTGGCCGTATTGAAGCCAACATCGTAGACAATGGGCGGCGCCTCTTCGCCGAGGGCGATCCGGTCACCCAGCGCCAGGACTTCGTCAAGCTCCGTCGAGACGACGATG
>CAYSFY010000029.1:0-438 GCA_964430285.1 uncultured Desulfobulbia bacterium
GAAAAGGAGTTTATCCTGGCGAGCTATGTTCGGGCCGGGGCCCCAGCCGAGATCCGTTACCTGGCCCACCCCCACCTGGGCAGCGACAACCTGAAAAACATCGTCACCAACCTGCGTCACGAGTTCATCCGCCTGGGCGGCACGGTGCGCTTTGAGACCATGCTCCTGGACTTGGACGTCAGCCAGGGCCGGGTGCGGGCCGCCCTCACCTCCCAAGGGGCAATCGAGGCGGACCACTGCATCATCGCCCCGGGCCACTCCGCCCACGAGACCTACCGCATGCTGATCGCGCGGGGGGTGGGCTTCAGGCCCAAGAATTTCGCCATCGGCTGCCGGGTGGAGCACCCCCAGGCCATCATCAACCGAGCGCAATGGGGGCGGGAGCAACTGGACGGGGTCAAGGCGGCCGAGTACCGGCTCACCTCCAAGGGGGCGGGG
>CAYSFY010000029.1:448-22269 GCA_964430285.1 uncultured Desulfobulbia bacterium
CCTTCTGCATGTGTCCCGGCGGGGTGGTGGTCCCGGCCACGGCCTACGCGGACACCAACATCGTCAACGGCATGAGCCGCTATCAGCGCAACGGCCTGTTTGCCAATGCCGCCTGCGTGGCCGGGGTCAATCTCCAGCAGCTCCTGGGCCGGGAGGTCACCGCCGTGGAGGCCCTTGATTGGCTAAACGCCCTGGAGCAGCGGTTCTACCGCTATAGCGCGGGGTATCAGGCCCCAGCCTGCGGGATTGCGGATTTCATCAACGCCAAGGTGCCCACCGGGGTGGGACCCTCCAGCTACCCGCTGGGGCTGAAGCCCGCCCCCTTGTGGGAACTCCTGCCCCAGCCGGTGAGTGTGGCCATCCGTCAGGGGCTGGTGGAGTTCGGCAGGAAGATCAACGGGTTTGCCAGCGGTACCATCATGGGACTGGAGAGCAAGACCTCCTCCCCGATCCAGGTCCTGCGCGAGGAGAACGGTCTGTGCAGCGGTTTTACCAATCTCTCGCTGGTGGGAGAGGGCAGCGGCTATGCCGGCGGCATCATCTCCAGCGCCACCAATGGCATCAAGGCCGCCATGCGGATTATCAATAGCTCTAGCTAACAACTGCGAGGAGAAGGCCATGACGACAGGACAGCACGAGATTGAACAGGCCTGCGCCACGTTGCTGGCCGAGTTGCAAGGGATGGTGACCTGGAAGTGGGATACGCATTTCCAGGCCCTGTTGGCCGAGGTCCCCAGTGCCGAGCAAGGACGCATCCTCGCCATCCTGGAGCAACACCATGATCAACAGTGGGACGTCGAGAGCATCGGCAAGGCCCCGGCCGCCATCAAGGCCAAGGCGGGCTTCTTCGGCGAGTTGCGGCCCAACCAACTGCTGTTCACCTCCTCCCCCGCGGGCCACTCCTTTGTCCTCGCTGCCTGGTGGCCCTGGGGCGACGGCAAGATCATCTCCGTCCGTCTCTGCGCCCCGGCCGTGGATGCCGCAACCGACCAGCCCCAGGGGTTGTTCAAGCGCATCGGCAATCTATGGAAGGCACTCAGGGGTGAGGGGTGAACCACTCTTGACGTTGATTGCAATTCCAGGGGGAGGATCAATTGAATTGCAGGGATAGAGCAACGCCGCCGCCCATATCGGCACTGGCGGAGGAGAATCCTTTCACGAAATAGCACTGGATTTTCGAGTTGGGACTTATCCTTTGCGATACAAATACTGTCGCTTCGCTCACTTTGGCCCCCCCATCGACAACTTCTCCCCGGTAGTCATAAACCAGCCCTCCCGTTGTCTGGCTGGCAATCTTATAGGTCAGCCCCGTTGAGCCATACCAGGTGTCATGCAAGTTCAAATCTGGCGGGCTTCCCATTATTTTCCAGCCCAGGCCGGTGAAAATCCCCCATTTGCCGACTTGCTTCGATAAATCCCCTAAAATTGCGTAGTCGTTCTCTCCGGTGCCGAGTCCTTGATCTTTGTCTGCCGTAGCAAATTTGATATTGCCGGTCAGATCGAACATAACCCCCGACGCGGTATTTTCATATAACGCATAAGAGATCCCGGCAATGATGTCCCCCGGTCCTGATGCGGTCCGTTGCGTTGTTTTGTTGGCAAGAGGAATATTGTGCGCGGTGGTGTTGCCGGGCCCGCTGATACGCAGATAGGGGATAGTCACCTTGAGCAGACAGGGACCCACGGCATATTTCGCCATGATGGGAACATACCATATTTCCGTTTTGTCCTGACTGCCGTATTTCCCGGAAGTGTATTCAGTGCCCATGGTAAGTTGCACGGCCCCTTCCGCCCGTGCGTTACCACTGCCAAGCATGCTGACCAATAACATCAGAAGGAAGAGGGTCGCTTGCGGCATGATCATTATTTGCGGCTTGGCCGCTCCATCATGCCCATATGCGGTCTGTCCATGCCCTTCATGCCGGCTGGTGACTCCATGCATTCCGGTCTCTCGATCCGCTCCATGCGGGAGGGGCGCTCCATGCGTTCGGGTTTCTCTAGCCGCTCCATCCTGTCAAGGCGATTGACCCGCTCGCCAATCGACATGCCCATGGACGGGTCACGTTCGCCATGCTCCATGGCCCCAGCGGAATGGGCATCTGGCTTCATCAATAACTGCTTTTGGCGCGGTTGCCGGGAGTTGTTGTGATCGCTATCGATACCGTCGTCGTGACGCAAGAGCTCGACCCGTTCAGCCTTGATGTGCCGACCATGTTCGAGTTCACCTGTAATATGGACCTTTCGACCTTCGACAAATTCAGCACGGCTACCACCGGCCATGGTGGTGTTATCCCCTATATCCACCTCGAATCCGCTGATGTGCAAGCCTCCGGCGGCTGCTCCGACAATCAAGCCTTCGGCAACCACGCGCGTAACCCGCCCGGCAAACGGCAGGGACGGATCGCGCCACATCTCTCTGGCGATCAACTCCTTGCCATTCCAGCTCCCCCTCACCATGGCTTCACCTCCAACGTCGGGGGCAACAGCCCAGTTGGTCACCGGCAGACCGTCCAAGGAAAAATGGGCGCGCCGATCCTTTGCAACAATACCAATCGCACTCGCTTCACGCAGTCCCTGCGCCAGCTGAATTCGCGTGGCAACGATCTCACCCCGGGAATTTCTGTATCCACTTACCCGCACCATGCTACCAGGCCGCAAGTCGCCAAGCGCGATCAGCCCATCAAGCTTGGTCCCGGTCGTCATGCGAACCGTTCTCCCCATCACCAAAACGAGGCCATGCCCTGGCGAGACGTCGGTCACCGGGCCTTCCAGCGCATGCAACACGACAACGCTGAGTGCATGCAGTCCCTTGGGTGAATTTTCAGCGTGCAGCGCAATGACCTGCCCCACCGCTAGCCTCGTCGGATCGGCGGTTGTCCCGTTGATGCTCACCCGGGTCGCCTGATCGAAATGCACTTCGAGACCGTTGACACAAATACTGGCAAACCCGGTAATGGTGCCGATGATGCCGGTGCCGCCAAATCCACCAACTTTCGCCAAATTGCCGGTGCCACCGATACCGCCTTCTTGTGCCAAATGACCGGTACCGCCAATACCCCCTTCGTGTGCCAGATTACCGGTGCCGCCGATGCCACCGTCACACCCGGCGCCGGCATGAGTCGGTATTGCCGCGATGAAGAACAAACTGCAGAGCACAAAGAGCTTACCAAATACTGTATTCATGGCTGCCTTCACTCCTCGATCCTTGTGGGCAGTGGCCGCACCGGTTCAGTATAAAAGTAAACGCCAAAGGTAATTCTATTTTTGGACGTCGAAGCGGCGGCATCGTTTGCCTCCAGCTTTGCCGCTTCGCGATTAAGCGTTTTCAACACTTTCATGCCATCCTTTGCCGCAAGGGCACGCAAGGTCTCCACTGAGTTTTGGCTCAAGGCATCATAGTGCACACTCCGCTCCATCAGCGGCGCCCCTTCTTCCAGCAGATTGTGCGTGGCCGCGGCAGCATGGTCGCGCAGGTTGTGCCCTAAATAGAACGCCTTCTCGTCGAAGCCGTATTGCGGGATGAACGCATCGGTGTTGAGAGCCACCCGATCATCATGATCAATGTGTACTACCCCCAACCGCAACCATTCGTCGAGGACGGCGCGCGGGCGAATATCCTTGCTGACCCTCTCCACCAACGCTTCAAATGAAACCTCCCCACCTGTTCTGGCAAAACGCGAAAGTGGGCGAGGACGGCCTTCTTCATCAAGATATTGTGGCAACCCTACCCAAGCAGCCGCCAATTGTGCCCCGAGCGAAACGGCTGGCGGTATCGGTTCCACATTTTCATCCGTAGCCCGGCGCATTCGCCGCACGTCCTTACGATGTACCCCTGACAGGAGACTGATTCGACTATCGGTCGGCGGCTTGCCCCCCAGCCTGAACTCACGGTCTGCTACTTCGACGAATATCTCCTTCAGCAGGTCTGACAAAAATGAGTAGGTCACCCCTTTCGCCAACATCAAGCGCACAAGCGGGTACAACGCGCTACGCAGTGCGTCAATCAAGGATTTGGGGGGCGGGGCGCTGGTCATGCGTGTTCCATAAATATTGATGAGAGTCGGTCGCCACGTGCCTGTTTGGGACGTTAGCCTGTCATGCGCAAAAAAACAATCATCCTCGCAGGGCTCTCTCCCTAAAAAGTTAAGGATGCTAGCCACAGCATAACCAAACGCGGGAAAATATTCCACGATTATATGGTATTTGCATACACATTTTCCGTTCAAGCAACGGCATCGCCTCGGGCCTAAGTAAGGCTACTGGGTTCCTCCACCGCCAAACCACCAGACTGGTTTTGCGATGCTCTCATTGCTTCTTCCACGCTTAGACGATTTACAAAATACTGTGTTTAATCGTTTAGTTACCTACAAATTTTTTGGAGTTAAACACATATTCACGTTGTTACCCACCATGCTTTTTGGCACGGAATATCGCGTCCATGGCTTCGCGGGAAGGTCCATTACCTCCATACGGTCATATTACAAAAAAATTCTTGACACGGGAAATATTGCTCTGTATTTTATATTCAAAACGTGGGAAATTTTCCCACCCACAAGGTCGTTTGCAACGCCGGTTACAGACGCCCTCTCCGCACGACCGGCAATTCCAAACCAAAGGAGTAAAAGTTATGAGAACGATATACAAGGTAGCAGCACTATCGGCCTTGATGTTGACCGTTTCGTCCACGGTGATGGCGGCAGGCATGAGAAAAGGCGCGGGAACTGGCATGACTGCCGGTAGCACCTTGACCGGCACTATGGGCACAACCTCCATGGGCACCGGGCCGGGCAACATGGGAAGTGGAGCGGGAACTGGCATGACTACCGCTAGCACCATGACCGGCAACATGGGCACAACCTCCATGGGCACCGGACCGGGCAACATGGGAAGTGGAGCGGGAACTGGCATGACTACCGGCAGCACCATGACCGGCACTATGGGCACAACCTCCATGGGCACCGGACCGGGCTACATGGGAAGTGGAGCGGGAACTGGCATGACAGACACTAGCGCCATGACCGGCACTATGGGCACAACCTCCACAAACGTCGCCTTCGGTTTTGTCTCAGGCTGGAACCTGGCTGGTAATGGCATCGAAGCGCCGATAGAGGTGGCTGATACATTCAACGATACAACGAAAGTTGCGACAGTCTGGAAGTGGGTCACTTCAGGCAGTTCAACAGACATTACCTATCCGACGTGGGCCTTTTATGCCCCATACCAGAGTGATAGCGGCCAAGCATATGCCGCAAGCAAAGGGTTCGCACTCCTGACAACGATCAATGCTGGGGAGGGTTTCTGGCTCAATGCTAAAAAGCCATTTTCAGTACCATTGCCTGCGGGTGAGGCTGTGCAGTCGAATAGCTTCGAAGCCTCGGCAGGCAGTCATGCGTTGCCCTCCGGATGGAACTTGATCGCAATAGGCGATCACCAAACCCCTGCCGGATTCAATTACCAACTGTCGACCACACCTCCCGCCGCCGGAATGCAGCCGGCAAACGTAACGACAATATGGGGATGGAATGCAACCCTCTCGAAGTGGTACTTCTGGTCGCCAAGTATGGTCGATGACGACACCTTGGCTAGCTATATAGAGAGTAAAAATTATCTCGATTTCGCGACCATGCCCACCTCCCAGACAGGGGGGGCAATGACACCGTCCATGGGATTCTGGGTGGATATGCCCTAACCGGCAATCGCAAAAGAGAGTATCTCTACACCAAGGGGCAGGGTCATTCATTTGACCCTGCCTTTTTTTCTCGCTGTTGTCCCCAAAACGCAGGGAGGCCGAAACCCTATTCGAGTTCCGGCCTCCCCGGCGTGGCCTTCTCACAGGCCATTATGTCATGCTGGACACCCTTAGTGAATCGTAATCTGCTTCGGCTTCCGCTCTTCGGGCTTCGGGACCTGCAGATGAAGGACGCCTTCCTTGAAGTCTGCCTTGATCAGGGCCGGGTCAACCGGCTCCGGCAGGGTGAAGGTCCGCTCAAAGGTGCCGCGGTACATCTCGCGCCTGTAGTAGCAGGTATCCTTCTCTTCAATCTCGCTCTTCCGTTCACCACGCAGAGTGAGCAACCTACCATCGACGTCGACCTTGATGTCGTCCTTATCGACCCCTGGCAACTCCGCCGTGATCATGAAGGCGTCCTTGGTATCGTAGATATCGACCCTTGGTGTCCAATTCCTCTCCGTAACATCTCCGCTTTCAACCGCAAAGAACGGCTCATCAAAGAAGTGAGTCAGCAGCCGGTTGAAACTCCGTAACTCATTGGTTGGGTTCCATTTCATCAGTTCCATGGCGTCCTCCTTTTTCTTTTGCTTGCTCTTGATCATTTGGGTGAGCTCACACCTGCCGACCCGCCCTTGTTGACCGCTACCTCTTTGGTATAAGCAAAAAATAATGATGATTTGAGCCGTGTCAATGAGCAAAAAAACCACAAAACATGAATATTACTTTTTCGGCATAAAGAAAACCGGTAATAGAGCAACCCCGGTCTGGGGCAGGGTAGCGCCCTACCCTGAATTGACCCAATTCCAACGAAAGATCTTCTGGGTCAACTGGATACTGCCGTCGAGGAAAAAGCCGATTACGCCGATGGCCAGGACAATGGCCATCAAGCGGTCGTACTCCATGGTGTCGCGGGCATCATTGATGATGTAGCCAAGCCCGCTGGAGATCCCCAAGAATTCCACCGGCACCAGGACAATCCAGGCCACCCCCAGGGCCAGCCGCAGACTGGTGAGGATATAGGGGATGGAGGCCGGCAAAATGATGTGCAGCAAGACCTGGTGATCGCTGGCCCCCTGGTTTTTGGCCATCTTGATCCATTGCGGGTTGACCCGTGACACCCCCAGACTGGAGTTCATGATAATGGGCCAGATGGTGGCCATGGTGATCAAGAAATAGATGGCGGACTCAAAGGTGGCAAAGATGAGGAGGGCGATGGGCATCCACGACAGCGGACTGATCATGCGCACAAACTGGATAGGGGTATGGGAGATGGTGCGCAGGGTCTTAAAGTAGCCGATCAACAGACCAATGGGCAGCCCCAGGACAAAGGCCGTGCCGATGCCCACCCCGATCCGGCGGAGACTGGCCAGGACCGAAGGCCAGAACTCATGACTCACCAACAGCTTGGCCAAGGCCTTGAGGGTGGCCACCGGCAGAAAGCCTGCGAATTGACTAAACTGCGGTCGACTGAAGATGAGATAGCCGCCCACCCCCCAGGCCAGAAAAAAGAGGCCCATCCCCACCGCCGCCAACAGCACCATCCGCACCCCATCCCTACTCCCTTGCCCGTACCCCAAGGATGGCCGGTGTTTCATCAAGTACTTGCCTGCCCAGCTCATAGATCGATCACCTCCTGCCGATCCCAGGGGTGCTCCAGGTTGATCTCGGTAAACAGGCCGGGTCCGCCGATGGCGGCAATGGCCTTGCTGACAAAGGTGTCATCCACCAACTCGCGGGCGACGAAGTCCGGGTCCAGACGGTGGAGAAAGCTCTGATCCCCCTCCATGACCGTCTGCTGCATGGCCCGGGCAATAAAACGGGTGGCGGAGGGATAGGGATAGGGTTGGAAGTTGATGCGGCTGCTCTGCCAGGCCGGGTGCCTGATGGCGGTGGGCCGGACCGGGGCACCATAGGTGGCCAAGTCATATTTGGTAAAGACCCGAAGCAGGGTCTGTTCGTCAACCGGCAGATAGCCCCCGCCCTCCTTACTCAGGATGCGGGCGGTGGCCACGGGGTTGTGTCGTACCCAGTGCTGGGCGCGGACAATGGCATTGACCACCTTCTGGACAAAGATGGGGTCCTGCCGCAACAAGGCCTCCATCATCACCACCACGCAACAGGGGTGGTTCTGCCAGATGTCGCCGGTGAAGCGCATGATGCGGGCGTGACTCTTCAGTTCCCCCAAGGCGTTAAAGGGCTCGGCGACAATATAGCCGTCAATCTTGTGGCCGGCGAGGCTCGCCGGCATCTCCGGCGGGGCAAGGATGAAGAGGTTGACCTGATCCTTGGCCAACGGCCGGTTTTGGGGCTGGATGACCGGGGTGAGCCCCGCCTTGCGCAACCCCATCTGCAGGATAATATTGTGCATTGAGTACCAGTAGGGTACGGCGATCTGCTTGCCCCCCAAATCCTCAAAACCATTGACCCCCGCATCGGAACGCACCGTGATGGCACTGCCGTTGGTATGGTCCCAGGCCAGAATCTTGACCGGGGACTGATTTTTAAAGCGCATCCAGATGGGGATTGGCAACAGCAGGTGGGTGACGTCGAACTTGCCGGCAAGAAACGACTCTGCCAGGGTGGACCAGTTGCGGATTCGGGTCGGGTGCTCCACCTCCAGTCCCTCCTCCTGGAAATAGCCGTTGGCGTGGGCAATGAGCAGAGGGGTGGCGTCGGTAATCGGCAGATAGCCGAGCGACAGCCGCTTCCGGGTGCGGACCACTGCCCGCGAGGGCAAGGCCGGCAGCAGGAGAGAACCGGCGGCACCGGCCGCGGCCTGGAGGAGTTGGCGTCTGTTAATGGGCTTCATGGGGGTAAGGGGCAATCAGGTGCATCTCTTTTCTCTTGATGGTGACCAAGGGGGGGCTGATGAAACGCTTGCCCACCCTTGGACACCGCGCATGGGGCTTGCCAGGAATTATTGACCAAGACGTTGTCTCTCCGCATCAATAACTCGTGGCCGCCTGTAGTTCCTGGAGGAGCACCCGCCTCGCCTCAAAAAAGGCCGGGCTGGTGATATCCCTGGGATAGGGGAGGTCAACCCCGTGGACCGAGAGGATGGTGGCCGGTCGACCGCCCAGGACGACCACCTGTTGGCCCACCACCAGCGCCTCATCGATATCATGGGTCACCAGCAGGGCGGTAAACCGCTCTCGTTGCCAAATGCGCAGCAGTTCGCTCTGCAAACGGATGCGGTTGCAGATATCAAGGGCGCCGAAGGGTTCATCGAGCAACAGGGCCTTCGGCTTGCCGATCAAGGCCCGGGCCAGACAGACCCGTTGCGCCATGCCCAACGACAGTTCCACCGGGTCCCGCTCCTCGAATCCCACCAGACCGATCATCCTGATCAATTCGTCCACCCTGGCCTGTAGACCTGCCCTCTCTCCCCGGAGCCTGCAGCCAAAGGCGATGTTTTCGGCCACGGTCAACCACGGCAGCAGACTGGGTTGTTGAAAGAGGATACTGCGCTCGGGCGATGGTCCGCTGACCACCGCGCCATTGGCCAGAATCTCGCCGACGGTCGGGGTCAGCAGACCGGCCACCAGATTGAGCACGGTCGACTTGCCGCACCCCGACTCCCCCAGGATGACAGTAAAGCAGCCCGCCTCGATCTGGAGGTTGATGCCGGCCAGGACCGCCTGGTCAACGGCCCGGGGTAGGGGAAACGATTGCGAGAGTTGATTGATGCAGATCTTCAACAATATCCCGACCCGCCATCAACCAGTTATGGGCCGCATGGCCCCGGGCTCCGCACCGCTGGGCGCGGCTGCCACCTCCAGCGGGCGAAGCCCATAGATCTCTTCCAGGGCATCGTCCACCGCCTTGCCCTTGGGAAACGCGGTGATGCCGACCGAGGTCTTGAGCCCCCACTGCCCCTCGGCCTCGGCCAATACCTGGCGGCACCCCTTGGCGATCTGTTCGAGTATCGGGGGGTCGCACTCCGCATAGATGAGGTAATCCGAACCGCGGCGCAGCAGCATCAGGGCATTGGTGGGCAGGGAGTGCTCCACTAGGGCCCCCTCGATCAAGTCGTGGAAGGCATGGCCGATCTCGTCCAGGATCAAGTCCGCCTGGGCATAACCGATCCTGAAATTCAAGGCCTTCAGCGCATTGAAATCGGCCTTGAGGATCTGGTAGTGGGCGGTGGTCCGACAGAGGGAACCAGCCCGGTCCAGGGAGGAGAGGTAGCGGTAGTTGTAGAAATCGCTCAAGGGCTCGCGGAAGTAGGTCTTCCTCCGAAACTGTTCCAGGCTGGTCATGTAGTCGGCAGCCAGATCAATATGGATCTCCAAGGGGTCCCAAGCCGCCGTGATCTGCTCCAAGGTCTGGACGATGGCCTCCAGCACCTTGCCCCGTCCGGCATCGTCATAGAGGATGGCCAGGGCCTGCGTTCTGGACATGGGTTTTTTGTATGGACGCCTAGCGATCAGGGCCTCATAGACGTCAGCCACCATGACGATCTTGGCCAGCTCGTTAATCTCCTCCGCCTTGACCCCGGCGGGATAGCCACTGCCGTCCAGCCGCTCGTGGTGCTGGAGGATGATCAGGGCGATGCGGTCATCCTCAAAGCGCCGGGAGAAGAGGCGAGCCCCAATCAAGGGGTGGCACTCCATGATCTGCCGGTCTTGTTTATCAAAACGGCCGGGCTTGAGCAGGACATCGTCGGGGATGGCGACCTTGCCGATATCATGGACCAGACAACCCAGTTCGAGGATCTCCAGCTCCTTGGCCTCCAGACCGAGGGCACGGCCGATCCTGACCGAGATCTCGGCAACGCGCAGGGCGTGTTCCGAGGTGTAGTGATCCCGGCTGGCCAAGATCTCGCCCATGGTCTCAAAGAGATAGCGCAGTTCAATGGCCATGGCGCGCATGGCCTGCTGGCTGTCGGCAAGCTCCTGGGTGCGCATCGCCACCAGCCCCAGCAGATTCTCGCGGTAGGCCTTGAGTTCGAGGTGGTTCTTGACTCGGGCCTTCAGGAGTTCATGCCTGACGGGCTTGCTGATATAGTCCGCCGCGCCCAGGCGCAACCCCTCCTCTTCCTGTTTGGGTTGGGAGAGGGCGGTCACGAAGATAATGGGGATGTCCCGGGTCACCGGGTCTGCCTTTAAACGGGAGCACAACTCGTAGCCGCTCATCAACGGCATCATCAGATCGGAGATGATCAGGTCGGGCAAGGGCCCTTGCCGGATCGCGGCCAAGGCCTCGTCTCCGGATTGGGCGGAGACCACTCGATAGCAGGGGGCCAAGATCCCGTGCAAGAGGCGGCGCATAATCTCATCATCATCTACAATCAGTATGGTCTCGTGGGTCATTGCGCATAGCCTTTTCCAGTAAGATGGCCCCGGCAGGGGACGATAGTGCTACAATATATCACAAAACCCGTTTTGGGTGTAGCAATGATTCGGTAGAGGGAACTCTTCTTGTCGTTTAGGCTGTCGACTGCACGCGGTTAGCCGCTTTGCCATGACAACACGGAGAGGCAGACCTAATCTCTTTGCATTTCGCAGGGAGCCGTATTTCTCTTCACATACACCATAATCACCTGCTGGACCGTAAGCAGTTACTGAATTTGATCGATAATCATGATGGCTTAGATATATTGGTTGATTTTTTTTTGCCGATCATTTATCAGCAAATCATATTTCTTTATTCCATTAACGGTCTTCATCAGTTGCATGCATGACCACAGAAAATGAAGGAGAGTATCCCAATGGGCAAATCATTAGTCGAAATGGCCGCCGATATCGTTCAGGCGCAAAGTGCAGCAAAGAGCATGTCCCAAGAGGAGATTGCCACGGCCCTGCAAACCACCTATAGGACCTTGCAGGCCCTGCAGACGAACGAGCAACTCCACACCGGAGAAGAGCAACCAAAGGCCTCGACTGCACCTGACCTGACCCCGGACAAATCCATTCAGAAAAATAAGATCATCTGCCTTGAGTGCGGCCAGGAGTTCAAGATGCTCTCCCCCAAGCACTTGGCATCCCACGACCTTAACGGCCGCACCTACCGCCAAAAGCACGGCCTAAAACTGCGCCAGCCCCTGTGCGCCAAGGCCCTCTCCGCCAGTCGTAAAAAGGCGGGCATGGATCGGGGCATCCCGGAAAACCTGAAGAAGGCCATTGCCGCCAAAAAGGAGAAGGGTATTGCCAAGACCAAGAGTGCCGCAAAAAAGAGCGCCAGCTCCAAAAAGAGTAAAAAAGAGGCCATGATCGTCGGTTAATTCCCCACCCCGGCGGGCAGCTCCCCATAACCGTAGGTGATCATGCGCCAGCCATTTATCCACACCGCCCTGGAGCAACGCAGGCAGGGGCATCAACTCCGCAACTTATTGGCAATCCGGCCCGTCAATGGGGCCATGGCTGAAATTGATGGCCGCATGGTCATCAATTTCAGCGCCAACGACTATCTGGGCCTAGCTCGCCACCCGGCCCTGATCGCTACCGCCAAGCAATACCTTGACCAATACGGGGCCGGGTCCACGGCCTCGCGTTTAGTCTGCGGCAGTTACCCGTTTTTTGCGGAGTTGGAGATGCGTCTGGCCGCCCTGAAAGGGAGCGAGGCCGCCTTGATCATGAACTCGGGTTTCCAGGCCAATGCCTCCCTGATCCCGGCCCTGGCCAACCGGGACTCCCTGGTGCTGGCCGACCGTCTCTGCCACAACAGCATCGTGCAGGGGGTCTTGCTGAGCCGGGCGCGACTCTACCGTTTCCGCCACAACGACCTGGACCACTTGCGACAGCTCCTGCACCGCCACGGCCGTAACGCATCCCGCATCCTGATCATTACCGAGACGGTATTCAGCATGGACGGCGACCGTTGTGACCTGGACAGCCTGCTGGAGATAGCCAACCGCCACCAGGCCATGCTCATGGTGGACGAGGCCCATGCCACCGGCGTTTTGGGCACCAACGGCATGGGCCTTGCCTGTGGCCAGGGGATCGATCTGGTCATGGGCACCTTTGGCAAGGGCCTTGGCTCCTATGGCGCCTATGTGGCCTGCTCGGCCGAGATGCGGGAGTATCTGATCAACTTCTGCTCGGGCTTCATCTACTCCACCGCCCTGCCCCCGCCGGTGCTGGGGGCCATTGACGCGGCCTTGACCCTGGTGCCGACCATGGATCAAGAACGGCGACACCTGATGGAGCTGGCCCACTACCTCCGCAGAGGTCTTAAGGGGCTGGGCCTCGCCACCGGCGAGTCAACGACCCAGATCGTCCCGGTCATTGTGGGTGGCGACCGGGAGGCCGTGACCATGTCCCATTGGCTCCGCGACCAGGGGATACTGGCCACCGCCATCCGCCCTCCCACGGTTGAACAGGGCCGGGCCCGGCTGCGCCTGGCCCTCTCCTGTCAGCACACCAAGGACCACGTGGATCAACTCCTCCATGCCATCCACACCAGCCCACAGCCCTGAGATGCACCTCGTCTGCCAGCATGGCTGGGGCTTTAGCGACAGGTGCTGGCAGGGCTGGCTTGAGCTGGTGCCGCCCCCGGCCCTCCTTGGCAACCGAGGGTATTGGGGAACGCCAAACCCGGTGGAGAGCCTAGAGCTGCCCCCCGGCTTCGTCCTCGTCTGCCACTCCCTGGGGCTCCACCTGCTCTCCCCCGGGCTCCTAGCCAAGGCGGGGCTCGTGGTGATCATCAGCGGCTTTGCCCACTTCCACGGCCTGCGCGCCGAGGACGGCCGTTTTTCCCGCAGGCATATCGACAAGATGCGCTCCCGCTTGCACAAGGAGCCCGAGGGCCTGATCCGGGACTTCCATCGCGACTGCGCCTACCCCAACAGCCCCCCCGACCGGCGGACCATGGACACGGAGCTGCTGGCCCGGGACTTGACCCTACTCGATCAAAGCCGGTTGACCGCGGAGCGTTGCCAAGGGATTCCTCCGGCTCTCATCCTCCATGGCCGGGAAGACCGCATCGTGCGGCCGGAACGGGCACGAGAATTGGCCGAGCTGCTCCCGGCAAGCCGAGTCGTGATCATTGACCACGCCGGCCACGGCCTGCCCTTTACTCACCCGGGTCTCTGTCTCGATCTCATCCGTGCTGCTTACCAAGCGTAATCAATCCCCCCCATGACCGCCCTTAAAGACAAAATCGCTGCCAATTTCTCCAACGCCGCCGCCACCTATGATCAATACGCGGTCATGCAAGAGCAGGCGGCACGCTCCCTCTGCCGACGCCTAGCCGACCTCAAGGCCGAGGTCCCGGAAGGAGCGATCCTGGAGATCGGTTGCGGCACTGGTGCCCTGTCCAGGGAACTGGCCCGTCTCTTCCCAGACCGCCCCCTTACCTTGGTCGATCTGGCCCCCGGCATGATTGCCCAAAATCGTGCCGCCCTCCTGCCCATCCTTGACCGCCCAGAGCTGGTCGACTGGCAGGTACGGGACGCCGAGACCATGGAGACCGCCGACCGCTTCGCCTTGATCGCCTCCTGCCTCACCCTGCAATGGTTTCAGGATCTGGCCTCCACCCTCAGCCGCTTGACCGCGGCCTTGGCCCCTGGTGGCCTGCTCCTCTGTTCCTATCTGGGAGCGAATTCGTTCCCGGAGTGGCGGGCCATCTGCCAAAGCTTGGAGCTGCCCTGCACCATCAATCCCCTGCCCGCTAGCCACGAGATCATGGCGGCGATCCGCGCCCTGGGTCATGAGGCCTCGGCTGGGGAGGAGACCATCCGCATCCCCTACCCCTCGGTGCAGGCCTTTTTCCACTCCCTGAAAAAGACCGGCACCGGCACCACCGCCGCCAAGGACCGGCTGACCCGCTCCCAATTCGCCCACCTGCTCCGCGCCTGGCAGGAACAAGCCGGCGGCGCAGTGACCGTGACCTACCAGATCAACACCCTCCTGGTGCGGGCATGAGGATCGAGCACTTCCTCCCCCAACAATTGGTGGTGGTGGGCACTGACACCGGGGTCGGCAAGACCGTGGTGGCGGCGATATTGGCGGCAGGCCTTAAGGCAGCATACTGGAAACCCGTCCAGAGCGGCCTGACCGAGGCCACCGATACTGATCAGATCCGCTCCTTAAGCGGTCTGCCGGAGAGCGCCATCCTCCCCGAGGCCTTTCGCCTGCGCACACCGATATCCCCCCATGCCAGCGCCGCCCTGGACCAGGTGGTCATCGATCCGGCCAGGCTCTCCCTGCCGAGGGTGGAGGGCCGCCTGATTGTCGAGGGGGCTGGCGGCTTGATGGTCCCGCTCAATGACACGACCCTGCTCATTGACCTGCTCCGCGCCTGGCGACTACCGGCCCTGCTGGTGGCCCGCAGCCGCCTGGGGACCATCAACCACACCCTGCTGTCGCTCGCGGCGCTCAGGGCCTATGGGATTTCAGTGGTGGGAGTGGTGATGAATGGAGAGGCCGACGTGGTCAGCCGCCAAGCCATCGAGTTCTACGGCAAGGTCCGGGTGCTGGCCGAGGTCCCGGTGCTACCGCGGGTGAACGCGGCAACCATCAGGGCGACCTATGAGGTGCTGTTTGGCGGGGAGGGGTTTTAAAAGGCAGGCTGAGACTATTAGGCTGTAGGCTTAGGACCGCGTAAAGCCTACAGCCCACAGCCTCAAATAGTATCACTATCGGTGTAGGCGTAGGCGCTGTGCTTGTGGATTGACTCGAAGCTCTCCACCCCGACGGCAAACCAGGCGATGTCGGCATGGTCCTGGGCCAGGACCGCAATCTTCCTGACCACATCCTCAACAAACATGGGGTTATCGTAGGCCCTTTCGGTGACAAACTTCTCGTCCGGCCGCTTCAAGAGACTATAGACCTCACAAGAGGCGGCCGACTCCACTAGGGCGATGAGGTCCTCGATCCAGATAAAGTTCTTGAACTTGACGGTAAAATCGATCTCCGCCCGCTGGTTGTGAGCACCGAAGCGGCTGATCTCCTTGGAACAGGGACAGAGGGTGGTGCTCGGCACCTGAATGGAGACCTGGAGGTCGGCGCCGCCAGCCAGGCCGCAGGCAAAGGTGCAGGTGTACTCCATCAGGGAAGGGGTCTGGGTGACCGGCGCCCTCTTCTCAATGAAATAGGGGAAGGTCATCTCGATGGAGGCGGAGTCGGCCTGGAGATCGGCGCGCAACTCGGCGAGCAGCATGGGAAAGTTTTCGGTGCGGATATCGTCCTGATACTTGTTCAGGATGGCAATGAAGGTAGCCATGCAGGTCCCCCGCTGCTGGCGGGGCATATTGGCCTGCAAGCGGATGCTGGCCACGGTCTGCTGATGGCCGCCGCCCTTTTCCAGGACTTGGACCGGGTGGCGGATATGCTCAATGCCGACGTTGGTGAGCTTAATAGCCACGGCAAGGGGTCATTGGGCAACTCCCGTGGCCCGGCTGGCCAATTGCCCTTCATGGCGGTTGATTGACTGCATGGTCAGCATCTTCTGTTCAAGGGTCTGATTGGCATAGGGGGTCCGGTCTTGAAGCTGATAGACCTTGGCCTGGGGATTGTAGACCAGATGGGGGGGAGTGACGGTGGGGCCAAGCTTGGCCTCCGCCAGCCAGGCAATGCTCATGATGGTCAGGCCGATAGCAGAGGCGGCATAGGTGATCTTCTTCATTTTTTCTCTCTCACGATCCAATTCATATTTTCCATTTATGCTGTTTTCAGCAGGGGCTAAATTGATACCCGATTTGCGCAAATTTGGCGAGGGCATTTTTTTTGAACAAAGGCAAAAATCCTGCTATGATGTTCCACCAGAAGCGGTGTCCTCTTAAATACCATGCAGAGCCTGTACTGTGCTGAACACCATACGAAAATTTTGCTCAGGGATGCTATTCTCCCTGCGGGAGCCCCCCCCGGCGAGCCGGACCGTCCATCTCCAGGGCGACTCCCCCGCCACTGGACAGCCAGCCAAATTCAACCGAATCCTCATTGTTGACGACATCCCCCGCTACGCCCAGAACTCCCTTGAGGCCATTCGCCAATTTTACCACAACTCCGAACTCACCGTCCATATCACCCACACCTTTGCCGAGTCCTTGGCAACGTTTACGCAATACGACATCAATCTGGTCATTCTGGATCTGGATCTGGATGATTGCCAAGGGGATGGGGCGCTCCTGCTGCGGGACTTTCGCTTACGCAAGCCCGGGATCACCGTGCTGGCAAACAGCAGCGAACAGAAATACAACGATATTCTACTGAAGGGGGGGGCCAAGGTCGCGCTGGCCAAGGATATCCGCATGCTTCGCCGGTGGCTTACCGACAATGGGTGATGGTGGCTGGTGCCGTGTTGCTCAGGCGTTGGCGTATCCGTGCCGCAAGATGAAGAGATCAACGAAGCATCATGGCCGCTCCCTCCTCCCCGTCCTTGTCGTTCTCGCGACAATAGCACAGGGGCTGCAAAGGGAGATCTTTCAGGACGATCTGTTCGCCGGGGGCACATTCCTGTTCATGACCGATGAAGATATCGATCGCAAACGGAGTTTCATTCCAATCTCCCTGATTGATGCAGAGGAAGGAGATGCCGGTCTGGCTGATATCGATAATTTTACCCAACTCTTTATACTGCGGCTGCTTCAACAGGGCATAGGCATTGCCGCCAACCCGATACCGGGTGCTGCGCCGCTGTTCCGCTGAATCTCTTTCTGCATGCATAAGAATCCGTCTCCAGGGATTGCCAAATGGCACTGGGGTCATTTGGCGAACAATACATTTGATACACCATGGCCTGGAACATTTTCTCAGTTAGTAGACACATTCTTCACATTTATTGCCCCTTTCGGCAAACTCGCAATAATTCTAAAATAAAAAGCTATTAAGAATCTATTAAAATAGCAAGGGGTAGCCCTTGTCAATTTTTTTTCTCCTTCTTCAGCATAGCCAGCTTCGATGCGCTATGGTACCATTAAACCATGGCCCATAACACCGCGGCAAACAAAGAGTTCCTGCCCTGTAACCGTGGATCCACCAATTTCGTCCCCCCCACCTCCCACTCATCGCTTATGGAAAGACTCCTCGCTCTCCTCACCACCACCGCCGGGGAGGTGAAAACCCTCGAAGCCGAGGCCAAGAGACGCCTCTACGATCGTAACGATCAACAGGGCTACACCCAGCACCTCCGCCACAAGGCCATTCTCTTGAGCGGTCTGATCGATGCCGTGGCCGAACTGGCACCTCTGCCCGCCGAGGTCGACGCCCTGGTCCGAGAACGAATCGGGGGCTTCTCCTTTGAGGCCGACCGGGCCCTGCGGGTGGACAGTGTGTTCTACATGAGTGTTCTCCTCTGCCTTGAGGATGATCAGGTAGGAGAGGGCAATGAGCTTGATGTCTTTATCCGCTTGCTGCGGAACCAATACCCAACGAAGGGGGCAGAGGCGGCAAGACCCGGCACCCCCCCAGATGGGCGGGAGCACCCGCCCTGCCGCCCATGAGCACTACCTTGAGCAAATATTTTTCCGATCTTAAGGTCGAGTGCCCCTACGGCAGGCCTTACACGGCTGTCTATCGCCAGGCCCATTTCGGGCGCCTGCCCGCCATTGCCATGGAACACTTTCTCGCGGCGGGCTTCAGGCGCAACGGCAATTACCTCTACTCCATGGTCTGCCCGGATTGCCAAGCCTGCGTCCCCATCCGCTTGGAACCCCATCGCTTTGTGGCGAACCGCGGCCAGAAAAGGACGCGTGCCCGTAATCAAGACCTCACCGTCACCATTGGACCACTGGTGATCACCAGCCAGAAATTAGACCTCTGCGACAAATTCCTGCGCCATCGTTTCCCAGGCAAGGACAGCTCGGCCCTGGACTATTACGCCGGTTTCTTCATCAACAGCATGGGGGCCACCCATGAACTGGAGTTTCGCAAGGGAGAGCGGCTGATCGGTGTCTCCGTTATCGACCTCCATGCCGAGGCGATCAACTGCGTCTATTTCTATTTTGATCCGGATGAGGCCCGCCGCAGCCCCGGCACCTACAACATCCTCTATCTGATTGACTACACCCGCTCCCTGGACATCCCGTACCTCTATCTCGGTTATTGGATCCATGATCTGCGGGCCATGTGCTACAAGGCACGGTTCGTCCCCCATTTCCTTTTGCACGATGGCCAGTGGCAGATACACCCACAACACCAACAACACGGTGAACCATGAACAACAAAACGATTTTGCTGGTCGAGGATAATGCCGATGACGAGGCCCTGACCCTGCGGGCCTTAAAGAAGAACAACATTCTGAACACGGTGGTCGTGGCCCGGGACGGCGCCGAGGCCCTGGCCTATCTCTTTGGCGCGGACAACGCGGTGGACGAAGAGCCCATTGCCCTGCCGGAGGTGGTCCTCCTCGACCTCAACCTCCCCAAGATCAGCGGCCACGAGGTCCTCCAGCAGATCCGCGACCACGAGCGCACCCGCTTCCTGCCGGTGGTGGTGCTGACCACCTCCAATGAGGACGAGGATAAGATCAAGTCCTATCAGCTTGGCGCCAACAGCTATGTCCGCAAACCGGTCGCCTTCGAACAGTTCACCGAGGCCATCCGGCAGTTGGGGATGTACTGGCTGCTGTTGAATGAGGCACCCAGGCGCCCGTAACCAGTTGGGCGATAGCGGCCCCGAGGCTGCTCCCCGGAAACCATTACGAACACAGGAACAAGCGATGCACCTCCCTTCCCCCCGCGGCAACCACTCCATCAGGCAACTCATGGCCTGCGTCATCGCCCTGACCATGGGCTTAGCCCCTTGGGATGGTGCCCGTACCGAGGCCGCCACCACGAAGGGCAAGGTCTTGGTGGTCATGAGCTATGACGTCAAAAACGACAGTGAGATCGCTATTGCCAAAGGGCTTGACGAGGTGCTGGTTGGCCAGGAGGTCCGTTATTTTTACATGGACGCCAAGAATCATCTGGAGCAGGCTGCCGCCACCGCCAAAGGGGCCTATGCCGAGTATCTGGCCTTCCAACCGGATGTGGTGATTACCGCTGACGACACCGCCCAGGAGGCCTTTGTCCTCCCCTACCTGTTGAACAAGGTCAAGACCCCGGTGGTGTTCTGCGGGGTCAACGACAGCGCCGACCAGTACGGCTTTCCCAATGCCCAGGTCACCGGCATCGTCGAAAAAAAGCACTACCGGGAGGGCATCCATTTCGCTCGCCTGATTGATCCGCGCATCAAAACAATCGCCGTGGTCTATCGGGAAAACCCTCCGAACACCACCAATCTGGCCCAGATCACCCGGGAGGAGAAAGAGTATGGGGTCACCGTGGTGGATAGGGTCGCGGTGGCCAGCAGTGGCGAGTTGCTTGCCGCCCTGGACAGGTTGCAAAAAAGGGCGGATGCCTTGCTGGTCTTGAATCTCGGTGGCATTATCGGGGAAGACGGCAAGGAGATGGAGGTGAACAAGGCCATGGCCCTGGCTGCCACCATCTGGCCCAAGATCAGCATCGCCGCTTCGCAAAATGAGGTGGAGGCCGGTATCCTCTGCGGCGTGATCAAGGTCAACCGGGAGCAGGGGCTGGTGGCGGCGCGGATGGCCTTGGAGATCTTTGGCGGCAAGAGCCCTGCCGAGATCCCGGCCACCGAAAACAAAAACGGCCAGCGCGTCATCAATGCCGCCACCGCCAAGAGATTGGGGGTCAAGATCAAGCCCATGGTACTGATCGGCACGGAGTTGGTGCAATAGCTGTCACCTTAAACCATTATTGATCAATATTCTCACATACCATGCTTGACCACGGCATCAGGGGCCGTAAGGCCATAGCCAATGGGCAGCGGTTACGGCATAACGGCCCCAACCGCCTTTAACCTATCGGTTGCGCGGTTTCCCGGTTCAAAAAAAGGATCCTTCATGAAAATTGTCCCCACCCTGCTGTTCGCCTTAGTCGCGCTTTGCGCTCTCTCCCACCCCCCTGGCGCCAGGGCCAGCCAGCAACTCACCCTGCTGATCCATCCCTATCTGCCTCCGGAAGAACTCCACAAGAGATTCACTCCCCTGGCCAACTACCTGACCAAGGAGATCGACAAACAAGTTACCATCAAGATCTCCAGGGATTACCCAGAGCACATCGACGCCGTCGGCAGCGAGCAAATGGATCTGGCCTATATGGGACCATCCGCCTATGTTGAGATGACCCGCAAATATGGAAAAAAAACGCTGCTGGCCTGCCAAGAGATCAACGGCAAACCCTTTCTCCATGGGATCATTTTCACCAAGGCCGACTCCCCTATCACCACATTAGCGGGACTCGCGGGCAAACGCGTCGCCTTTGTCGACCATGAATCGACCATGGGCTATTTCATCCCGCGGGTCATGCTCCAGGAGGCCGGGGTCGAGATGAAGCAGTTGTTGCAGGCCGATTTTTTGAGATCCCATCCCAACGTGGCCCTGGCGGTGTTGGACGGTTACTACGAGGCCGGGGCGGTCAAGGACGAGACATTTTACACGTACCAGGGGCGCGGTCTGCGGATGCTGGCCAAGAGCCCCGCGGTCCACGAACACATCTTTCTCGCCGCTTCCCACCTATCGGCCCCTCTGATCACCAAGGTACGGCAGGCCCTGCACAGGCTCCGCGAACCGCGCATCCTGACCGCCATCCAGACAACTCTAACCGGGCTGGTCCCGGTTAAGGACGAGGATTACGACTCTCTCCGCACGATCATGCAGAGCGTGCCGCAGGAAAGATAATGCGCGGTCAAGGGCCAACAGCTGCCAACTCCCATACGCGGAGGCCCCTTCCCCTCGCCGGGGTAGAGCCCCCCCCATCCCCATGGCTACCTTGGGCTTGCCGTTCGCCTCTCCAGTGCCTCCCCCACCTGCCCGCCACGTGTTGACCTCCGTCCGCAACATCCTCCGCTCCAATCTGGCGCGCTTGGTGCTGGTCAACCTCTTTTCACTGACCGTGCTGATCATCACCTTTGCCGTGGTCATGGAGACCTTCGGCAACCTGCGCCAACTCTTTCAGAGCGAGGTCAGCCAGAAGGCGGAGATGGCGGCCAAGAGCTTCACCATCGGCAAGGGCTTTGTGATCCTGGAGTCCGAACTCCACTCCCTGCACAGCACCTATCTCCATGACCCGGAAGGGATCATCACGAGCAGCAAAAAGCTGCTCTCCCGCTTTGACGCCCTCATCCTGGAGGCCAAGACCAGTGAC
>CAYSFY010000029.1:22279-32330 GCA_964430285.1 uncultured Desulfobulbia bacterium
ACTTGAACTCGTTGCGGAAATAGGCAGAGGGAACGGGCGCGGCGACCGCCCGCGCCCAAGGCACGAGAGGAAGGAGGCCAAGACCAGTGACAACTTTCTCCGCCATGGCCATGGCGTCGAGGCCTTGCAAAACTACCGCCAATCCCTCTCCCTGCTCCTGGACGACGAGATCCGGGTAAGCGAAGACACCCTGGCCCTGGAGTTGAAAAACCTTCTCTTCCTGCGGACCCTTGCCAACATTGAAGAACACGTGGGCCAACTCATCATGGACGAGGTCCTCGCCGGCAGCGAGACCACCGGGCTCATGCAGATCAACGCCCTCATCCCCTTCTGCCGGGAACAGATCCTCCAGGCCCGCTTGTTGGCCGATCAGGCGGTCTATGACCAGAACCCATCCCTGCTCAACGCCCCAAACGGTGCGGGCGAACAGTTGACCGTGACCGTTGCCGTCGCCAACCTGCAACAGACCATTGCCACCTTGACCGCCGCCCCCCCCACGGTCACCCGGGAGACCGACACCATCCTTGCCGAGATCCCGGCCTATCAGCAGACGATACAAAATCTCGATAAGGCCCTGCGCTCCACCATCCGCAACCGCGAGACCTCCACCAAGACCCGGGACGAGATCGTCAGCCTGTTGAATCTGGCCGACCAACAGACGGTCACCAGCCTGGGCAAGGTCGGCGAGGCCAGCAGCCGGATGCTGGCCCGAACCACCAAGACCATCTACAGCGTGACCGCTCTGGTCCTGGTGGTCAGCAGCATCGGCGGGCTCTTGGTCCATGTCATCGGTCGCCAGTGGGCCCTGGCGGCAAGGACGGCCGAGGAGGCAAGGACCGCCCTCCACGACCAGGTCGTCCGCCTGGACACGGAGATCGCCGGTCGCGCCCATGCCGAGACCGAGGTGCGGCAACTCAATGAGAATCTTGACCTGATGATCCGCGAGCGCACCCGTGAACTGGCCACGGCCAACCATGAGTTGGAGGCCTTTGTCACCGCCATGTCCCATGACCTGCGCACCCCCTTGCGCGGCATCGCGGGCTTTACCCACGCCCTGGCCGAAGAGTACGGCGAGCAGCTGGAAGAGCAGGGCCGCGCCTACCTTGCGCGGGTGCAGGAGGCCTGCCTGCGGGTGGGCACCACCATCGACAGCCTGTTGGAACTCTCTCGCCTCTCCCGCTGTGCCTTGACCGTGGCCGAGGTGGATCTCAGCGCCATGGCAGAATCGGTCATCGCCGAACTGAGGCGCAATGAACCGGGGCGCGAGATCGCCATCACCATTCTCCCGACCCCGAAGCTCCTGGCCGACCCCGCCCTGCTGCGGGCACTCCTGTCGCCGCTGTTGGCCAACGCCTGGAAGTTCACCAGACCCACCACCAACGCCGCCATCACCTTTGGCAGCGAGCAAGAGGAGGAGAGGCTCTCCTTCTTTATCAAGGATAACGGGGTCGGCTTCAATATGGCCTACCGCGGCAAGCTCTTCCTCCCCTTCCAACGGCTCCACTCCCCGGATCAGTTCCCGGGGCTGGGTATCGGTCTGGCCACGGCCAAGCGCATTGTCAACCGCTACCGCGGCGAGATCAGGGCCACCGGCCGCGAAGGCGAGGGTGCCATGGTCTCCTTCACCCTGCCCGCGGCCAAGTGCAAGACATGATGGGATCCCTGACCCACAAGAGCCGCCTCATGTTCGCCACCCTGGGGGTGCTGACCGTGGTCACCTGCTGGGTGGTCCTGGCCGCATTGCGGCAGACGGCAAGGGTGAGCCACGAGATGGCCCTGGTCTCCGCCTTCCAGCTCCAGGTCAAGGAGTTGCAACTCCTGCGCAGCCGCTTACCTCAGGGTGTCGCCGCTGAGGATACGGCCCACGTCATCACCGCCAGCCAAGCCCTGACCACTTCGGTGAACGAGCTGGCACCAGGCCTTGGCCCCGCGGGGCAGGGATCGCCCGCGCACACCCTGCCACGCCAGCTCGAAGCCTTGAGAGCGGCCTACCTTGATCTCGCCACCCTCTATCAAGAGGCCAGGAATACCCGCCAGAGCCATCAGGCCTTGCTCGATCTTGCTGACCTGCGCCTAGCCGCCCTGGCCCCGGAGCTGTTGTCCCAAGTCAAACCCAAATTGGCCGCTTTCCGCCTCCTCCACGCCCGGGTCTTCCGCGACCAAGAGCTGCAACTGCTGCCCTCGCTACAGACCCTGGGCATGGAGATCAATGAACAGGTCGCGGACCCGGCGTTGCAGGCGACCGTAACCCGGCTGCTGACCGAGGGCGAGGAGCAAGGCCGGAAGACGGCGGCCATTAAGGAGCAGGAGCAGCTGCTGGACCGGCTTGCCGCCGCCTTTACGCGGACGGCGCAGAGCACGACCGACGCCATTATGCAGCGCCTTAGCCAAGAGCAAGCCAGGGCTCACAGCCTGGTCCTGGCCCTGTTCACGACCATGGCTGGGGCCTTGCTCCTCTTTTTCCTCTTGAGCCAACGCACCCTCCACACCTTCAACAGCGGTCTGCGCCAGGCCAGGGCCTTCATCCGCTCCGCGGCAAGCACCCCCCCATCACCACCAGGCGAGGATGAGCTGACAGGCATCGCTAACGCCTTGCAAACGCTTAGCACCACCCTCACCCAGACCAGGAGAGAGCTGGGCGCCGCCCATCGACGCTTTGAGGAGCTCAGCGCCACCATCCCCGACTGGCTGTGGATGGTTGACCGGGACGGGATCTGCACCTTCTCCCGTAACCTCTTGCCCCTGGAGGAATCCGCCCTTGACGATCGCACCGCGATCGGCCAATCGTTGGGGCAACTCCTGGCAGGGTGTATCGATTCCGCCAACCTCTCCCCCCTCCAAGCGGCACTGGCCATACAGCGCCCGTTTGACCAACTGCACGACACCTGGCACTGCGCCGATGGCAGGTCCATTCCCTTTGCCTCCTGGGGGCGCCCGATGATGGACAGTTCCGGCCGGTTTGAGGGGTTTATGGTCATCAGCCGCGACGTCAGCGGCCAACGGCAGACCCAGTTGGCACTCGACAAGGCCACCGCCGCCAGCAGCTTCCTCAATCAAGTGCTGGAGTTGGCCCTCCTGGATACCACCATCCCCGAACTCATGGACCGCTTCCTGGGTTTCTTGGTCGACTGCGCCTGGCTCAACACCCAACCGAGTGCCGCCTTCTTCATGATCGATCGCGTAAAAAACGCCCTGGTCATGACCGCGCAACGGGGCCTTGATCTTGACACCCGCAGGGCGTGCAACGTCTTGCCCCTGGGCACCTGCCTCTGCGGTCGGGTCGCCCAGAGCGGCAAGGTGATCTTTAGCGACAGCGGCGATGATCGCCACGAGCTGGGCTATCATGGCATGGCCATCCATGGCCACTATTGCCTGCCGGTGCACACCGTGGCCGGTGAGATCATCGGCGTGGTGGCCCTCTACCTCAATGCCAATGCCCGCTGGGACGGCTTTGACGAATCGATTCTGGTCAACGCCACCACCATGATCGGCTCCATCATCCGCCGCCGACAGGCCGAGGATGGCCTAAAACAACTCAATCAGGAGCTGGAAAGACGCATCGACTCCCGCACGACGCAATTGACCGCCGCCAATCGAGAGCTCGATGCCTTTGCCTACTCCGTCTCCCATGACCTCCGCGCCCCGCTCCGGGCCATTGATGGCTTTAGTCAGGCCCTGGCCGAGGATTTTGGCTCCGCACTCCCCGCCGAGGCCCAGGGCTACCTGGAACGCATCAGGGCGGGGTGCGGCCGCATGGGTGGCCTGATCGACGACATCCTCCGCCTCTCCCGCCTGACCCGCGGCGATCTTGAGTGGCACCCCCTTGATCTCGCGGAATTGGCCAGGGAGATCAGTAAAGAAATACAGGCGGAAGCCCCCCAACGTGTGGTAGAATGGCGCCTCGCCCCAGAGCTGAAGACAGAGGCCGACCCGGCCATGATGCGGGCGGTCTTGACCAATCTCCTGGGCAACGCCTGGAAGTACAGCGCCAAGATCCCCGAGGCCATGATTGAGTTCGGCAGGGCCGACCTCGACCACGAGGCCGTCTACTTTATCAAGGACAATGGCGCGGGCTTTGACATGCGCTACAGCGACAAACTCTTCAAGGCCTTTCAGCGCCTGCACGCATCAAGCCAGTTTAGCGGCAACGGCATCGGCCTGGCCACGGTGCAACGGATCATTCACCGGCATGGCGGCAGGATCTGGGCCGAAGCCCAGGTGGACGTAGGAGCCACGTTTTACTTTACTCTGGGGAGACCCGAGAGCGACCAGCGGCAAGGGTAACGGTCAACCGTGCGCCGTTCATCTTGCCCCCTCGAACATCACGAGAGCCTATGGAAAAACAGATTAAGGTCCTACAGATTGAAGACAACGCCGATGACGCCCTGCTGATCCTGCGCAGCATCAGAAAGTTCGGCTACCAGGTGGAGGCCCGCCGGGTCGAGACCGACCGGGAACTCGCCCAGGCCTTGCAGGATGGAGTTTGGGATATCGTGCTCTCCGACTACGCCATGCCCAACTTTGACGGCATGACCGCACTCGGCCTGATCAAGGAGCGGACCGACCTCCCCTTCATCCTGGTCTCCGGGGCCGTGGGCGAGGAGACCGCGGTGGAGATCATGAAGGCCGGTGCCCACGACTTCATCATCAAGGAGCGCTTGGATCGGCTGGGCCTCGCCGTGGAACGGGTCTTGCGGGAGACAGCCGCCCTGAAGGCCAAGGAGGAGAACGAGCGTATCCTCCAGGCCATCATGAAGGGGATGGCCCGGGCCACCGGCCCCCAGGCCTTTCGCAACATCCTCACCGGGATTGGCGAATGGCTGGGGGTGGAGCACGGCATGGTCGCCAAACTCCTGCCCGGCGGCACCGTGGAGACCGTCGCCTTGTCCATGGATGGCAAGCCCGCGGCCAACATCAAATACGAGATGAACGGCACCCCCTGCGCCCAGGTGGCAAGTCAAGGACTTACCCTAATCTCGGGTCACCTCAGGGAGCACTTCCCCACCCCACGACACCTGGCGGTGCTGGAGGCCGAAAGCTTCCTTGGCCTCCCCCTGCTGAATCAGCATCAGGAGATGATCGGCGTCCTCGCTTTTCTCTCACGACGGACGATTACCCCCCCTGACCGTTTTCGCTTGATCCTCGAACTGGCCGCCGACCGCGTGGCCTCGGAGTTGGAGCGTCTGCAACGCGACAGCGAACACCAACGCCTGGAGGAACAGCTGCGGCACGCCCAAAAGATGGAGGCCATCGGCACCATGTCCGGCGGCATTGCCCATGATTTCAACAACATCCTCACCGGCATCATCGGTTACTCGGAGATGGCCAGAAACGAACTTGGCGAGCTGCCCGGGGTGCAGCGCAAGATCGACAAGGTCCTCCAGGCCGGCCACCGGGCCAAGGAGCTGGTGCAGCACATCCTCACCTTCAGCCGCCACAGCGATGACGAGAAAAAGGCCGTGGACTTAAGCGGTATCTGTCACGAGGCCATCAAACTCCTCAGGGCCTCCATTCCCACCAGCATCGAATTCAGCTTGGCCATTGCCAAGGGGTGCACGGTCATGGCCGTCCCCAGCCAGATGCATCAGATCATCATGAACCTCTGCACCAACGCCTACCAGGCCATGGCCAACAGCGGCGGCCAGTTGACCGTCACTCTAAGCCAGTGCGAACTTGATGGGGAGGGGGGTGCCGCACACAATGTGGAGGCGGGCACCTTTGCGCGGCTCCAGGTCAGCGATACCGGCCAAGGCATGACCCCGGAGGTCAAGGAGAGGATCTTCGAGCCCTACTTCACCACCAAGGACAAGGGGGTAGGCACCGGACTCGGTCTCGCTCTGATCCATGGCATTGTCAACGGTCATAACGGGAGGATTGAGGTGGAGAGTGAGGTGGGGCACGGCGCCACGTTCACCATCTGGCTGCCGCTGCTCAAGGAGGTCAGGGCCGAGGGGAATACGGACCACGAACAGCCCGCTCTGGCCATGGGCACGGAGCGGGTCCTTCTGGTCGATGACGAGGAGTTGATCCAACAGTTCTCCAAGGAGATGCTGGCCTTGGCAGGGTATCGGGTAACCACCGCCGGCAACGGCCAGGAGGCCTTGGAGCTCTTCCGCCAAGACCCCACGGCCTTTGACCTGATCCTCACCGACATGACCATGCCCAAGATGTCCGGCCTGGAACTAGCCCGCCAGGCCATGGCCATCAGACCGGGGATGCCGGTGATCCTCTGCTCCGGCTACAACGACCAGGTCTCCAAGGATGGCGCCTTAGGCGCCGGGGTCAGAGAGTACCTGATCAAACCGGTGGCCGGGCTGAAACTCTGTAGCGTGATTCGCGCGGTGCTGGACGGAAAAGGGTGAGGGGTAAACATTCGCTAACGGCTGGTTGACAGTAATGGTCCACTTCCCTTACCGCGAACACCACGAAGATCACGAAGTAGGCTCTTCGTGTCCTTCGTGGTGTCTTATCTAATGAGATACGGGTTGCCGGAATCCCTACTCCGTTGAAGTTGGCCAAACGATAGGTGCGATACCGGCAACCGTTGGCCCTTCACCTTCTCTTTCCTACCCCTCGCACCACGCATAGGCATTCTGGAACATCCTGAGCCACGGCGAGGCCACGAGCTCTCTCTTCATCCCCTCGGGGAGCCACGGGGCCTGCCAGGTGAGGAAGGTCCTCTCCGGGTGGGGCATCATGGCCAGGTGACGGCCGTCCGGGGAGCAGAGGCCGGTGATGCCGCCCGGTGAACCGTTGGGGTTCATGGGGTAGGTGGTGGTGGCTTGGCCCTGGTCATCGACAAAACAGAGGGTGGCCAGCTGCTGCTCCCGCACCTGGCGTTCGATGGTCTGGTCCGGGAAGTTCAGGTACCCCTCACCATGGGCGACCTGGATACCGAAGACCAACCCCTCCATGCCCCGCAGCATCATGGCTGGCGAGGGCAGGACCTTGACCGTGCTCCAGCGTGACTCGAAGCGGCCGGAGGTGTTGCGCACAAAGCGCGGCTGATGCGCCGCGTCGATCCCCTGCCACGGCACCCAGCCCAGGAGCCCGAAGAGCTGGCAGCCGTTGCAGATCCCCAGGGTAAAGGTGTCCGGCCGGTTGTAAAAGGCGTGGAACATGGCGGCCAGCCTCTCGTTGAACTTGATGGTGGCGGCCCACCCCTTGGCACTCTCCGGGACATCGGCGTAGGAGAAGCCGCCCACCGCCGCCAACCCCCGGAAACCCTCCAGGGTGATGCGGCCGGCCAACAGGTCGGTCATGGAGACGTCCCAGGGTTCAAAGCCGGCGCTCAAGAAGGCGGCACTCATCTCACGGTCCGAGTTACTCCCCTCGTCCCTGAGGATGGCGACCTTGGGCTTCGCGGATCGCGCCAGAATGGCCGGCGCGGTCGGCTGCGGGGTGAAGGGCAGGTGATAGACCGGGCCCTGCCGGTCAAAGAGCACCTCCTTCTCCTCCCGGGCACAGGCCGGGTTCATCTGCCGCTGTTCCAGCTGGAAGCTGGTCTCCTCCCACTCCCCGCGCAGCACCTGCATCGCCTCAGCCAAGACCACCTCGCCGCCGCAGCGTACGCGGATGCGCTTGTCGATCACGGTCCGGCCCAGGCACTGGGTGGGCACCCCGGCCGCGTCAAGCTCGGCCATGATGGCCTGGTGGCCCGCCTCCTCGACCTCGAAGACCAACCCCAGCTCCTCGCTAAAGAGCTGGGCCAGGGCCGACCCCTCGCCAGCCAGATCGATCTCCAGGCCGCAGTTGCCGCTAAAGGCCATCTCCAGCAGGGTGGTGATCAGACCGCCGTCACTGCGGTCATGTCCGGCCAGGATCAGATCGCGGTCCAACAGACCCTGGATGGCGGCAAAGGCCCGGGCCAGCAGGGCCGGGTCATCCACGTCGGCCGGCTCGGCGCCGATCTGTTTCAGGGTCTGGGCCAGGGCTGAACCGCCCAAGCGATTTTTTCCGCCACCCAAATCGATCGCGAGCAGCACCGAGTGGCCGGGGTGCTTGAGGTCCGGGGTGGCCACCCGGCGGATGTCATCCATGGTGGCGTAGAGGGAGATCACCAGCTCGCGGGGGGACTTCACCGTCTCCTCCCCTACCCTGGTGGCCATGGAGAGGCTGTCCTTGCCCCCGTCCACCGCCACCCCCAAACTGATCATCACCTCGCGCATGGCGCAGGCGGCGTCGTACAAGGCCGCCCCCTCGCCTGGGAGTTTCGATGCCCACATCCAGTTAGCCGAACACTTGGCCTGCTTCAGGCCTTCCACCCGAGCCCACACCAGGTTGGTCA
Organism: uncultured Desulfobulbia bacterium; assembly: GCA_964430285.1. GTDB lineage: Bacteria > Desulfobacterota > Desulfobulbia > Desulfobulbales > VMSU01 > VMSU01. Next base: position 30,567 of record CAYSFY010000029.1, read on the forward strand.
CCGCCTCGCCCACGGACATCCTGGCCCCGGCCTTGGGGTCGGCAATCAGTTTGATGGGCTGCTCGCCAATGGCGCAGGCCCCGCCGCTGATTGCGAAATAGCTCTGGGCCACCACCGCCACGTCACTGACCGTGGCCTGCAAGGGTCCGCAGCAGGGTTGGCGGGCGATGAGGCCGGTCACCGAACGGTCCACCTTGTTGGTCAAGAAGCGCTTGGAGCCCACGGCGAGCAGGCGCAGGACATTGCTCAAGGCCTGACGCACGGTCAACCCCTGGGGCAGGAGCAGCGGGGCCAAAGGTGCACGGATTCTGCTGTCGGTAAAGGTCTTGGTGGGGACATTGCCCAGCACCTCGTTCAGCTCCAGGTCCACCGGGGTGGAACCATCCAGCTCGTCCTCCACCACAAAACGCAGGTCACCGGTTACCTGGCCCAAGACCTCGCAGTTGACCTTCTCCCGTTGGCAGATGGCCTGAAACGCTTCCAGGTTCTCGGGGCTGATCAGAAAGCCGTTCCTCTCCTGGTACTCGGCCACGTAGATCTCCAGCACCGACATGGTGGGGTCGCCGGCCTTGATGCGGCGGATGTTGATCCTGCCGCCTGCCTTCTCCACCAACTCTTTGAGGACATTGCCCGGGCCGCCGGCCCCCTGGTCATGGATGACCTCGATCAGGGTCTTGTCTCCCATCTCGTTGCAGGCGCGGATCACCCGGTTCATCTTCTGCTCCATCTCGGCGTCACCGCGCTGGACCGCGTTGAAGTCCAGGTCCGCCACGTTGTCGCCCTGGAGCATGCTGGAGGCGGCACCGCCGCCAAAGCCCACCCGATAGGCCGGCCCCCCCACCTGGATAATGTGCATGCCGGTCAGGGCTTCATTCTTCTCCAGATGGCGGTCATCGATCTGGCCGATGCCGCCGGTGAACATGATCGGCTTCAAAAAGCCCCACCGTTCACCATCCGCCAGGCGCAGGTCAAAGGAGCGGGTAAACCCTTGGATCAGGGGCTCGCCGAACTTGTTGCCGTAGTCCGAGGCCCCGTTGCTGGCCTCGATCTCGATCTCCAGGGCGGTGGCCAGGTTGGCGGGACAGGGGTAGCGCTCCTCCCAGGGGAGGTCATAGCCCGGGATGTGGAGGTTGGCCACGCAGTAGGCGGCCGTGCCGGCGCCGACAAAGCCGCCGCGGCCGGTGCCCTGGACATCGCGCAGACGGCCGCCGGTGCCAGTCTCGGCGCCTGGGAAGGGGGCGACGCCGGTGGGGAAGTTGTGGGTCTCGGCGGTGAACAGGATATGGTAGGTGGCCTCATGAAGACCCAAGGGAGAGGGCGCGCCAGGCACGGCAGGGGTCATCACCCGGCAGCTCCGGCCGATGATGGCGCTGGAGTTGTCCTTAAAGGCGATGACGCTGTTCTCGGGGTTGGCGGTCAGGGTGGACTTGACGATCTCCATCAGATTCTCGGGCTGCTCCTCGCCGTCGATCACCTGACGACCGCGGAAGAAGCCGTGGCGGGAGTGCTCGCTGTTGGCGTTGTTCAGGTCCATGATCTCGACGATGGTGGGGTTGCGCCGATGCTTGGTGACAAAGTAATCGTAGTAGAAGTTGCGATCCCACTCGTCCATGGAGATGCCGGGGATGGCCGACAGGGCCTCCGGCCCCACCTCCATGAGCGGCACCTCGTAGACCGCCTCCGGGATCACCCCGGTCTCGAAGGTGGTCAAGGGGGCCGGGTAGGGGCACTCGGTCATGCGGTCGTGGTGGCTGTGGATAAAGG
>CAYSFY010000029.1:32346-32682 GCA_964430285.1 uncultured Desulfobulbia bacterium
CGCTCCACTCGGCTAACGGTGGTCAGCCCGGTGGCCTGGCAGATGGAGACCATGTTCGAGGACCAGGCGGTGGCGAAGTTGAGCCTGGGCCCCACCTCCACCACCCGTGGCCCCGAGAGGTGAGGGGTGACGGTAACCGTCTCCGCGATAAAACCGTCGGCCAGCAGCAACCGCATCTGGGTCAGCTCCTCGGGGCTCAAGGGGTGGGAACTCTCGATATTGAAACAGAACTCCATCTGCTCGCTGGCTTGACGATACAGTTGCAGGACGGTCTTGGACCTGCAATCACCTGGGATGTGGACTACTTAGGATTAATGGAAACGAGGAAGGTTGGCC
>CAYSFY010000030.1:0-14498 GCA_964430285.1 uncultured Desulfobulbia bacterium
AGCCTCATTGCCTGTTGCTTTTTTATAATGCAGACTGCATGCCAAATGAATATTTACGTAAAATATTCTGCCCTGCCCAATCCCAGCAGGGTTTACAAGCGTTCATGGCATGATCGCACAATCCCTCCTCTTCCACTCAAATGCTTGTGCTGGGGGGACGTCACTCCAGCGGTATGTAAATTAACCCCACAGACTTGGTGAGATCCCCCCCCAGCTTGTTCATGATATATCCTTTCTGGCATGGGATTCAAGAATATCAGATCGCTGCCAATAACGCTTCGCGAGTCAACAGAACAGGAGAACGCGTAACTGCTCAGGTTGTTTAGGCTGTAGGCTGTTGGCAAAAGAGGGCATCGAGTCGGCAAAGCTATAATCTCCATACATTGTCAGACAACAGCCCGGGCTAGAAGGACAAAACAGACCGTTGCCAAGACCGCATTGCTTTCCAAAAGCGACCTGGTGATGGTCAGTGACACCGCCGGGAGGTCCGAGAGCGCCTCCGGGCCGTTCCGGAAGGATTTTGTGACGGTCGTGTACGGTCAGTGTTATCAACCCCTCCGGGCAAGCATGGGTCCAAAAACGCTGCGGGGCCGTTCCTGTTGGACGTTCACCCCGTCATCAACGGGAATATGACTTTGCCGGCGATGTTATGGGAGAGGCCAACCCCGGCGGTGGCCGTACCAGAATGACTGGAACTCATGCCCCAACGCTACGCGAGAAGCCTACTCGGCATCTTCCCCTCCGTCATGCCATCATTAAACGTGGCTGTAAACAATTCTCAGCAGCTCTTGTTGTTGGAGCGTCGTCCCCGGCGCGACCACGCTTCAATCGTGCTGGGGACGACGCTCCAACGGAATCACCAGCCAGCTGCTGGGAACCGGAAAATTTGACTGAAAATCCTTGATAGCCACACGTTATGTAATGATAGATGGCAAAATAAGTCCCCCCCATGACGATGGATACAGGTCCGAGCGTGGACATGCGTGGCTCTTAGATGTGGCACGTTATGCCTTTACAAGAGATCAATTCGTGCTGTATGATACAGCCGTTTTGCCTGTTACTCACAAACAAAATTTTAAGGAGAGTGGAGATGTTCAACTATCTTAAAGGTCATGCTGTCGCCAACATCTTTATGGCAATGATCCTCTTTGCCCTGTTCCCCGGTTGCGTTAGCCAACCTGCCGCACCGCAAAAAACGGATCAAGGCCCAGTCTTTTATCCCCCGCCGCCCGAGTCTCCCCGTTACCAATTCCTGACCAGTTTTAAAGGTGCCGGGGATTTTGAAGGCGGCGCCTCCAACTTAGGCGGCTTTCTCGGCAGTAAACAGGGAGAGGCAGACCAGATCAAAAAACCCTTTGGCGTCGTCATTCGCAATGGCGTGATCTCCATTGGCGACACCACGACAGGTGTCTTTCAATTCGATCTCAACAACAAAAAATTCTTGTCATTCAAGGGCTCGAAAGGTCTCGGCAAGATCGTGCAACCGATCAATCTCAGCCTAGATCAGGCAGGCAATACCTATGTCTGCGATCCGGTCAGAAAACAGGTCCTGCAGTATGACAAGAACGATATCTTTGTCCGATCATTCTCAAATCCCGACCCCTGGAAGCCGGTTGCGGCCAAGGTCTATGAAGGCAAACTGTATGTTGCCGATTCAACTGGTGGTGGCGGGGTTAAGGTCTTTGATCAAAACTCGGGACAAAAGATAGAAACGATTGGCGAAGAGGGGCCGGACCCTGATCAACGCCTGGGGATTGCCGCGAATATTGACTTCGATGCCGATGGTTTCCTCTATGTTATTGATATCCACAAATTCAAGGTGATGAAGTATGACCGAGACGGTCATTACCGAGGCAGTCTCGGTGGGCCAGGAGATACTCCTGGATTTTTTGGACGGCCCCGCGGCATCGCCTTGGACCGCAGCGGTAGGATGTATGTGGTGGACGCAGCCTTTGACATTGTCCAGGTCTTTGCCAATACGGGGCAACTGTTGACCTTTTTTGGAGATGAAAAGAATGTCCCCGGCTCCTTAACCCTGCCGGCGGGAATTTATATCGATTACGACAATATTCCTCTTTTCAAACAGTATGCGGCACCTGGCTTTGAAATCGAGTACCTCATCTTTGTAACCAGCCAATTCAACTTGAGTCAAGTGGTCAATGTCTATGCCTACGGCAAAATGAAAGACGCTGTGTATAAGTCCGATACCGAGCTCTATCAGGAGTTGCTGCAAAAACTGGAACGCGAAAAGGGGCAAGAGCGCAAGCAGTAAATCGCAAATGATTTTGCTGTCATGATGTTACGGATAATGCGCAATCAGAGGAGGAAACGGCAGCGACCATGGACGGCAGGGAGGGGAAAGATCAATGCGGCTCGGCAGGCCATACTTATCACCGGACTTCTTGCCCTTGAGGCAGGACAGGCCCATTTGGTTCTTGCCCGAATTGGAGAGTGGAAACCGACCCTGGTTAATTACGGTTCGACGCTGACCCTGCAATCAGCCTACACGACCGACGACACCAAAAACAACCAGGGGTTAAATAATACGGCACACCGGCAGGCATACCGCGAATCCATGAAGGTTAGCACCATCGGCTATGTCTATCATCCTGACCTGATGCTTTTCGAAGCCTCCGGCTCATATGGCCTAAACCAAAGCTCCCTCGATACCAATATCCAGCAATCGAGCAGCAATGGCGGGTATGATGCCTATTACTTAAAGGCGCTCATGCTCAGGGCCAAACCATACACCCTTGAGATGTCCAGCCAGCAAGACAGACCTTTCACCTCATCGTTGAATGCCGGAGCCAACGCCCTCACCCGTGAGTCGGAGATGCTGTTCAAGTACAAAAAAGGCAAACATACCTCACGACTGCGGTACAAGAACACCACTCGACTGCATGACACAGAGTCTACCGCAATTGATGATTACGAAACCTATTATACCTTCTTGCAACAAAAGCTCGGCAAACTCCAAAATTTCAACCTCAATGCCTCTGCCAGCTATGAAGATGAAAAGAGCGGTCCGATAGACTCCAACTTAAATACCATCTCGCAACAGGGGGCTCTGGGCAATACCTTTGATCTGTACACGGCTAACTTTACCACCGGAGTTGACATCTCCAAAACCACGCAGGGCGCCGGGGCGGAAAGTGCATACAGCAACGATTATGTTGGCCTAAACGAATTGATCGCCATTGACCTCCCATGGAATTTCGCATCGCTCATCCATTTGTCAACATACCAGAACGACAGCGCAAACCAATGGACCACCCCCACGGAAGATTTTGGCGCGACCGCCATGAAGAGCGACTATGCCACCACCAATCACACCATGGAGTTCACCCTGTCCCAGCAACTCTTTGACAGCCTGCAGACCAGGCTGATGGCAACCAGCGACTCACTGCAGACGGCAAGAAATGAGGAAGGAATCGACCCGGATACCGGCGAGTCCGTTGGTCTTGCGCCTGTGGAAGGAGAGGACAGCCACCAAGGCTATAGCCTGTCCAGTCAATATCAAAAGATGTTGCCCTATGACAGCGTGGCAACCGGGTCCGTCACCTCCACCCACACGCAAATCAAGCGGGCCGGTTTAAGCTCGGATCCAGCGCTCTACTTCTCGGTGCAGGAACAGGGGGGAATTATTCATCTGAGTGATACTGCCGATATTGGGGCGCAGATCACCGTGGACGTTTTAAGAGACAATGACACCTGCACCGCGGCAATCAAAAATCCCCGTGCGGTAAACGACTGCTGGATCACCCTGGTTGAGCCCGTGGATTATGAACTGAACAAGTCCACCCGTGATATTACCATTGGCTTTCTCAGTAACAATGTTGAGGGGTTGAACTTTGATTCGTTCCCGATTAACGACGGCATACACTCCTTCACCTTTCGGGTGACCAGTTTTACCACGTCGGCCGACGCGACCTCCCAGACCAATAGCTTGGGGGTCGGTCTGCACCTTTTTGATCTGGTCTCTTCACGATACCAACATACAGAGACGGCACAGCAGGGCAGCTACGCGGAGACCTCCAACTTGACGCCGAAAGTCACTGATGACACCGTGAGCCTGGGGTTCTCATGGAACTCGTTGGCGGCCTCGGTTTCGCGGGAATGGATCCAGGCGGAAACCAATGAGGTGATTACCTTCTATCGGGCCTCCTATCAAAAATCGAAAATCTTCTTCGATCGCTTGGCGGCGAACCTAACGAGTGAAGCCCGCTTGGGAGTCGCCGATTCAGCCAACAGCAACGGCGTTTCTGGGGAGTCGGAGGAAAAGGGCTATTCCTATACTCTGCAAATGGGAATGCGCGTTCCCTATATTGACGCCAACCTAAATGCCGTTCATCAGTATGACTATACCAATGGGATGATTTCGCGCCTGGTCCTCAACACCGAAGGCATAAGTGCCCCAAATCAAGACCTGGGCATCAACGAGCAGACCACCATCCGCAACACCATTGCCCTGACCAAACCGTTTAGGATCCCGTGGGTGGAATTCGTGGCCAACAGTTACATCCGCTACCGTTGGGAGATCACCAAGGGGGACAGCAACCAAGACATTTCGCGACTAAGCTACGGAATGAATGCCGGCCGCTCTTGGCTGCTGGGGTCGACCACCATCAGTCTGACGGCCAATTATGCCATCACGGATGATGTGTTTGATGACATCGAATCTCAGTTCATATCCAATAAAAAATCCCCGCGAGAAGAACAGACGAATACCACGACGCTGATGTTGACCGTGGCGAGGCGGTTATTTTAATCCATTCGAGAAAAAGGAGTTGTTGATGAAAAACAGTAGCAAAAGGGTATGGCCCTTGATCGTTCTTGTCTGGGTGGCAATGGCAACTCACCACCTCCAAGCGCCCCTGGCGACAGCCGCTGAGGTAGAGACCAAGAATGCCGACACCATGGGGCATGGCTCGGCAGAGGAGATCGTAGTCGCCAAGGTCAATGGCACCTCAATCAACATGGCCCAGTTGATGCGTAAGATGGCGGAAATATCACGAACCAAACATGGTAGCCAAGAAATCTCGCCACTCATGGCCGAAAAAATCAAGCAAGAGGCAACCGATGCCTTAGTCATTGAAGAATTGGCTGTGCAAAAAGCGACTGCCGCCATCAAAACCATCTCGCCCACCATCCTTGACCAAAAGGTGAAGGCGATCAGAACAAAATATAAGAGCGAACAAGAGTTTCAATTGTATATCAAGGATGAGTTTGGCGGCATGGCAGGTTTGCGCAAACAGATGGAACGGCACGTGGCCCTTGAGTTGTTCATTGGCCAAGAGTTTGATTCTAAAATCACGGTCAGTGATCAGGATGTGCAAAAGGGCTATGAGGAAGGTAAGGCCTATTTTGTCGCCGATGAATTTGTGCAGATCAATGATTTGATCTTCTTTCTCGATCCCGCAGATCCAAGCTCCGCCTCCAAGATCGAGGCGGCAAGACAGACCATTGTTGACAAATACGAGAACGACCCGAGCAGGTTAACTGCAGACGGCACTTTTGCCCTGGAAAAAAACGTCCCCCTGGATAAGGTCAAAAACAAGGCTCTCTACGAGGCGGCGAGGACGTTAAAGGAATACGGCTGGTCGAAACCGGTGAATGTGGACGGTAATTTGCATATTGTGCAGCTGGTTGGCCACAAACCGGCGATCAACAAGTCCCTCAAGGATGTTACCCCGTATCTGACCGATGAGATTAGGAAGCAAAAACGGCAGGAGATGCTCAATGCCTGGATGGCGGGGCTCAAGACAGGCGCCAATATTGAGATCATCGATCTGACCCGCTGAGTTTAGGAGCCGTCAGAAAATAACTTGTGTAAATCAAATCTCTCCCTTACGGCTCCTTATGCCATTTCGACAGCCATGAATGGCCAGGTTATTTTTTTACAACGGCTTAGGCAGATCGCAATGGCGGCGGCAGAAGAGCACAAACAGTCAAAGACTGAGGAGTGGCTATGAGTTGGCACACACCAGGTTGCACGAGAGCAGTAGGACTCTGGATACTGGCTATCGCCCTTTCCGCCTGTGCTCCGGTGCAGTGGGATGCCGTGCTTGGCGAACCCGCGAAGCTCAGTTGGCCACCGATGCCCAACCCCAAGAAAATCGAATATCTCGGCACCCTACACCAATTTACCCCGGTAGGCCGTTCCTTGAGCACCTTGATCTTCGGCCATAGTCCAGCAGGAGAGCTTGTCAAACCGGTCGCCATAGCGGTAGGTAGCGATGGGCGCATGGCAATTGCCGATGCGGGCAAGCGCGGGGTTCACTTCTATATCCCGAATCAACAGAAATATCTCTTATTGACCAAGGCTAAGGATTTGAATTTTATCTCGCCGGTCAGTGTCACCTTTGACGAAAACCTTACTCTGCTGGTGAGTGACTCCATGTTGGGGAAGGTCTTTCTGTTTGATGAAAACGGGAGCTATCGGCAAGAGATCATCCCGCCGGCGAAACATGCCTTTGTCCGGCCAACCGGGCTTGCCTACCACGAAATCGATGGTCATTACTATGTCGTGGACAGCAAGACCAATCAAGTCGCCATATTTAATGAGCGAGGGGAGCACGTAAACAGTTTTGGCCAGCGCGGTGCCGGCAATGGTGAACTTAACATTCCAACCCACATCGCCACCGACACCAGCGGCAAAATTTACATCACCGACGCCATGAATTTTCGGGCGCAAATATTCACCCCCCAAGGAAAATTCCTCTCCATGTTTGGTCATCATGGCGATGGTTCAGGTGATTTTGCCATGCCCAAAGGCATTGCCGTTGATCGCAACGGCACCATCTACGTGGCGGAGACCCTCTTCGACACAGTGCAAATGTTCTCCCCCAAGGGTGATTATCTGCTGTCCTTAGGTTCGCAAGGTCAACGCGCAGCTGAATTCTGGATGCCTTCCGGGCTCTTTATTGATCGGGCCAACAAGCTGTACGTATGCGACACTTACAACAGAAGAATCCAGATCTTTCAACTTGTTGGCAATGATTGAGGAGGTCCACCATGAAAGTGCTCTTGATCGCTGTTGTTGCTCTCCTGGCATGGACGACCGCGCCATTGGCCACGCCAGGCATTCTTTCGTCAAAGCATAATATGTCCTCCTCCGGTACGGGGGAGGTTAAGGCCTTGGTGGAAGATCGGGTCTGCATTTTCTGCCACACGCCCCACAACGCGACCCCGCTGACCCCCTTATGGAATCGCAATATCCAGGAAGGCATCAATTACCAACTCTACGAGAGTTCGACCTTGAAGGTGACCTTGAGTCAACCCACCGGTCCATCGCGGCTGTGCCTGAGTTGCCACGACGGCACCATTGGCATAGGCGCGGTCCTCAGTGTCTCGGGGGGCATCGCCATGACCCGGGAACTGACGGGGCGATCCACGCTGCTCGGCACCGACTTACGGAACGATCACCCGTTTTCCTTCTCCTATCAAGATGCCCTGACGGTAGACCAAGAACTGAACCCCAATCCACCCCAGGACCTGTTCTTTTATCCGGGCGGAGTCATCCATTGCACCACCTGCCATGACCCCCACGACAACAGCAACGGTCAATTCCTGGCGGTCAGCAATAAAAACTCGGGGTTGTGCACCCGCTGCCATACGGTCACCGGCTGGTCCACGTCCACGCATGCCACCTCAAGCGCTACCTGGAACGGGACCCCCCCCAACCCATGGCCGTGGAACACCAAGGTCGAGCCCGCCAATCAACGATATACCGTCGCGGAAAATGGCTGCGAGAACTGCCATGTCAGTCACAATGCCGGTGGTCCACAGCGGTTGATGCGCTACCTCCCCGAAGAGGGCAACTGCACCCTCAATTGCCATAATGGCCAAGTCGGGATCACCAATATCGCTGCCGAATTCCAGAAGAGCTCCCGCCACTATCCAGAGTTGGCCACCATCGGCGATAGCAGTGGCATAGCCCACGACCCCATGGAAAACGTGACCGCACTCTCCGGCCATGTCGAGTGTCAGGATTGTCATAACCAGCACAGTGTGACCAACGCCGCGGCCATCGCCCCCATGGTCAACGGCAGACTGCAAGGTGTCACGGGAGTAGACAGGGCAGGATCAGCGGTGCAGACGGCCCAGTTCGAGTATGAGATCTGCTTCAAATGCCATGGCAACTCGGAGCAGAGAGTGCCAACCGTGAACCGCGTGTTGAACAACATGAACAAACGCTTGGTCTTTGATCCGACTAACCCGGGAGTGACACCATCATTCCACCCCATAGCCGGTATCGGACGAAACAGCAACATGCCAAGTCTCCCCAGCCAATTTCAACCATCGCTTAATGCGAACAGTATCATCTACTGCACCGACTGCCATGACAATGATAAGAGCACCAAGGTCGGTGGTCCTGGCCCGAATGGCCCCCATGGCTCCATTTACACCCCCATCCTCCGCCAACGCTACGAGATGAATATCGGCACCCCGGAAAATTTCGCCTCTTACGCCCTGTGCTACTACTGTCATGACCGGGATAAAACCCTGCAGGACGGCTCGTTCAGAAAGCGCGCGGCCAGTGGTCGTGGCGGCCATAGTGGTCATCTGTTGGCAGGTGGCGGCACCCCCTGCTCGGCCTGCCATGACCCCCATGGCGTCTTTGACGACACCCTGACCACCGGTAGCCATACCCACCTGATCAATTTCGACACCACCATGGTGAGTCCGGTCAGCGGCCAGAGCTATCCTCTGTTCAACGACACCGGCGTCTTTTCCGGGAGCTGTACCCTGGTGTGCCACGGTGTGACCCATGACGGCAGCGCCACCTACGCCTATCCCTAATCTGCCACCCTCTTCCCGGCCAGCCATTCACACCAGACCACCATGGATCTCAGGGAGACCCCAGCCAGCACAGGCAACCGCCATCCATGGGAGCTGGCCCGGGTTAGCGCCTTGCAAGCCATCGCCAAGGCGTACCAGATCCTGCCGCCCGGTGCGCCAATCCTTGACCTGGGCTGCGGCGATGGCTTTATTATCGACACCCTCTGTCCGGACCCCACGGCATCAATCGATGCCGTGGATATCCATCTGACGGCGGAGCAGCTCATGGGATTTTCCGCGGCCAGGCCACGGCTCCACTTCCATAACTCCTATCAATCCCTCGCCGGGCGTCAGTTTGCGGTGCTTACCCTGTTTGATGTGCTGGAGCATGTGGAGGACGATGCGCTCTTTCTGCGCGAGACCATCTCTCGTTTTGCCACGCCGGGGGCACGCCTCTTCTGTACCGTCCCCGCCTTCCAACCCCTATTCTGTTCCCATGACCTCTTCCTCAAACACCATCGCCGTTATAGCCGGGGCAGCTTGCAACAACTCTTGGCCACGGCGGGGCTGCGGGTCGTGGCCTCGGGCTATCTCTTCGCCTCTTTGTTGCCGGCCAGGGGCTTGACCGTGCTGGCGGAAAGGCTCATGGGCGCTTCTACCTCCACCCCGGGCATCGGTCATTGGCGCCACGGTCGTCTACTGACCGCGATAATCACCGTGTTGCTGCATGCCGATAATCGCACGCTCCTCTGGTTGAGCAGGATGGGGATAAACATCCCTGGTCTCACGGTCTGGACACTATGCGAGACACCGCGATAATCATCCCCTGCTACAACGAGGAGACGCGCCTGCCACCGGATGCGTTCCTCGCATACGCTCGCCAGCACGGGTCCATCCATTTCATCTTTGTCAACGATTGCAGCACCGATGCCACCGGCATGATCATTGATACCCTCTGCAGCCGTTTGCCGAGACAGTGCATGGCCCTCCATCTCCCCCATAACTTGGGCAAGGCCGGTGCGGTCAGAGCCGGCTTTCAGCAGGCCTTCGGCAAGCAGTATGACGCTATCGGTTTTTGGGATGCCGATCTGGCCACGCCACTCAACGAAATCGGCCCCTTTTGCGCCCTGCTGCGGGACTCTCCCGACTGCCAGATGGTGCTCGGGTCACGGGTCCGCCTGCTCAGCCGCCGTATCGAGAGACAGGCTGTCCGTCACTACCTGGGCCGCATCTTCGCCACGCTCGCGAGCTTTACCCTGGGACTGACGGTCTACGACACCCAGTGCGGGGCCAAGCTCTTTACTAATACCGCAACGCTGCGCAAGGTCTTCGCCAAGCCGTTCATGGTCAACTGGATTTTTGATGTCGAGATTTTGGCCCGCTTTATTCTGCTGACCGAGGAACAAGGGGAGAGGCCACTAGAGGAGATTGCCTGCGAGTATCCGCTACGGCAATGGCATGACATACCAGGCTCAAAACTGAAGGCCCGGGATTTTTGGCGGGCCATTTATGAGACGACCCAGATTTGGAATATCCTGCGCGGACCCGGCAGACGGCGGTATTATGAAGGACTTAAGGGATAAACCGGGGCAGCAAGCAGCATGGTCATGGGGAATGGCCAAACGGCATAAAGGGCACGGCAGGTTGATCCAAGCTATTTGGTCACGACTTCCACAACCTCGGAGATCTATTCACGGTGGGCTGTGGCAGGGGGTGCAGCACAGCGCTGCTCACTCTTCATCATCATCAATGGTGATCTGCATCTTCTTCAGGCGGTAACGCAGGGCGTCCCGCGAGATGTTCAGCAGGTTGGCGGCCTTGCGCTGGTTGCCGTTGGTCTTTTCCAAGGCCCGACGGATAAAACGCTCCTCCATGGCCTCCAGGGAGAGGTCGTCCGGCAGCGGGGGCTCAACCGGGGTAGCCTTGGTCATAACCATCGGGGAAGAGACTGCCCCCTGGGCCTCGGGGACACAGATCGGTCCATCAAGGTTTTCATTGATCTCGGAGGCCGTGATCACCTCCCCGTCCGACAGGACCACCAACTTTTCCACCAAATTCTTCAATTGCCTGACATTCCCCGGCCAGGAGTAGTCCATGAGAATCGCCATGCCCTCCTTGCTGATGGTCTTGGTGCCGGCGCCGTATTTATTGGCAAAGATATTGAGAAAGCTGGCGATTAGGACCGGGATGTCGTCGGTACGTTCGCGCAGGGGCGGCAGCTCGATGGTGGCGATATTCAGGCGATAGAAGAGATCCAGCCTGAATTTTTTCTCCTGGACCTCATGCTTCAAGTCTCGGTTGGTGGCGGCCAGGATCCTGATGTCCACCGCCGTGTCCTCCAAGGCCCCAATCCGTCGAAAGCAGCGCTCTTCCAGGAGTTTAAGGACCTTGGTCTGGAATTGATAGGGCATGTCCCCCAGTTCATCAAGTAGGACCGTGCCCCCCTCAGCCACCTCGATCAGACCTTTCTTGGAGGCCTTGGCATCGGTAAAGGCCCCTTTTTCGTAGCCGAACAACTCGCTCTCGATCAAGTGGTCCGGGATATTGGAGCAACCGATCTGGACATAGGGGGCATCCCGGCGAGAACTCATTTCGTGGATCTTCTGGCACAGGTAGTTCTTGCCGGTACCGGACTCCCCCAGGATGAGGATGGTCAGATCGGATTTGAGGGCCAACCGTTTCATGATGGCCACCACCTTCTTCATCTTATCGCTGGCAAAGGAGAGATCGATATCAGAGGTGGCTTCATCCTGACCGGCGTGGTCAAGGTCATGGGAGATGGCGTCGAGGACTGACTTTAGCTTGTCAAAATCAATCGGTTTTTCCAGATAGTCCCGAGCCCCGAGCTTCATGGCCTCCACCGCGCCGTGAATTTCGGTCTGACCACTGATCATCACCGAAACGATCTTTGGTCTGGTTTTCTTGATGATGCTGAGCAGTTCCAGCCCGTCAATTGAGTCTTGCAGTTTCAGATCCAGCAAGGCAATGTCGGGATCCTGATCCTCAATGAGTTCCAGCGCCTTTTTCCCTGATCCCGCCGAAATAGTGGCATACCCCTCCTGTTTGACAAATTTCTCCAGACCAAAGCGAATCAGGGCCTCGTCGTCAACGATCAGGACTTTCTTATTGTGCGTGGTGGCGGAGGATTTACTGGTGGCCATATTCAATATTATTTGAGTGATTGGAAGGTTCACACCTTAATATACTCAATCCGTTTAATCAACTGCCATCCGGCGGGGCGGCAAGAAAATTCCGGGCCTTTTCCACCCAAGGACCTTCAGGGACGAGGTCGAGATAGGCCTGGAATGAGCGCCTGGCCTCCTGGGTGCGCCCCAATTGATTCAGGGCCAGGCCCAAGCCATAAATGGTGTCCGGATGACGCGGGACAATGGCCAAGATCCTCTGAAAATGGTCAGCAGCCGCTTGAAACTTCTGCTGGTCATAAAGGAGGAAGGCCAAACTGAAGAGGGCCTCCACCTGCTTCGGGTCCAGGGTCAACGCCTGATTGAGGTACAGCGCCGCCTGTTCGTTCTCCCCCTGCTGGTAGCAAAGGGTGCCAAGCACAGCGGCCAGTCTGGGTTCTTGCGAGTTATAGCGCTCAGCGCGGCTCAGGAGTTCGATGCTGGTCTTTGGCGCGACCAGGGTCTGGTGGGCAAGCATCTCCACCAAGATCCGCGTCTTTTCGCCATCCTGGCGCTGGGCCAGATAATCACTGATCTCCCTGGCCAGGACCGGCATGATGGCCGGATTTTGCGCCAGCTTGAAAAACTCCTCCTTGGGCATCACCGGCGAAAAGTAGCGGATGGCATAACGTTCAATGATCGGTCGATTGGCTGCCGTCTCTTTGACCATGACCGCCCCGGTGGGTTCCCAGTAGACCGGGACAAAACCATCCTTGGCGAACATATCCCACTCGTCCGAACGGCCGACGACGGCGTAATTGATCCGCCACTGGGCCCGGGTCTCGGGTTCATGGACATAGCGCTCCAGGGCATTAAAGAGCATGTGGTGGTTGTAGTGAAAGATCTTGCGTTCGGGAAAGAGGGTGTAGGCCAGATAGCCACCGTAGCGATCGGTGTTGTACATGTTGCCGCTGAGGTGGGCCGCCTTGATGAAACGGGCGGAACCCACCGGAAAGCCGTCAGCGCTGACCCCAAGCCCCAGGGAGTCATAGCGGGGCGTTGGCGCGAATTTATACCCCAGCGCCACGATGAGGCCAATAATGAGCAAGAGGACCGAGAGAAACTCCTGCCGCCGCTGTCGTTCCGGCGAGGCGGCCAGGGCCGAGAGGATGGCAGGCAGGTTCACGGCCAGGACCAGGGCGGCGACGACACTGAAGGGGCCGATGCCCCTGACGTAGCGAATCGCCATGCCGGCGAAGGGGATAAAGAGGCAGAGGGTGGTAAGGTCAAGACGCCGTCCCCGCGCCAAAATGCTGCTGCCGCTCACCAGCAACAACAGCCAAAACCAGGGGTGCTCGTTTAAGCGGATCGGCTGAAACTCGGCGGTCATGGAGGTCATCAGATTGTTGTTCATGAATTCATAGAAGATCTCGTAGGTGCGGAGTCCATAGGGGCTCACCAGCATCACGGCCGCCGTCACCCCGACCAGCAGCCACAGGGTCTTAAACCGCTCCTTGGGCATGGCCGGCAAGAGTGCGCCCCCAAGCCTAGCCGGCAGGAGATAGGTGATGGTCTCGCCCGCCATAAAGGCGGCCAGGAAGATGGTGCCATACAGGGCGCCATGCATCAAGTCCCACATCCCCATCATCAACGGCAACACGCACAGGCTGCGAGTGGACCCCCTGTGCCCGCGATACGAGAAAAGGATGGCTCCAAGAAGGGCCAGGAAGAGCAAGGAGAAGAGGTCCGGCCGCTCGACAAAACGAGATCTGGAGGCGGCAAAGGCCAAAAGCCAGATGAGCGCTGCCGGCACCGGGGCCAACCCCTCGCGCCTTCCTACGCGATAGAGGCCAAGGCCAATCAGGGTGGTGATCAGGACCTTGAGGGCGATCAGGCCGTTGGCGCCCAAGCCCTTAAAGACCAGGAAGAAGATGATCTGAGCGAGCCAGGCATGGTTGCTGAACGATTTACCGTTGGCGGTAAACGAGAAGATCTCCTGATTGATGATCCGCCCTTGCTCCACCATGGCCCTGCCGTTGGCCAGATGCCAGAAGATGTCAAAATCCTGGACCGGGAAGATGGCCAAGAGAGCGACCACGGCCAGGACCACGGTAATCGGCAGGCAGCGTAAACAGCGGGAACGGGTGGTGGTTGGAAGATGCATCATTGCCTATGCTCGTTGCGGAAGAGGAGCCACTCCCCGGATTGGCTGACCTGCGGGGCGTAACGGGTGATAAAGGGCACAAACTCCTTGGGTGCCCCCCGGGTCAGGATATAGTCATACTTGGACCCCTGCTCCTGCCAGGAGAAGCCATGGGTGGCCAAGGGCAGAGCAACGCCGGCCCGGAAACGGACCGGCAGCATGGGGCTGGGAAAGAGGCTGGGACTGGCGCCTCCTGCCTGGAGGTGGTAGTAGAAATGGTCATGACTATGGACCTCCGGGAAAAAGTGGCGGTCCAGGATGGCGGATGTGGTCGTGAAGGTCATGGGCAGGATGGCGGCGTTCGGTTCCATGGTGGCGATGAGGGGTTTGATCTCCGCCGTCTCGCGGGATACCGCCATGTGCAGGAGGGTCGTCTGGCAGACCAAGATGGC
>CAYSFY010000030.1:14508-26197 GCA_964430285.1 uncultured Desulfobulbia bacterium
AAGATGGCGGCCACCAGGGCCAGCAAGAGCCCGGCCCGCGCCGACCAGAGGCCGTAGCCGGCCAGGATGGCGGCAAAGAGATAGGAGAAGGGCGCCAAGCGCAGGTTGAAGTAGGAGTATTGCCCGGCCCAGAACGGCAGGGCAAAGAAGCCCGCGGTGGCCAGCGCGCAGGCCAGGGCTGTCCGCCGGGGGATACGCACCCCCTGGCGGTGGCCGCGCATCACCCCCCAGAGGACAAGGGCAACGGCAACCAGCCAAGTCGCCACCGAGGACCAGTTGATCCCCTCGCTCCAGCGCATGCCGGTGAACATCAGCAGGTAATAGCGGATGGTCTCGGGTACGGACCACCACAACAGCGGCATCCTGCCCTGGGCAAGGGTGAAGGCCGTCAGATACCAGACCGCAAAGATAGCCGCGGTCAGCAAGGGCGGGATCATGGCGGCCCGTTGCCTGCGGCCGTCCGCCCCCGGGAGCATGCTACTCCCGGCGCTCAGGACGATGTAGACCAGGATGGTGTAAGGGTGGCAGAGGAAGAGGATGAGGACCATGATCGCCTGCCGCAGCAACCCCCGGGCGGACCCGGGGCCGTCGGCCAAGCGCTGATGGTCGAGGATTGCCAGCCCCAAGAGCGGCACCGAGAGCAGGAAGTTGGTGAAGCCCATGTAATAGATCTGATGGAAGGCCAAGGGAAAAAGCAGGAGCGTGCCCCAAGGCGGGTTGGCCAAGCGCCGTTGATGGGCCACGACCACGGCGATCACCGCCAACAGGCCGATGTAAGCGGAGAGATAGACACGGCCGGCCATGGTCACCGCCATCACCCTCTCCAGCCAGACGACGAGGTAATAGAACAGGCTATAGGGGCCCGGCCGCAGTTGGGCCTGGTAGAATTGCGACCAGTGATAGGCCGGGTTGTCAAAGGTGGCATTGACATGGGCCAAGAAGAGGTGCTGCGGGTAGTCCTGCAGGGGCGGGAACTCCACCGCCCAGATCGGCAGTAGGGAGAGGAGGGTCAGCATGATGACCGCACCGAGAAAGAGGTGCCGAGGGCGGCGGTCTGCGGCAGGCTGGGGGGAGTCGGGCATCAAGGGATACTCACTAGGGGGGAATCAGGTTGTTTAGACTGAAGGCTTTAATTAGGCTGTAGGCTATAGGCTGTAGGTGCGTTAACAGCGCTGACAACCGAAAGGCCCGTGCGAGCCATCAAGGAGTCCGTCTTTTTACCTAACCGCCTTCAGCCTAACACGCTACAGCCTAGCACGGCTACAGCCTAGCGCCCTGAAAGGGTGCGCCGAAAACTATAAACCGGCAACTGAAAACTGTAAACCGATAACCTCGTTATCCCTGTAAATGTCGTGCAAAAGCAAAAACGGTTGGGTATAGTGGCGGACCATGATTACCAGACGCCAAACACGACAAATTGCAGTGG
This sequence comes from uncultured Desulfobulbia bacterium, assembly GCA_964430285.1. Taxonomy (GTDB): domain Bacteria; phylum Desulfobacterota; class Desulfobulbia; order Desulfobulbales; family VMSU01; genus VMSU01. The sequence continues at coordinate 15,935 of CAYSFY010000030.1, forward strand.
GCCCGGTCCGTATCGGTGGCGATGCGCCCATCGCCGTCCAGTCCATGACCAACACCGACACCAGGGATGTGGAGCAGACCGTCGCCCAGATCCACCGTCTGGAGGAGGCGGGGTGCGAGATCATCCGGGTGGCGGTCCTTGACCAGCAAGCGGCCGAGTCCCTGCGCCCCATCCGTGACCAGATCCATATCCCGCTGATCGCCGACATCCACTTTGACCACCGTCTGGCCATCGCCAGCATGGAGCATGGCGCCCACGCCATCAGGATCAACCCCGGCAACATCGGCGGTGCCGAGAAGTTGGCCAAGGTGGTGGCCGCAGCCAAGCAGCACCAGGTCTCCATCCGCGTGGGGGTGAACTCCGGCTCGGTGGAGAAGGATATCCTGGCCCGCCACGGCCACCCTGTCCCGGCAGCCCTGGTGGAGAGTGCCCTGCGCAATGTGGCGCTGTTGGAACGGTTGCATTTTGAGCAGATCAAGATCTCCATCAAGTCCTCCGACGCCATGACCACGGTGGCGGCCTACCGGGAGCTCTCCTCGCGCTGTGACTACCCGCTCCACCTGGGGGTTACCGAGGCGGGCGGCCTGATCGCCGGCACCGTCAAATCCAGTGTCGCCTTGGGCATCCTCTTGCACGAGGGGATCGGCGACACCTTCCGTATCTCCCTGACCCGCGACCCGGTGGAGGAGATCCGCGTGGGCTTCGAACTGCTCCGCGCCCTGCACCTCCGCCATCGCGGCCCGGAACTCATCTCCTGCCCCACCTGCGGCCGCTGCCAGATCGACCTCTTTGGCCTGGCCGAGAAGGTCGAACGGTACATCCAGCACATGCACACCAACCTCAAGATCGCGGTCATGGGCTGCGTGGTCAACGGTCCCGGCGAGGCCAAGGAGGCCGACCTGGGCCTGGCCGGCGGCAACGGCATGGGCATCCTCTTTAAAAAAGGAGAGCTGTACAAAAAGGTCCCCGAGGCCGAGCTGTTCGAGGTCTTTGTCGCGGAGTTGGAGAAGATGGAGAAGAACAGTTAACCGTTGACGGTTGACGGTGACATAGACCAACCTGTCTGGTGAAACGATATGGTTTCGTTCGAAGATTTAGAGGTATGGAAAAAATCTTGTCGCTTAACCGTCACTCTCTATAGTTTATTGAAACAGTGCCGAGATTATGGAATTCGCGACCAGATGCTTCGGGCCGCAATATCGGTTCCCTCAAATATCGCGGAAGGCAGTGAAAGGAATTCGGTCCCAGACTTCCAGCGGTTTATCGCTATTGCTAAAGGATCCGCCGCCGAATTACGCACCCAAGTGTATATTTCTCAAGAAGTTGGCATCTTCACCCCAGTTGATGCCCGCCAGTTAATTAATGAATTGAAATCAATATCACGGATGCTGCAAGCATTACATGACTCCTTAAAAAGACGACCCGCATCCGCTGGAAACCGTTAACCGTCAACTGATAACTCAAACGACCTATTATGCTCTTTTCAAAGCTCCTGATCCCTACCCTGAAAGAGAACCCGGCCGAGGCCGATGTGGTCAGCCACCGTCTGCTGATGCGGGCCGGCTTCATCCGCAAATTGACCAGCGGGGTCTACTCCTACCTCCCCCTGGGGCTGATGACCCTGCGCAAGATCGAGCGCATCGTCCGCGAGGAGATGAACGCGGCCGGCGCCCAGGAGGTCCTGTTGCCCATGGTGCAGCCCGCTGATCTGTGGGCCGAGTCCGGGCGCCTCAAGAAATATGGGCCGGAGCTGTTGCGCTTCCGCGACCGCCATGACCGCGAGTCCTGCCTGGGACCGACCCACGAGGAGGTGATCACCGACTTGGTGCGCAACAACATCCACTCCTACCGTGGCCTGCCGGTCAACCTCTACCAGATCCAGACCAAGTTCCGGGATGAGATCCGCCCCCGCTTTGGCCTGATGCGGGGCCGCGAGTTCATCATGAAGGACGCCTACAGCTTCGACGCCAGCGAAGAGGGGGTTGATGCCTCTTATGAGGCGATGAAGTATGCCTACCACCGCATCTTCACCCGCTGCGGCCTGCGCTTCCGGGCGGTGGAGGCGGACACCGGCACCATCGGCGGCAACTTCTCCCATGAGTTCATGGTCCTGGCCGATACCGGCGAGGACACCATCGTCATCTGCCGCCAGTGCGCCTATGCCGCCAATCTGGAAAAGGCGGCCTGCGCCCCCCCTGCCCCGGCCTCGACGGTTGGCCAGCAGCCCTTGACCCGGGTCGAGACCCCGGGCCAACGCAAGGTGGAGGCGGTCTGCGCCTTCCTCAAGATTGAGCCCCGCGCCCTGGTCAAGACCCTGGTCTACATGGCCGACGGCCAGCCGGTGGCGGTGCTGCTGCGTGGCGACCACGAGGTGCAGGAGGTCAAGCTGAAGAATACCCTGGGTGTCAGCGAAGTGGCAATGGCCACGGACCAGGAGTGTTTCGACGCCACCGGCGTGCCCACCGGCTACCTGGGACCCATCGGCCTCAAGATCCCGATGATTGCCGATCTGGCCCTTAGCGGCATGACGAACGTTGCCATCGGCGCCAATGAGAAAAATTTTCACCTGATCAACGCCAACCTGGGACGCGACTTCCAGATCGAGAAGATGGCCGACCTGCGCATGGTCACCCCGGCTGACCGCTGCCCCACTTGCGGCGGCGAGCTGGAGCTCACCCGGGGGATCGAGGTTGGCCACATCTTCAAACTGGGGACCGCCTACAGCGAGGTCTTAAACGCCCGCTTCCTGGACAGCGACGGCCAGGAGAAACCCTTCATCATGGGGTGCTACGGCATCGGCGTCAGCCGGGTGATGGCGGCGGCCATTGAGCAGAACCACGACAAGGACGGCATCATCTTCCCCCTGCCCATCGCCCCCTTCCAGGTCATCATCGTCAACCTTGGCTTCACCGATCAGGAGATCACCCGGGCGGCGGAGGCCCTCCACACCGAGCTGCGCAACCGGGGGATCGATTGCCTCCTGGACGACCGGGATGAACGGCCAGGGAGCAAGTTCAAGGACGCCGACCTCCTCGGCATCCCCTTCCGGGTCACGGTGGGCAAGCGCTTTGCCGCGGACGGCCTGGTGGAGATCAGAAAGCGCGCGGACGGCACCACCATTGAGGTGGCCTTCGCCGTAGCGGCCGAGACCTTGGTGCACATGGTGACGGTCCCCTAAACCTGCCCCCCCCTTTTCTGCTCACACCCTCAATCTCCATGCCTCCAATCGATGAGATCATAGCCCTGACCGGCGAGTACATGCCGGAGAAGAACGGCGAGCTGCTCAAGAAGTCCTATGAATACGCGGTCACCGTCTACGCGACCCACGCCAACCGCAAGTCGGGGGAGTCCTATATCTCCCACCCCCTGGCCGTGGCCAAGATCCTGGCCACCATGCGCCTGGATATCCACACGGTGATCGCCGGGCTGCTGCACAAGGCCCTGCGCGGCCGCCCCAAGGCGGCGGAGACGGAGATGGCGGAGCTGTTCGGGCCGGACGTGGCCCTGATTGTCAGTGGCGCCACCAAGATCAACGACATCCAGTTCCTGAGCCGCCTGGACTACAAGGCCGAAAACGTCAAGAAGATGCTGTTGGCCATGTCCACCGACATCAGGGTCCTGTTGGTGAAGTTGGCGGACCATCTCCACGACATGCAGACCATCTCCTTTGTCGAGCCGGCCAGGCAAAAGGAGTTGGCCCAGGACACCCGCGACCTCTATGCCCCCCTGGCCAGCCGTCTGGGGATCGACTGGATCAAGCGAGAGCTGGAGGACCTGGCCTTTCAGTACCTGAACCCGGTCGAGTACGCCGCCCTCTCCTCGCAGATCGAGATGTCCCTGCAAGAGCGGCAGCAGTTTGTCGACGAGATCCGGGGGCTCTTGGAGGCCAAACTGCGGGAGAACGGTCTCAAGGAGTTCATCATCCTCGGTCGCCCCAAGCACCTCTACAGCATCTACCGCAAACTGATCGCCCAGAATATCTCCATCGACAAGGTCTACGACAAGGTCGCCTTCCGGGTGATTGTGCAGACGGTCAACGAGTGCTATGAGGTCATGGGCATCGTCCATGCCCTGTGGACCCCCATTGCCAGCCGCTTCAAGGACTTCATCAGCACCCCCAAGGCCAACCTCTATCAGTCCCTGCACACCTCGGTGGTAGGTCCCCACGGTGATTTCATGGAGATCCAGATCCGCACCCGGGAGATGGATGAGACCGCCAACGACGGCATTGCCGCTCACTGGGCCTACAAAGAGGGCTCGGCCATCACCCAAAAGGACGCCAGGCTGTTTCAGTGGCTGAAGCAGTTGGTGCAGAACCTGCAAGAGGTCGATGACTCGCGGGAGTTCTTGGACGCCGTCAAGATGGAGTTGGACCACGCCGAGGTCTATGCCCTGACCCCCAACGGCGACGTCAAGGAGCTGCCCTCGGGCAGCACCCCCCTGGACTTCGCCTATAGCATCCATACCGAGATCGGCCACCGTTGCACCGGCGCCAAGATCAACGGCCGGATCGTGCCCCTGAAGTACGAGATTCAAAACGGCGATGTGATTGAGGTGCTGACCGCGCCCAACCAGCACCCGAATCAGGGGTGGCTGGCCCTGGTCAAGACCAGTCGGGCCAAGAGCCGCATCCGCCACTGGCTGTTGCAGGAGGAGCAGGAACGGTTCCTGGTGGCGGGGCGCGAGATCTGCGAACGAGAGTTGAAGCGCCACAACCTGAGCCTCAAGAGGCTGGCCAAGTCAGGCGACACGCCGGAAATCATTAAGAAGCTTGGCTGTAACAGTCTGGAAGATCTGCTGCGCAAGACGGGGATGGGCAAGATCAGCCTACTCGCCCTGGACGAGACCGTGCGCCCCTACACGGAGGGCGAGGAGAAGGGGAGAGCGCCGGAAGAGCCCCCCGCCATTGAGCACCAGGCCGTGCCGCTCAAGGTTGGCAAGCCGAGAAAGACGAGCCAAAGCATCGTCAAGATCGATGGTATCGACAATGTGCTGGTCAAGATCAGCAACTGCTGTCTGCCCATGCCGGGCGATGCCATCGGCGGCTTCATCACCGCCGGCCGCGGGGTGTCGGTGCATAAGGCGGAGTGCCGCAACCTCCTGGAGGCAGACCCCAACCGCCGGGTATCGGTCCGTTGGACCCACTCCGACAAGGCGGGCCACAAGGCCAAGATTCAGGTCCTGGCCCACAACAGCAAGGGGTTGCTGGTCGCGATCTGTAATCAGGTGCAGGCCGAGGATGCCGAGATCCTGGATGTGGAGGCACACTCATCCAAGACCTCCATTGAGGCCACCATTGATTTGGTGGTGGAGGTGACCGACAAGGAACATTTGGCGGTCATCCTCCAGCGGCTGATGCATATGAAAGGGGTATTGAAGGCGAGGCGGGTGTAAAACAGGTTACCTGTTTACGGTTGGCAGGTAACCTAAAAAAAAAGAGGCTTTCCGCGGCGGAAAACCTCTTTGGGTGGGGCACGAACGCAGCAAGTGCTCAACCAGGGGAGCACTTGTCCGTAAACCGAAACCGTTACCCGTTGACCACGGGAGTCGCTTGCTTGGCCATCGGCTTGACCACCGCGCCGGAGCGGATACAACGGCTACAGACCCGGACATGCTTGGCATTGCCGCCGCCACCCTCTACTCTGACGGTCTGCAGATTGGGCAACCAGCGACGACGGGTCTTGTTGTTGGCATGGCTGACGTTATTACCGGTGGAGGGCTTTTTGCCGCACAATTCACACATTCTTGACATGATGGACTCCTTATGTTTTTTGGTAGCTACGCAGATTGGCTTGGTTGCTTGAGCGTGTAGGCAGCAGGGAGAAGAGCTTGCGTGGATCACCTGGGGACCACGCTTTCTCCCTGCCCAAACAGCCAACAGGGCACCCGCCCGCGCAGTGACGGTTCGACACGAAAAACAGACTATATACTGAGTATCGGAGAAATTGGCAAGGGTTTTCATCACCTCCGGGCTCATTGCCACCCCCTCTCTTGAGCCTCCCCGCCAACCCGCAGCCACCTCCTTAGCACCCATGAACATACGCATCATCCTCATCGCCCTCACCATCTGTACCCTCCTCCCGGTCTCCCCCGCCCCGGCCCGCGAGAGCCTATCCGTCGACCCAGACACCGTTATCCAAGCAAATTTCCTCGGCATCAACGCCGTCCATCACGGCTTCAGCTATCTCCCCGAGTCCGTGGAGATGGGGATGACTGCCGAGCTGCGCGCCCTGGAACTGGCCAGGGTCAAGGAGTCCGGCATCCGCATGGCCCGGACCTTCTACCGCCCCGACTGGGCCATGGGCGACGGCCCCTGGCTCAGGCCCGATTGGGACTCCCCCAAGATGAAGGCCCTCTACGCCTGGCTGACCGACCTGCAAAGCATCGGCGTCGACGTGGCCCTGAACATGGGGTGGTGGTTCCCGCGGGACGTCATCTGGAACCGGGACCAGCACCTCCCCTCCTACCCCGACGACCTGCGCGCCTATTGCCGGTGGCTGAGTGCCTCCCTCCACGAGATTATTCAGGTGCGGGGCTTCACCAATGTCAAATATGTCGTCATGTTCACCGAACCGAACGACATGCACGGCAATACCCCCGGGGCCAAACCGCTGTGGCAGTATTACAAGGAGGTGCTCCAGGCCGCCAACCAACAACTTATTGACGATGGTCGGCGCCACTTGGTCAAGATTGTCGGCCCCAACACCAGCCAGGCCCCCACCTGGCTGGACAAGGCCACCTCGGAACTCAATGAGGTCATCGACATATACGCCAGCCACAACTATAACTTCACCACCTATCAACAGTGGTACGATATGGCCTTGACCATCAAGAAGATGGTGGCCCCCACCGGCAAGCCCTTCTGGATCGACGAGTATGGAGTACAGGACTTCACGCTCCGCCAAAGCGGCCAATACGGGACGGTCCTGGCCCTGGCCAGTGCCGCCTTTATGAACGCGGGCGCCCAGTCCGCCATGCTCTGGATCTTAAACGATCAATACTACCCCGAGCCCCTCAAGTACCTAACCAACGGCGACGCGTTTCTGGACGGCAAGCACAGCTGGGGGCTCTTCCCCTGGCTCCCCGAGAGCCGGGCCACCCGGCCGGCGTGGGAGGCCTTTGTCTTGCTCTCCCGCTGCATGGGGGAGGCGGGCAGCCGGATCGTGGTGAGCCAGGGGCTTGGCGATCTACCCATCGCCGCCGTCACCCTAAAGGACGGCGGCATGAACATCCTGGTGGTCAATGGCGCGCCCAGGACACGAGAGGTGGCGATCCAATTTCCTAAAGAGGTCGCCCTGCCCCTCTATCGCCATGGCTATGACCCCGCTGCCGGCACCAAGCTCTCGAGCGCTCGCCTCCCCCTGCCGGCAGCGGCCAGCAGAGGGCTCGCGTTCGCCGATACGCTCACCGCCAACGAGGTGGTGGTCTACAGCACCAGGCCCCCTAGCCCCGATGATCCCGATCCCCTGGTGAGCCATGTGCCCGAGTATACGCACGAGGGGATGACGAATATCGCCCTGCACAAGGAGGTCAAGGTGTCAAGCGCTGATGCGGAGTGGCCGGCTGAACAGGTGACGGATGGCAAACGCCTGACCTCCTGGCGCTCTGCCGCGCGGGCCAAGCGCCAGGAGGAAGAGGTGACCATCGATTTGGGCAGCCTCGTTGCCGTGCGCCAGATTGAGGTGTTTCCGCAATACTCGGGGGAGGTGGGGCAGAAGAGGAAGGTGGAAGATGAACTCCGGCTCAGCGTCGCCGGGGAGAACCGGCAGTGGCGGCGGATCGCGCTTGCGGATAGGCGGCGCAACTCCCACGCGGCCCTGATCACCGCCATCCAGCCGCTGCCTGTCCGCTATATCCGCATTGGGGTCAAAGGTCCCCGCCAACCCGGCCCTGACGGCCTGTTCCGGGCCGGTCTTGGCGAGGTGAAGGTCTTCGCTCGCCAAGAGTAACTGATCAGGTTGTTTAGTTCTAATTTGTCACATTCGTCCTCCGTATAAAGCAAGGTACCGTGGTTGTAGCCGCTGGCGTTGACAGCGGTCCCCATTCGGGACTTGCCACCTGCCTTCCGCGCTCAAGCGAGCGCGGCTACAACGCACATGTGACAAAGTAGAACTAATCGGCTACAGCCTATCCCCCTAGCCCCTCCCCGCCGCGTCCACAAACCGTAGATCCACCAGTTTCTCCAGATCGACAATCTTGCCCACCCCCATGCGCTCGTGCATGTAGCGTTGAATTTTATCCAACTCCTCCAGCACGGGGTAGAGATTGTTCATGGTGATCCCGTTGGGGGCCTCCAACACCCCCTGAATGATGGCCGGCTGTAGGCCAAGGGTCTTGGCCGGGTCGAGAAAAGCGACTGCGAGTTCGGCAACCAGGGCCTTGTTTTGTTCCACAAACTTGCCGGCCTGGATAAGCAGGCTGGTGAACTCATGCACGGCGTCGGGGTATTGCTGAATAAATTCGTTACGCATGGCGACCACACAACAGGGGTGATCCGGCCACAGGGCCGAGGAGACGAACTGCAGCTCGGCGATCTTCTTGTTGATGGCGTTGGAGCCGATCGGTTCGGCAACGATAAACCCGGCCACCTCCTCATTCTCCTGCATGATGGCCGGCATCTGGATGGGGGGGGCGACCTCGAAACGTACATTAATCGCCTTGGTCGCCCCCGGCACCCCGGGTCTGAGCCCCAGACCGCTCAGATACTGGTGGGCCAGCACATGGTGAATCGACATCTGGTGCGGGATGCTGACCGCCCGGTATTTATAGAACTCCGCCTCCGAGGCAAAATCCTCCAGGGGTGAGGAGAGGGAGCGCACAAAAGAGCTGCCGTTCTTATGGGCCAGGAGGATCAAGCGGATATCGGCCCCAAAGGCAAAGAGATCCATGGCCATGGGCGCCAAGATAAAGGCGCCATCAATCTTGCCCCGCTCCAACTCCTCCTGCACCGGGTTCCAGCCGGACATACAGAGCGGCTCCAGTTCGAAATACCGTGGCGTCACCATACCGCTGCTGATCTGATGGTGTAAGGCGCCAAGGGCCAGGTGGTCGGTGATCTGGATATGGGCGATCCGCATCCTCGCCTTGCCCGAGGCCGTGGTCCTGACTGCTTGCTGGCCGCTCTCCTTGGTTGCCACCCCAAATACCTGCTCGATCTTTTCGCGAATCTGCCCTTCGTCAAAGGGCTTGGCAATATGGCCATTGGCCCCGGCCTCCATGGCAATGGCCACATTGCTCCTTTCCGCCTGGGCGGTGGCCATGATGAACGGCATGGCCTTGGTGCCCTCGTCCGCCCGCACCGCTTGCAACAGGGCCAGACCATCCATCTGCGGCATGTTCCAGTCGCTGATGATGAGATCGATCCGGTTTTCCTTGAGCTTGCTCAAGGCATCCACGCCATTTTCGGCAACAACAATCGAGTGGAAACCGACATTACGGAGGATCTGGGCAAAGATCTTACGCATAAAACCGGCATCATCCACCACCAGAATAGTCATGTCCATATTCAATTCCATGGTTGCACTCCTTTGGTTAAGGTTACGACTTGCTGCAAATTGATATCAGCCTTGCCCGGCTCACGGGAGCAGGGGGGCAAGAGCTGGGGTTAATTCGGCAAGCAGGGGGGCACAGCCCATCAAGTCGCCCGTCCTGGCCCGCATCTCCAGGGCCTTGGCCTGCTCTCCGCGATCGCTGAGGCCGGCATTGAGCAGCAGTCCTTTAATGGTGTGGGCGGCCATGATCACTCCCTGCTGATCGTGCAGTTCCAAGGCGCTGTGGGCCTTGGCCAGTTCCGTCTTCAGCCCTTTCTGAAACTGCGCCAGCATGGGGGCCACCATCTCCGGCGTCAGATCATAGGTGGTGCACAGATGCTCGTTGACCGCGGCAAGGGTTGTTCGCGTCAGCTGCCCCATCTCCTGGACAGCCGGCTGCGCCATCGGCGCCGGCCCCTCTCCCCGGACTCGGGTGGAGTGCGCTCTCTCCTGCTGAATCGTTTCAATGGTCGCGACCAGTTGGTCAATCATCAGCGGCTTCGCCAGAAAGGCGCGGATGCCGATGGTCTTGGCCCTCTCTTCGTCGACACTCTCACTGTGGCCCGTGACCATGACGATGGGGATATCGGGACGGATCTCCAGCATCCGTTCGGCCATCTCCGAGCCGATCAGCACGGGCATGGTCTGGTCGGTAATCACCAGATCGAACTGTTCGGGATGGTTTTGGAAGATGGTCAGTGCCTCCGGGCTGTTGGTCCGGACCGTCACCCTA
>CAYSFY010000030.1:26207-30793 GCA_964430285.1 uncultured Desulfobulbia bacterium
TCCAGAATTTGCACCCCCAGGCGCACATTAAAATCCACGTCATCGACGAACAGGACGTGGCCCGTGATGCGACCGGCCAGGGTCTTTAACGGCGCTTGCCCCCTGGCCTGTTCCATGAGCGGCAGATAGACGGTAAATGCCGTCCCCTGGCCGACCGAGCTCGCTACCGTAATCTTGCCCCCCAGACTGGAGACGATGCCGTGGACCACGGACAGCCCCATGCCGCGGGCCTCCCCTCGCCCCTTGGTGGTGTAATAGGGTTCAAAGATACGGCGCTTGACCTCGTCATCCATCCCCTGGCCGCTGTCGATGACGCTCAGTCGCGCATAGCAGCCGGGGGGCAGCCCTTGCTCATTGTCCGTGGTGGCCTCCCACTCGCAAAGTCCGACCTCCAGGGTCCCGCCCTTCTCCTGCATGGCCTGGTAGGCATTGGTGCAGAGGTGCATCAGCAACTGATGGATCTGGCTGGCCGAGGCCCGTATCGGCCGGCATTGCGGATCGAGACGATCCTCCACCCGGATGGTGACCGGCAGGGTGTCGCGCATGATCGTGACCACCTCACGGGCCGGCACGTGGAGCTGCAACGGTTTCACCTCCGTGTCATCACCGCTGCTGAAGGCCAGGATATGCCGGACCAGGGTCCCCGCCCGCTCAGTGGCCTGGACCACCTCTTGCAAATTCTTGGCCGCCAGGCTCGCGGGGTCCAGCTCCTCCAGGGTGAGGAGGGTGTAGCCACCTATCGCATGCAAGAGGTTATTGAAATCATGGGCGATGCCGCCGGACAACACGGCCAGGGCCTCCATCTTCTGGGCATGGCGCAACTCCTCCTCCACCCGCTTGCGCTCCGAGATGTCCGAAATCAGATAGAGAAAGCCCATCTCCCGGCCATCCGCATGGTTGATGGCGGCACGGACAACCTCGGCCGGGAAGAGCGCCCCGTCCTGCCGCCTACACTCCAGGTCGTGGCGAGCCGGACCCCCGTGGGGGATGGCGTCACCCCCGGGTCCGGCAGGGAACACCGCCTCATTGGTCAGGGTCTGCAAGCGACCGATCTCCCTGCCGAGGACCTCGCTCTCCCCGAGGCCGAAGATCCGGGAAAAACCGTGATTGACCATCTGGATCTCCTGGGCCGTGCTGACAAGAACGATGGCCTCGGGCACGGCGTCGAACATCGCCTCCAACAAGCGCTTCTGATGCAACACCTCATTTTGGGCCTCGCGGCGCAGGGTGATGTCACGATCAAGACCTCGGTAGCCGGTGCACTCTCCATGCTCATCGATAATGGGGACCCCGCTTGACTCCAGGATCACCCGATGACCATCCCGGTGGAAGACCGTTTTTTCCAGGGTAAGGTACGGCTCTTGCCGGGCGACGATCGCGCTCCAGATGGAGCGGAACCGTTCCGCCTCGTCTGGGGGCATGCGGCCAAACATCGATTGGCCGATGAGTTCCTCCTCATCCAGACCCAGGAGTCTGGCGCCCGAGGGGCTGCAATAGGTGTACACGCCATTTCTGTCCACCTTCCACACCCACTCGTTGATCTTCTCGATCAGGTCGCGATAGCGCTCCCGGCTCTTAGCCAAGGACTCCGTGGCCTCCTTGTTGGTGATGGCCAGGGCGATGGTGTCGGCAATGGCGGCCAGGGAGTGGATGACAATCTCGGACAGGGGGGTCCTGGAGAAGAGCCCCAGCACGCCAATGACTTGGTCATCCACCAGCAGGGGGTGTCCGGCAAAGGCCACCATCCTCTCCGCTTTGACCCACTCCTGATCAACAATCTGGGGGTCACCGAGGAGATGATTGGAGATGTATGGTCTCTTGGTGACGGCGATGGCGCCAATCTTGTTGGACATGTCCACCCGTTTGTATCTGGAGGCCCCATCCGTCCGCGTATAGATGCCGCGACTGGCTTGCATCTCCAAGAGATCGCCGCCATCGTCCTGGTGGCGCATGGTCCAGATCCTGACAAAGGCGGCATTGACGGAATTGAGCACCAAGGTGCAGCAGGCATCCAGCATCTCCTGCAAGCTCTTGCTCCGGGTCAGAGCAGCCCCGATTTCGGCACTCAAGGAGAGCAGCCGGATATGCTTTTCCATCTCCTGGGCCTGCTGCCGGCTCAGATCGAAGAGCATGGAGTTTTGCAGGCCCGAGGCCAATTGCTGGACAATCGGGTCAAGCAGCAGTTGCAGGGCCGGGAGTTCTCTCTCCTCGGCAAAACCAAGGCAGAGCACGCCAATGACCGCATCGCCCGTGCGCAGAGGCAGGGCGGCGATGGTACGCAACGCCCGCTCCCGGCACTCGGTCAAGCCGCACCGCCCGGAAGGGGTTGGCGCGCGCAAGAATACCGGTTGGCCCTGGCTGGCCAGGGAGCAGGGCGACTGGGGATCAGGGGGCAGGAGATGCCGGCCAACGCCCTTCTCCTCGCCCGCCACCTCGCCATGGGCCGCCACCAGCACCATCTCCTCTCCCTGGCGCAAAAAGATGTGGCTGACCGTGGGCGACAACAGCTCCACCAGGACGGTCATGGAACCTTGGGCAATCCTTGCGGCGTTCGATTCAACGTTGGCCACCTTGCCCAAGGTGCTCAGACTGGACATCTCCACCATGCGGCGCACGGTCTGCTCCTGGAGCTGCCGCGCATCGGCCACGCGGCAGGCCAACAAGCGATGGAAGAGCCTGATCGCCAACAAAGTCAGGGCAACACCGACGACGAAGAGGATGAGCATCCCCATCCGCAGGCGCCAAATCGCGCTGTTCGCCGACTCGTGCAGCGAATTTCTGATTTGGGCAAGCTGACTAAAGAGGCGGGCAAACGAGTGGTGAATGAGCGCGGCGTCACCTCCCAGGGACTCCACAACGGGCACGGCCAACTGCTCCCGTAGCCTCGCCATCTCCCCATGCAGGGCCAGGAGTTGTTGCGAGAACTCCGGGACGGTCGAGAGGGCGAGCTGATGACCAGCGCCACCGGTGTCCCCGTTGAGCAAGGCGTCAATCCCTTGCTGGAGTTCCGCCAATTGTTGATCACCCCTCTGAGTCCCCCTGTCTTCGCCGTGGACCAGATCATCAATCCGCAGGTGGGCGGTGAGCAGCTTGATCTGGGCCGCATCGACTGCCTCGATCAGCGGGAAATAGCGATCAGGGACGACCAGCCCCAGGTAGAGCGCCCCGCCAAAGGAGGCAAGGATCGTCAGGCAGAGGCAGACGATCAGCCACACGCCGCTCTTCTTCCCCAGGATCGGGCCATGATGACTCATCGTTTCAACCATCGCTCCTCTTTTTCTTCATTGCCAGCTGGGAGAGTAGCGAGCCCTTGGCCGGGCCAACCTCCCCCTTCAGGAGCGGCTTGGCTTGTTGCTGGCTGGCGTGAATCGCGGACAACAGAGATTTTTTCACCTTGGGCAACAAGGCGGGCTGGTGAGCTTGCTCCGCATCCCCCGCCGGGAGAGGGGCGGACGAAGGCTCGGCAGCCGCCGCCATGACCCCCCGAGGCTCTTGGGGCCCCTTGGCCCCCGGCTCGGTCCCGGGCAGTGGCGCGGCTGGCCCCACCGCCGGCGCGGACGCCCGCCGAGGTGCGGGCGGTGGTACGGCAGGGAAGGCCTGCCCCCGAGCCACCGTGGCGGGGGTGACCACCACCGCCGACTGGGGAGAGCCGGTGGCCAGCGGCGATGGAGGCGGCGGCCGCTCCCCACTGGCTGCGGCCGCCCCGTGCAGTTGATAGAAGATCCCCTGCAAATAATTTCTGGATTCGAAGTCCGGGGCAATGCCCGCCAGGGTTTCGGAGCCGCCGACGATAAAGGCGCCATCCGGTTGCAGGACCCGAGCGATCTTTTGGAACAAGCGCGCCTTGTCGGGCGGGTTAAAATAGATGGCCACATTGCGACAGAAGATCACATCGAACTTGCCCCCCAGATCGGGAAAGGGCTTCATCAAATTCATGGTCCGGAACTGGACCAGACCCCTGACCTCATCCTTCATGCCCCCTTCCGCCCCCAGGGAGACGAAGTAACGGTTGCGGTAGTGCAGCGGCAGGCCGCGCTCCATCTCAAACTGGTTGTACTTGCCGTAACTGGCCTGGGCCACCACCTTGTCGGCGATATCGCTCCCCAGGATGTAGAGGTCATAGCGCCCGAGCTCCCCCAGCATCTCCATCAGGGTCATGGCGATGCTGTAGACCTCCTGGCCGGTGGAGCAAGCGGCGCTCCAGATGCGGATGGGGATTTTGCCGCGCCGTCCATGGCCCGCGGCGGTTCGTCGATCGATGAGGTCGGGGATGATCTTGTTGCGCAGCAGCTCAAAGGGGGTGTTGTCCCGAAAGAAGAAGGTCTCGTTGGTGGTCATCGCCTCGATGATCTGCTTGGTCAGCTGACCGCTGGGCTCGGCAGTGGCCCGGTGGTAGAGTTCCAGCAGGGTGGCAAACCCATGGGTGCCGAGCAGCGGCCGCAGCCGGGTCTCCAACAGGTAGCCCTTCTCCTGGTCCAGGGAGATGCCGGAGTTATCAAACACCAGCTTGGCCAGGAGTTGTAACTCTTCCTTGGTTATTGGAGGCATGGGCTCATGGGCGGCTGTGGTGGTGGCCGGCTAGCGCA
>CAYSFY010000030.1:30803-32330 GCA_964430285.1 uncultured Desulfobulbia bacterium
GTCCATGGTCTCCAGGGGGGCGACGATATCGGAGAGGCCGGCGTCGATCACCGCCTTGGGCATGCCGTAGACCACGCACGACGCCTCATCCTGGGCAATGGTCACCGCCCCCGAGGCCTTGGCCACCGCCGTCCCCAGCTTGCCGTCCGTGCCCATGCCGGTCATCACCACGCAGGTCAGCTTGGAGCCATACTCCCGGGCCACGGAGCGAAAGAGAAAGTCCACCGCCGGCTTGCAGTTGTTTTCCGGCGGATCGTCGGTGATCCGGATGATCTTCTGCAGGCCGACACTGCTGGCCACCTTCATCTGCTTGCCGCCCGGGGCCACATAGACGGTATTGGCCTCCACGCTCTCGCCGTTCTCCGCCTCCTTGACCCGCAACATGCACCGCTCATCCAGGCACTTGGCCAGGGAGGCGGTGAACAGGGGCGGCATATGCTGGACCAAAAAGACCGGCACGCCAAGATTGGCGGGCAATTTGGGCATCAACACATTCAAGGCATTGGGCCCACCGGTGGAGATGCCGATGGCCACGGCCTGGGAGCGCTCCGTGCGGTTGGCGGCCCGGTTGGAGATGGCCAGGGCCTCGGCCGGTTTGACCCCGGCAAGGTCAATGCGCGGCTTGCGGCTTACGCCGCCCGTGCCGAGCTTCCGCTTCAAGGTCAGGTGGTGCTGAAAAACGGTAATCATCCGTTTGAGCTGGCTGGTGAGTTCGCGGGTATTCTCCTCGGGGGAGGCGGCATCCGGCTTGGTGATAAAGTCAAAGGCCCCCAGGGAGAGGGCCTGCATGGTGATGGCGCTCCCCTTTTCCGTCTTCGAACTCAGCATCAGACACTCGGTGTCCAGCCCCTGCTCGTTGATGGCCAACATCAGCTGCAGGCCGTTCATCACCGGCATCTCCACATCCAGGGTCACCAGATCGGGCTTCAAGGTCTTAATCCGCGACAGGGCGATTGCACCGTTGTTGGCCGCCCCCACCACCTCCACCTGGGGAAACCCCTTTAAGATAGTGGTCACCACCGTCCGGTAAAAAATCGTATCGTCAACCACCAGCACTCTGATCGGCATGCCCTCTTTCCTCGTCTGCTACGCGACCTTAAACTGATTGACCAACCCCTGCAGCTGCGCGGCGAGCCTGCTAAGTTCCACCGCGCTCTGCTGGACCTGGGCGCTGGAGCTGCTGATCTCGTTGGCCGACTCGTTGACGTCGGAGATCTCTTGGGCCACCTGGCCCGCCGCTTGGCTGGTCTGGGTGACGTTGGTGTTGATCTCGCTCAACCCCAGGGAGGTCTGGTTGATGTTCTCGGCGATCTCCCGGGTCGCGGCGTTCTGCTGGTTGATGGCCTGGGCGATGGAGCTGATCAGGGTGTCCACCTGGTTGATGGCAGCCACCACCTCGTTGATCTCGGCGACCGTGGTACCGGTGGCCTGCTGGATGCCGGAGAGTTTTTTGCTGATGTCGAAGGTGGCCTCGGCGGTCTGCTGGGCCAGCTCCTTGATCTCGCCCGCGACCACGGCAAACCCCTT
>CAYSFY010000031.1:0-1117 GCA_964430285.1 uncultured Desulfobulbia bacterium
CGACGCTCCCACAACAAGAGCTGCTGCAAATTGTTTATAGATAGCCTCATTGCCTTAACCGGTTATTCGCCTGTTAGCCAGAGTCTACGCCGCACCGTGTCTAATCGGTTCTATTATCCCTGCCGTTCTGCCATACTCCCTTGATGGAAAATTCGACAACGCCCCCCACACCCGCCCCCCAGGGGGCCCGCTGGCTGATGGCCGGCACGGCCCTGGCCTACTGCCTGATCGGCATCGAGATCGTGATCATGATCTCGCCCTTTGCCCTCTACTTCTATGCCGTCTACGGACCCATCCTCAAGGCCCTCTCCGCCTCGCCCCTGACCAGCTGGTCCACCGAATTCTTCCTGCCGCACATGGTCTTTTTCCCCGACCCCTTGATCACGGCACTCTCCTATCTCCAACTGTTGATGGTCCTGGGTCTCCTCCTCTTCTTCTCTGCCGCCATCCCCCTCTATTATGGCCGCTTCACCGGCCGTGGGGTGGTGCAACTGGGTTTCTACGCCCGGGTCAGACACCCGCAGTACCTCTTCCTGGCCATCTCCGGGCTCGGCCTGCTGCTCTACTGGCCGCGCTTCATCATCCTGGTGATGTACATCACCATGCTCTTCGTCTATTACCTGCTGGCCAGAAACGAAGAGGGGCGCATGAAAAACGAACAGCCCGAGACCTATGCCCTCTACATGGCCCACACCCCCATGTTCCTGCCCGGCGAGCCCGGCGGCAGGCTCTATCGTCTGCTCTTCGGAGGCATCCGGCCGTCATGGCTGGGGCTCTTCGCCGCCTATGGGACCACCCTGTTGCTGGCCGTGCTCCTGGCCATGGGGCTGAGGACGTACTCCAGCCAGCGGGTGCCCGTGGTCCAGGGAGCGGACCAGCGGCCGCTGATCTCGGTCCTGCCCCGGCCGGCAGGCGACACCCTGGCCGTCTACCAGGCAGCCATGGGCCACCCCGAGGTCAAGGAGCTGGCCGCGAGCGAAGCGGTCAATGCCGTCTATCTGCTGCCAGGGGATTTCTTCCTGAACGCCCTGCTCACCGAGGAGGACCGCAGGTTCTCCGAGCAGATGATCGAACGTTTCCCGGAGATCCTGGAGTGGCACCAGCACAAGTTCGGCGG
>CAYSFY010000031.1:1151-22136 GCA_964430285.1 uncultured Desulfobulbia bacterium
ATGGTGGTGGATCTGGACGCCGCCACCCACTCCCGCATCTCGGTGATCCGGACCACGGCCAAGAACAAGTGGGGGGTCGTGCCCATGCCCAGTTTTTGACGGTCTCGCAAAAAACGCAATAACAACTCAACGTAACTATAAACAATTCTCGGCAGTTCTTGGGGTGGGAGCGTCGTCCACGGCGCGATTCAGGCTTGATCGCGCCGTGGACGACGCTCCCACCCTAAAAACTGCCGAGAATTGTTTATAGCCACAGTTGGCATTGAGGACAGCACAATGAGACTATTCGATAAGTGGCACAACCAAGAACAGGAGCCGCCCTCGCCCGAAGGCCCGGAAATTGACCGCTTGCGCGAGGCCGTCAACCAGGCCAACATGCCCTATCGGGTGCGCGAGGTCGCGTGCAAGGAGGTGGACAAACTGGTCACCACCAACCCCCAGGCCACGGAATACACCATCGGCATCAACTACCTGGAGTACCTCATCTCCCTCCCCTGGGAGGTGATGACCACCGACACCATGGACATCAACCACGCCAGAAAGATCCTGGACGAAGAGCACTACGGCCTGGACGACATCAAAAAGCGGATCCTGGAGTATCTGGCCGTGCGCATCCTCCGTCTCTCCTGCCCGCAGAAGGTGTTGGTGGTGGATGACGAGGAGAGCGCCCGCCGCAATCTGGAGCATGTGCTGACCAAGGAGGGGTACGCCGTCTCCACTGCGGCCAGCGGGGTCGAGGCCTTGAGCCTGTTGGAGCGGGACCGCTTTGACATCGTGGTCACCGACCTGCGCATGGAGTCGGTGGACGGCATGGAGGTGCTGGAGAAGGCCAAGGCCCGGGACCCCGAGGTGGAGGTGATTATGATTTCGGGCTATGCCACGGACCCGGTGGCCCGGGAGGCGATCAAGAAGGGCTCTTTCCATTTCTTTGCCAAGCCCTTCAAATTCGATGAACTCCGGGAGACCATCCAGTCGGCCCTCAAGAAAAAGAAAAAAAACTTAGGGATCAAAGGCCCGGCCCTCTGTTTTGTCGGCCCCCCCGGCACCGGCAAGACCTCCCTGCAACACTCCATCGCCAGGAGCCTGGGGAGGAAATTCATCCGCATCTCCCTGGCCGGCCTGAAAGACGAGGCCCAGATCAGGGGCCATCGCCGCAGCTATGTCGGGGCCTTGCCCGGGCGCATCATCCAGGAGATCCGCCGGGCCGGCGCCAAGAACCCGGTGATCATGCTGGACGAGATCGACAAGATCGGCCAAGACTTCAAGGGCGACCCCGCCTCGGCCCTACTGGAGGTCCTGGACCCGGCGCAAAATGCCTGGTTCATCGACCACTACCTGGATGTCCCCTTTGACCTGTCGCGGGTGATGTTCATCGCCACGGCCAACACCATGTGCCCCATCCCGGCGCCACTCCTCGACCGCCTGGAGATCATCAACCTCTCCGGCTACACCGAGGAGGAGAAGGAGGAGATCGCCTTCCGCTACCTGATCCCCCGGGAGATCGAGGAGGCCGGCCTCACCCTCTCGCCCCCGCGCTTCACCCGGGAGTCGGTGTTGAAGATCATCCGCGAGCACACCCGGGAGTCGGGGCTGCGCGGCCTCAGGCGACAGATCGCCGCCATCTGCCGGAAGATCGCCCTGGAGATCCTGTCCACCCCGGATCAGGCCCAGCTGGCGGAGATCACCCCTGGAACGGTGGACGCCCTCCTGGGCCACCGCCGCTACCATTTCGAACGGGCCGGCGACCAGGAGCGCATCGGCATCGCCACTGGCCTGGCCCTCACCGAGTCCGGAGGCCAGATCATCTTTATCGAGGCCACCATCATGGCGGGCCAAGAGCACTTGATCCTCACCGGCTCCCTGGGCGAGGTGATGAAGGAGTCGGCCCAGGCGGCCTTAAGCTACGTCCGTAGCCACGCGCTAGCCCTAGGCATTGACGAAGGGTTCTTTGCCGGCCACGACATCCATATCCACATCCCGGCCGGCGGCATCCCCAAGGACGGTCCCTCCCCCGGCCTGGCCATGGCCATCTGCCTAATCTCCCTGCTGACCCGCCGCCCGGTGCGCCGGGAGGTGGCCTTTACCGGCGAACTCACCCTCTCCGGCCGCATCCTGCCGGTGGGCGGAGTGAAGGAGAAGATCCTCGCCGCCCGCCGCGCCCAGATCACCACCATCATCCTCCCCCGGCAAAACGAGGGCAACATCCAGGAGATCGCCGCCCCCTTGACCACGGGGTTGACCATTGTCACCAGTGACGCCATTGAGGAGGTGATTGATTTGGCGCTGCTGCCGGCGGATGGTTGAAGGCGACAGAGATCCCGCAGATCATTTTGGCCATTGACGTGTTTACTACCGTCAGGTCGATCCGTTTTGCCAACCAGGAGGGTGTTAAAGTTTGAGGAGGGGAAGAGAGGAGTGATGTCAGCCGAAAGAAATCTTTCATTGCTGGGGTAGGTAGATTTCCTTGAAGATAACACCGTAATTCAATTGGTGGAATTCGCCTGCCTTGCTTTTCTGGCGGGATCTCTGGTGCGCGCCTTAAGTTTTTGGTCGTTCTCAACGGAACAGGAGAAGGACATGAATACAACGAAGGCCTATGCCGCTGCCGGCGCCACCTCGCCGCTCACCCTCGACACCATCCAACGCCGCACCCCCACCGCACGCGACGTGCAGATCGAGATCCTCTTCTGCGGCATCTGCCACTCCGACCTGCACACGGTGCGCAACGAGTGGAGCAGCATCATGCCCACGGTCTACCCCTGCGTGCCGGGCCATGAAATCGTGGGCCGGGTCACCACGGTCGGCACCCAAGTCAGCAAGTTCAAACCGGGCGACCTGGTGGGTGTCGGCTGCCTGGTCGATTCGGACCACACCTGCCCCAATTGCCGGGATGGGCTGGAGCAGTTATGCCCGAACCAGACCCTCACCTTCAACTCCCCGGACAGACACCTCGGCGGCGTCACCTACGGCGGGGACTCTGAAAGTATCGTTGTCGATGAGCACTTTGTGCTGTGCGTCCTGGTAAACCTCAATCTGGCCGGGGTGGCACCGCTGCGGTGCGCTGGGATTACCACCTACTCGCCGATACGCCGCTGGGGTGACATCGAGGGCAAGAAGGTCGGCGTGGTCGGGCTCGACGGCCTGGGACACATGGGGGTCAAGTTCGCCTGGGCCTTCGGGGCCAAGGTGGTGGTCTTCACCACCTCGCCGCACAAGAAAGAGGACGCGCTCCGTCTCGGCGCCCATGAGGTCGTTGTCTCCCGTAATGCCGATGAGATGCAACAGCACGCCGGCACCTTCGACTTCATCCTCGACGCCATCGCCGCCGACCACGACATCAACGCCTACCTCGACCTGCTCGGCCGCGACGGCAGCATCACCCTGCTCGGCCGCGACGGCAGCATCACCCTGGTCGGCGCGCCGGAGAAACCGCTCGCCGTCTCTGCCTTCGCCCTGCTCTTTGGTCGGCACAGCATCTCCTGGGTCTCGGCGATGCCGCCGATGATCGACCCGGAGATGCTTGATTTCTGTGGCCGGCACAACATCACCGCCGATGTGGAGGTCATCCCCATGCACAAGGTCAACGAGGCCTATGAGCGGTTGGTCAAGTCCGATGTGCAGTACCGCTTCGCCATCGATATGGCGTCGCTGCAGGATTAAGGAGAGCGAAATGAACAGTGTGAACGTCGTCATTGGTGCGGGATTGAAGGAGCTTTATGGTCGGCTGGTTTTTACTATCCTGTGCGGCAACAACGATGATCACGCCCGCAATCACGCCGCTTTTTGGAATGGGAAAGAGCTGACCTTGACGCTGGCCCATGATCTTTGTCCTCAAGGTCGTACCGGCAATGAAGCCTCCACTCGTAAACAGATGCGTAACCATTCGTCTCACTGCCTGTCCTCTTTTGGCCCCTGGTTCCGTCATCAGTGTCGTTTCACACAGAGAAGAGCGGAGTCGTGGCCCCTGTGACCTGTCAACGGCATTGCAAATTTGCCTTGTAATTTTGCAATGCCGTTGATAAGAATACCGCATGGAACGTATCAAACGGTCAATAACCGAAACCATCATCACCCGTCTGAACCATGAACAGGTTGTGGCCCTGACCGGTGCGCGCCAGACCGGCAAGACCACGCTCTGCGAAATGCAGCTTCCCGAAAGGCTCGACCTTCCGTTCACCTACATCTCCTTCGACGATCCCGACGAACGGCTTCGTTTTCAACGCTCGGCCGTCCAGATTCTGGAAGGCATCACGACACCGCTGGTGGTGCTTGACGAGGTGCAGAAAATCCCGCAGCTGTTCGACCCGCTGAAGCTGGTGGTGGACCGGGAACAAAAAAAAGCCGCCGTTGATCGGAAGCGCTTCGTTTTGACCGGATCGTCGCAATTGCTGATGATGAAGAACATCCGCGAAACCCTGGCCGGGCGAGTGGCGCTCTGCCAGATGCACCCTTTTTCCCTCTTCGAACTGACCGGGGGCAACGAACCGCCGCTTCTCTCCCGAATTTGGCGGGATCAGGCGCTTTCGCCAGAGGACGCAGGAAGGCTCCCCCTGACCTCGCCCCAACAACTGCGCACCCTGCGCGGGGTGCGGGACGAGCATCAACGCTGGGGCGGCTATCCGCCGGTGTGGCAACGCACGGGAGAAACGGAGCGGTTGAACTGGCTCAAGGACTATCGCAAGACCTATCTGGAGCGGGATATTGCCGATGTGGGGCAGGTGGCGAACATCGATACCTTTGCCTTGGCGCAAAAGTTGTTATGCAGCCGCACCGCCAACCTGTTCTCCATCAGTGAAGTGTCACGGGAGCTGGGAGTGGCGGTCAATACCATCAAGCGCTATCTGGAACTGCTGACCATGTCGTTTCAGTGCATTCTGCTCCCCCCCTGGCATGAAAACGTCAACAAACGGTTGGTGAAGAGTCCGAAACTCTTCTTCCCGGACGTAGGGTTGAACAGGGCCATCGTTGGCGAGCTTGCCATCAGTCGCGGCGCTGCCTACGAAAGTTGGTTTTGCGCCGAACTTTTGAAGTGGAAACAGCTCCAGCCGGTGGAGCCGGAGCTCTATTTCTACCGCACCGCCGCCGGGCTGGAGGTGGATTTTCTGCTGGCGAGTGAGCACGGCATTCTTCCCATCGAGACCAAATCATCGGAACGGGTAACCGCGACAGACGGCAGAAGTGTGGAGACGTTCATGGCGGAGCATCCGGATGCAGCCAAGGTAGGGTTGGTGGTCTATCCGGGGAATGAGGTCGTCGAATTGCGCCGGAATGTCTGGGGGGTGCCGGACTGGTATCTGCTGGGGGCGCTGTAACTCTGTCTTGGAACGTGCCGTGCAACTTAGATGAGGTTAAGTCGTGACTAAAAGACCCGCAGATGGCGAACGTATTGCAAGGATCGGCTATGAAGCTCAAGACAAAAGGGCAGCAGATCTGATTTACAACGTCTTGATTGAAGGAAGGCTTGATTGGTTCAGAATTGCCGACCCTGATGCTGGACGGGTTGATGATATCCAGGTTGCCACGACCGATGGCCAGTTACACGCATTTCAGGTTAAGTGGGCAGATAGCGTACAGAACATCTCGTTTGCAGACTTCACCCGCTCGGGTAAGGAACCGAGTTTGGTATCTCAACTGGCCGACGGATGGCGTACATTAAAAGCACAACACCCTGATAGGTGTGTATTTGTACATCTTATTCACCGCAATATTCCCCTGCCGACGCTAGCCCCGAAAGCCCAAATACCACTTGGTACGCCCCCTCCACTTCAGCCGCATTTTCAGGCGCTTATCAGAGAATGCTGGAAAGACAAACAGCGTTGGATAAGTACTGGCGTAAAGGGAATTCCGCAAGGTTGGCACCCAGCGATGGAAGTCGTCCGTAAAGAAGCCGGATTCACGAATGAAAAACAGTTTCTTGATTTCATCGCTGTCTGCGAACTTCAGTTCGGCTATCAGTTCCCTGACGCAGAGGATCCATTGTCTCGAACGGCCGTGCGGCGTGAAAAGGACGTTGACCAAATTGCTCGGCTCATTTCCAAACTCGGTGGCGGGGAAAAACGCGTAATCGAAATATCACGAGCGGATTTGCTGAAGGAATTAGGGTGGGAGTCACGTTTCGAGTTTCGTTTTAAGCATGAATTTCCAGTCGATCAATCCATATACCAGCCGATTACTCAAACAGTTCAGGAGCTTGAAACTGCAATTTCACAGTTTACCTCAGGCTACCTCGCACTGATCGGCACTCCTGGTTCCGGCAAATCAACGACCCTGACGCAAACTTTGCGTTACCGACAGGGATTGCGCATCATTCGCTACTACGCGTATGTACCTGACAGCATTTGGCAAGAGGGAAGAGGCGAAGCTTTGTCTTTCCTTCATGACCTGCATCTAGCATTGCAACGACAGGGAATTTATGCTTGAACCGGAAAACAGTCACAACCTGAAACACTGGAAGAGTTAAGAGAGGCGATTTGCTGCCAATTACTCGTTATTCAAGAAAAATGGAACGAGGAGAGAATCAAGACTCTGATTATAGTCGATGGTCTCGATCATATTGCACGAGAACAATCACCTGATCGGAATCTGTTAAAAGAGCTTCCGGCCCCTGAGAACATTCCAGACGGAGTAATTCTCGTCCTTGGCAGTCAAACCTTAGCCCTTGATAATTTATCGACACGGATTAAGCATCAATTAGAAGAAGCCGGCCGCACTCTCATAATGCAACCATTGTCCAAGCAAGCAGTGTCGGGCATCATTCCAGCTTACCGTTTGTCTATAACCCTTTCTCAAGAACAATTACAACGCATTCATGCCTTAGCCAATGGCCATCCTTTAGCACTGGGATATCTGCTTGCAAATCTTCGACACGCTACCGATGAAGCTACGATCGACGTAATCTTGGCCAGCACCCAGCCTTATGATACCCACATAGAAGATAACTATCGGGTTTACTGGGACAATCTACAACAACATAAAAACTTGAGAGAATTATTGGCAATGCTTTCTCGGCTTCGCGGTCCATTTAACCCAGAAGACTGGTTAAGATGGGAAGGGGAGCCCGTAATCAAAGCTTTATTGAAGAATGCCCGTCACTACTTTCGAGAAGAATCCGATACCCGTTGGCAATTTTTCCATAATAGCTTTAGACAATTCATTCTACTTCAAAGCCGAATCAATATTCTTGGCAAACAAGACTTGTTACGTGACAGAGCGTACCACAAGCGTATTGCCGAATATGCTGCATCTTCTGCCCCAGAAACTCCTTGGTCATGGGAGAAAATCTACCACCGTTCCCGTGCTGACGAATGGGAAAATGTCCTGAAATTAGGCACGCAGGACTATTTCCGGAGGCAATTTTTTAATTTACGTGCATTGGAAGCAATTATTGGGGACATTGACATATGTCTAGAAGCAGCTCGCCTTAAACGTGACGGTTTAGCAGTAATCCGTATGGTACTTATCGACAAAGAGTTAAGGGATCGGCACGACAACATTGATATGGCCAAAGTTGGTATGCCAGCTTTACTCTTCGAACTGCTGGGTATGACAGCGGCTATGCGGCATGTCATGGATGGCCAACAATTGCGGGTTGGAGCAAAAGAAGCCCTCGATTTTGTTGCTTTGCTTTTGGGTAAGGGGGAGTCCAAAACCGCTGAATCCGTCTTTAATGCGGCTGAACCAATTGACGTACTGAGCGGGACCACAGCTGTTGAAAGAACGTTGACGGGTAATCAGGACACACTGTACTCATGGGTACAAGTTGCCCATTATTTTCGTCCACTTGATCAGGTCATAGCTATTATTGGACAATTACGTGCGGACACAAGCCACTTTGTCGACAAGAAACAGAACCTTGATTCCTGGCACCGCAGTTTAAGGCGAGATGTCATGGAGACATTAACAAGTTCAATTTATGACAGCGAGGACAAGGAAAAACTTTGTAAACTTACGGAGTTGCTTCATCAGCATGAAGACGAAAAGTTCTTGCACCGGCGTTTAGATTTCTGGACATGTTCTGACAGGTGTGATCTGGAGAAGGCAAGCGAGGCCCTTGATCGCCTCCTGAGCAGTAAGAATTCTGAACCGTTCACCAAACTCAGGTTTGCTGAATTCCTGTATCACATCCGTAATGATAAAGAAGCAGCAGCCAAATTGTTATCAGAAGTACCACAACCTCAACTACAAGATATTTCTTTAAGTGGAACGGATTCTCAGAATTTAACCGCATTTTCGCACCGTATCCGGCTGAACCGAATGCTAGCAATGCTCGGACAGCCAAAAAACCCGACAGAAGTGGTTCCTGACGGCACCGAAGCCCGAAGGCGGGGCGGAGTTCTTTTTGAGCGTTGCCTTGTGATAATTGCTAACATCTGGGGACAGGCTTGGGCGGGAATAACGCTGCTTCCTGCCACGATAATTCGCGAGTTATATCCAACATTGCGCCTGTTTTCCAGAGGTTGGCAAGAGACCAATGATTGGGGTTGGTACGCGTACAAGAGAACGACTCATGATTTCTATACTTTTGTCATCCATGCCGTTGCGGAACATGGACAGGAAGCCTTATTTGCCTTGGGCGAGGAATTTGACCGCCTGTGGCAGAAAGAGCCTCATTACTGGGAACCCGGCTTGCGGCGGACCATTGCACTGGAGTTATACGACAAAGGCGGGTGCTCAACGGAAAATTTAGCTCAGCGATTAGCCGATATCGAAAAACTCTATGGGGTGTCGGACGACGTTTCTTCTCTTGCCTCCGAGTACTCGAAACAGGCTTTCGCTTGGCTGAAAGCCGAACAATCATCAAGAGCTATGGCGTTGCTTCCACGATTGTTCTATCACAGTTTCGGGATCATTTATGAGAAGGACTTCCAATTTTCTAATTGGGTTGATTTGCTGGCTAGGACCACCGCCTCGCTGCCAGGATCAACCGCAGAAGATATTCGACGCTTTGCCAGTGCCCTACTCGTTCTTGAAGATACGGGGAGATGTCGTGGCACACGGGATGCCGCAGTTGATCTCATGACACTGGTCGCCCAATGGCATCCTGCTTATGCCCTGCAGCTCAAGGATTGGTTGCTGACGAATCACAGCATTCATTACACGAATGCATTAGAAGGAATCTTGTCCGCTGCGGCTTCATCGCCTGAAGCGCCGATTGAACTTGTCTTCATTCTCACCTGTCACCTGTTGATTCCTTTCGCAGGAAGCGTCCCGGACGATTTGGCAAAACTCCTTTCGCAGCAAGCCGCTGTAAAAACATCACCCTCCACGGCTAATGCTTTGTTGCATATTCTTGAAAAAGCAGTTGAAACGAAAGCCTTTCCTTCAGACAGAGCGGAATGGTGGCGAGGCCTCATCGACGGGCTGCAAGCTGCTGGGGTTGATGCATCTCATTTTCAGAACAAGCTGAAGCAGGATACGCGGGAAAACAGGTATGATTCTGACCTGACAGTGCACTTGAAATCGGGAGAAAAGCTTACTAACAGAGACGCGCTGCTGCGGATAACAACGGGACAAGATCTCCTGGATTTTATAGAGGGATGCGAAGAGGTAAAGTATTTTAGGTGGCATGAAGCTGTTACAAAAATTATTGAAACGCTGGAATTGACGCAGATCAGGGCACTTCAAAAAGCCCTCGAAAGGTTTGAGCCGCGATCAACGGTCAACATTTTATTCGCAAAACGACTAAAGGCATTAGGCTGCACAGATGAAGGTAGGGCTATGCTGCAACCAATGCTAGACCAGTCAGATCCGCATGGGTGGATTCGTCGGTTCGATGGCGATACTCGGTTAACAGCAGTACAAGCATTTATCGACTTCAATGCTGATGAAGGGCGCGAAAAAGCCTATGATCTGCTAATTAAAGACTATTTGTCAAGTTTTCGTTATCCTAGCACTTTTTTGCTTGATATTGAGGAGTTCCTGCCACTGCTCTTCGTGGAGACGCCAATTGATGAAGTTTGGCGGGAAATTCGTGAACATGTATATCAACTTCATGAATTCTCTGACACCAAAACCTTACCGCCAATGATTGGAGAAAACAACAAATCCTGGCAGACCGTTTTGCTTCAACTAATATCGGATACGATATCAATTGAAATCACTGAAGTTCGTGAAGAATGCCACCGCGCCTTGTGTGCAATCTGTCTCGGCCCGGCATATGACACCGAATCTTCGTCACTATTGAAAATCTTGCTTAACGGAACGGAAACTGAGGTTTGCCATACGCTAGCAGTGTTTGAATCTGTTCTTGAGCAACGTCCGCAATATGTTGGCATGTTTGCTCCTCAAATCAGCAACATGTGTGTTTCACCGAATATTGTCATCCGTACAATGGCCGCCAACTTAGCTCAACGTCTGAATATTTCGTACAAGCGGCCAGGCTACAAACAATTGGCGATAATCTATTCCATGGAGTTGCCAGACTTTACGACAAAAGATGAGCTTATACCGTTTAATGCCCTCCCGCCTGGAGCTTCTTATCCTGACAGTGATGATCCCTTGGAAATGACACGCCCTTTCGGAGATGAGTTCGAGCTGCTTGCTGAAATGTCGGATGTCCCCTTCGAGAATTTGATTCACAGGGCGGCCATACTCATGACAACGCTGTCTCCGAAAGAACAGTGGAATAAGAAGGCCGAAGAAATTATGAAAAGTTGGTTAAAGGCGGCAGATTTAGAATTCACTTACCACCGACTTCGACCACAGCAAGCATTACGTGCGTTACATCATGTGGCGGCAGAACTAGCTGATGCAGAAAAGTTGGATAGCAAGGCTCTTGTTTTTATCCAACGGTCAATGAGAAGGTATGATAAGACCATGACCTGCAAAGAGCCGCAAATTAGACCAGGGGAAATTTTAGTGCCAGAACGAGATGAAATGGGTTTGGATCGCGATAAAAATTGGCTAGACAAAGGTGGAGGCATTTTCCCATCAATGCCCGATCGTCTCCGCTCTGGTGGCCATGTAGTTCTGGCAGAACTCACGCGGATTCGACATCTGTCTTGGGAAACTCCAACTGAATACAGATTTGGCATGTTATGTCACCCTGATTGGCCGACGCCTGATACTCTGTATGATGCTTGGGACTTCTTTTTTTACAATTACCATTGGGTTGCTGAAGATTATCCGAATCTCAATATTGCAAATGCCCCTACAATAGTCCTTTATGGAAATCCACGCGCAGTAGAACTCGGTGGTCACGAATGGCTAGCTTTTAATCCAAAAATCGCGTTGCATTTCGGTTGGAAGCCTTGTCCGAGTGGGTTGTTCCGCTGGGAAGACCAACGTGGTGTTACGACAGTAGAAAGTATTTGGTGGCAGGATGGCGCGCTAGATCGGCAGCCTCCACGGAGCGACACATGCTCTGCGGGTTGGCTTGTAATCGCGACGGAAAGTGCATTTGAGGAAATAAAGAAACTGGCGGTTCCAATTGTTAGATCAAAGGCAGTGATAAGATCAGACCGAAAGAATGGGAAAGGGTTTGTAGTTTGTCGCTCGCAGATATGAGGGTGAGCCGAATGTTTACGTCTGACCCCTTTCCCCTCCGTTCCCCGGCTTCCCCCGAGTTACTGCTACCCATCCATTTTCGATAGAACCAGACAGAAGCAACAAATATTTCCTGGTTTGTTATTGATCCCAGAACTACCCCTGCGGCTTATTGTTTCGATATTTTTTAAACCAGCACTTGCGATTGGTTTAAAAATTCTCTACAAAGTAGTCTATGGGTTTATCTAATGACAGAAAATTAAACCAACTGCTCAATCTTTTGCCGGAAGGAGTTGCCGCCTCCAGCGCCTGGATGAAGGCCAGGGGCATCTCGGCGCAACTGGTGCGGAAATATGTGATGAGTGGTTGGCTCAAGAAGTTGGCGCACGGGTGCTATGCCCTGCCCGGCAGTCCGGTGAACTGGGAAGGTGTGGTGCTCGGTCTTTCGCAGCTCGATCACCAGCCCGTGCATGTTGGCGGCATATCGGCCTTGAACCGTTCCGGTGATGCGCATTATCTGCCGCTGGGGGGAGAAGCGGAAATCCACGTCTGGTGCGGCGGGAAACTACCCGGCTGGGTCGGGCAGCTTGAGCTGCAACCTTCTCTAAATCTTCACCACACGAAATTGTTTGATGAATCCGCCTGCCGGACAGGTCTCACCATGGCCAAAACCGGAGTGCGCGACTGGCAGTTGCCGGTATCCGCACCGGAACGCGCCATCATGGAGATATTGAGTGAGGTTGATGCAACGGCAGCGAGCTTTGCCTATGCGGCGGAACTTTTTGCCGGCCTGACTGTACTGCGGCCGGCAATGATCCAACAGTTACTTGAAGGCTGCACTCGGGTGAAGGTGAAACGTTTGTTCCTGTTTCTGACGACATATCATCGCCATCCCTGGCTGAAACGGCTCGACCTTAACGCCATTGATATCGGCCGCGGCAAACGGCAGATTGTCAAGGGCGGACATCTGAACAAGGACTTCCAAATCACGGTACCGGAGGCCTTCATTGCCGGTTGATGCCTCATTATACGAGCAGCAGGTGAAGCTGTTGCTTGGGGCGCTGCCATATGTGGCGGAGGAAGCGGTGTTTGCCCTGAAGGGTGGAACGGCCATTAATCTTTTTGTCAGGGATTTGCCGAGATTGTCCGTAGATATCGACCTGACCTACTTGCCCGTACATGACCGGTCGCAAAGCCTTGCAGAGATCAGTCGTGCCTTGTCCCGCATTGCGGCAAGAATCGAAAAAGGTCTGAAGGGTACGCGTGTGGAGTGCTTGCAGCAACGCGCCGATGAACAGATCACCAAGTTGCAGATCAAGCTCGGTCAGGTAAAAATCAAGATCGAGGCCTCGCCGGTAACTCGCGGTTGTGTTCGGGAGGCCTCAATACGCCAGGTGGTCCCGGCGGTTGAAGAGCGATTCGGCTTTGCCGAGTGCCAGGTTGTCCATGTGGACGATCTCTATGCAGGCAAGATTTGCGCGGCACTGGATCGCCAGCATCCAAGGGATTTTTTTGATGTAAAGTGCCTGATGGAAGCCGAGGGCATATCGGATGAATTACTGGAAGTGTTTATCGCCTATCTGATCAGCAGTAATCAGCCTATAGTAAAATTGCTTGCCCCAAACCTGCTTGAACTCGGGGAAATTTATCAACACCAATTTATCGGCATGACCCGGCAGCCGGTATCGTTACAGGCGCTGGAAAGCGCCCGCCTGGACCTGATCTCGGAAATCAACCGGCGCTTAACCGACGCCCATCGCCGTTTTTTGCTCGGGTTCAAGGAAGGAGCGCCGAACTGGCGTTTATTGAAGCTTGACCATGTGGAAGAGTTGCCTTCCGTGCGCTGGAAGATGCTCAATTTAGAGAAAATGGATGGAGCTGATCGCCGCGCCGCAGTGGCCAAATTACATCAGGTCCTGTTTAATGGGGTACAGGAGAGTCTGTGATGCTGAACGAAGTTGAAACCCGTGCGGAATTGATCGACCCGGCCCTGAAATCTGCAGGCTGGGGTGTTGTCCGGTGGCGCCTTGATGGCTTCAGTATCGACCGGATACGTTTAGCCTCTTCCCATCGGGCATGCCCATGTGTGCCTTGCTGACTTCAGGATGCCCCTGCATAAGGCAAAAAAGCCGTTCGTGCCATCTGGAACCCGGATTTATTTTCCGAAGAAGTGTTTCAATGACAACCAGCAGATAATACAACCGCCGGCTGATTATGACGTGGGGGTCATGCAAAGGGCGGTTGAGATCTGGCCATTGCCGCGGAGGTTTTTTCGGGACTAGCGGACGACTGCCGAACTCACGATTCCAGGTGCGGGAATGATGGGCGCAAACATTGCGCAGGTCGGACAGTGCCCGAAACCAGGAGCGTAAAACCGTATCGTCCAACTGCCAGAAACCGGCAATGGCCTTCTTGTCGTCTTTAAGCCTGAGATTTTGGAAAAGGACGGAAACCTCTTTAAAGGTGAGGATCTCCATGATCATCCAGATGGGCGGCAGTTCAGGGTTGGAGTATTTGCCGCGATAATGCGGGATAAACGTTTCCGCCTGACTGTCGCCACATTTCTTCCGGATCTGTTCAATCAGCCAGCCGTGGTCATACCGCGTGTCGAAAATATTTTTATCGAAATAGGCATGCGGGCCATGATGCGCGGCAAGAACATTGGTCATCCGAGCTCGTAAGGCAACCTCTATCCGTTCAATGGCATCGAGAATGAGAAGACGGAGTTGCCGGTCGAACACATAGAGATGCAGAATATCCTCGAACTCGACTCCCGGCTTGAACTGGTGATTTGGGGTGCCCTGCTGAAAAGGAAGTGAATAGAGGTTTTTACCTGGACGAAAATTGATCCCAACCGGAATCCGGTGCACCCCCGGAACATTTATTCGTGGCCGATGCCCTTACGAGAGATACATCTGATCCAAACAGGCGAACAACTTTTTACGTGCCTCTTCAAAGGACGCAAGTCGCCGCTCGGCCACCTCCACTTTGCCGGCGTTGTAGAGTTCCACGATCTCCCGGGCATAGGAGTGGACATGCTCGTGGTGGCTACCGATCTCCTGGAACAGCTCCATGGAGGCAAAGAGCTGTCCCTGGCCGAAATACCACTGGCCGAAATCGCACTTGGTGTGATGGGTGACCTCGTCGGCCCGGATCTTCTTCTTGCCCAAGAGGACGGTAACCAGGTTCTTTTTCCAGCGCAGATGGGCGCGCTTGATGGCGGCAATGTCAAATTTTTTCTCGCCCAAGTCAAACTGGTGGACCGAAGTACTGAGGGTCTGGGCGATGACGTTGATATCGTAGGACAAGTCCTTCAACTCCAGGGAAGCGCTGTTGAGTTGGTGAGAGACATCGGTGATGTGGGCCAGGTCCTCGGCCACCGAGCGGTTGGCTTGGGTGGATTGCGTGACGTTCATGGAGATCTCGTTGACCCCTTGGGAGGTCTGTCCAATACTCTGGGTGATCTCGCGGGTGGCCGCTTTCTGCCCCTCAATCTCGGTGGCGATGCCCGCCACCAGATGATTGACGCTATCAATGCCGGTGATGATGGCCTGGATATCCTTGACCGTGGCGGAGGTCGTGGCCTGCACCCGGTTGACCTTGCCGCGGATCTCCTTGGTGGAGCTGGCCACCGAGTTGGCCAACTCCTTGATCTCGCTGGCCACCACGGCAAAACCCTTGCCTGCCTCACCGGCGCGGGCGGCTTCGATGGTGGCGTTTAAGGCCAAAAGATTAGTCTTTTCCGAAATCTCGGTGATGGTCGCGGAGATCTTGGTGATCTCCTCGGTGGCCCCACCCAGATCGGCCAGTAGAGCGGTAGTCCTGGCGGCCATGGTTGCCACCTCCTCGGTCACCTGCTTGACCTTTTCGGTATTCATGGAGATGGTGTCGATCCCCCGCTCCATGTTGGTCGCCGAGCCGGCAATCACCGAGATGTTGGCCGACGACTCCTCCATGGCCGCCGCGATGCTCTGCATATTCGCCCTCATCTCCTCCGCGGCGCCGGCAATGGCCGTATAGCGGTCAGCCATGGAGGTGAGCCCACCGGAGAGATCGGTGGAGATCTCCAAGAGGTCCGCCGAGGAGAGGGTCAGGGTGTCCGCATTGTTGGCAGAGGCCTTGAAGATGGTGCCAAGCTTCCTGACCATGTTGGAGATCGCGGCCATGGTCAGGCCGACCTCGTCTTGCCGGGTCTCCGTGAGCCCCCGCGAGAGATTGCCCCCCGCGACCTCGTTGACGAACTGGACCAGGCCCAGGATGGGGTTGCCGATGGTGCGGATAACAAACAGGCCCATGGCGATGGCGACTCCGACCAGGATGATCAGGTCCATGAGCAGAATCTTGCTGATCACCGCCGCAAAGTTCCGGGCGGAGTCCGCCTCTTTTTGCGCCACGGCCGCGTCAATGCTATCGATATAGACCCCTGTGCCCACAATCCAGCCCCAGGGTGCAATGCGCTTGACATAGGAGAGTTTGGGCAGGGCCTCGCTCACCCCGTCCTTATTCGGCTTGGGCCACAGATAATCGACGTAACCTTGGTCATCCCGGGCAGTGACCTCGACCATGGCCTGGAAGAGGTTCTGTTTCTTGCCCATGGCACAGTTGTATTTGGGGTCATCCAACTTTTTACCGTTTAAGCCAGGCGAGATGGGATGCATGACCATGACGGGGATGGGCTGGGAGATATCGTTCACCCAGAAGTAGCCGGCCCCGTTGTCGTAGCGCATTGTGGCCAAGGTCGCCAAGACCCGCTCCTTGGCCCGGGCCTCATCCATCTCTCCGGCCTTGGACAGCGTAAGTCCCTCCAGGATAACCCCCTCCGCGATCTCCACCTGATCTCGCAGATGCTGTTTAGCCTCCTCCAGCTTGTTCTGCTTAAACGCGACAAGCTCCTGCTGCGTATAGGGCTGTAGGAGCAAATAGGTACCAAAGGCCGAAAAGAGCCCCAGAAACAGCAGGGCGGCGACCAACAGCAGGGTAATTTTCCAATGGATTCTCATCTCGTTTTCCTTCGTGTCCGGTGGTAGGGAGGATGACCCAGGCAGATTAGGAGCCGTCACGGTATAACTTGCACAGTTTGGTTCAATACCTTACGGCTCCTTATGCCGTTTGGGCTATTGTGAACGGCGGAGTTATTTTGTTCCAACGGCTTAGCCAGCGTCAGTGAGTCACTTGGCTTCAGGCCCACGACCGGGCCAGCGGCAGCCACAGCGTGGTAATCATCTATTATGCCCACAGAAAAGGGGACAACGTCAATTTTTTTTCGCAAGACCGAGAGTGAGGACAGGCCCCGTCAGCAAACGCCCGCAAAGGCCACGGCAGTGAAAAAATGGTGGCATCGCAAAAAGCCGTGAAGCTGACCATCTGCCGATGTAATTTCAATATGTTACGGGGCGTGCCCACGACGGTTGAGCGGTTTTTGCGAGACCGTCAAAAAATGATTGCAATGGCCGACCAATCCAACGACTATGAAAAGGATGGTCGCCAACCCGACTGCAAAAACGCATGCCTGACCAACTGATGCCCAAACAGAAAACACCGGCCACCGACAGCCGGCAGCCAGCCCAGCAAAGCCCGGCCACGAGGGTGAAGCACACCATCCCCGTGCCTTTCGGCCAGTAATCAACCATGCCCCAACAGGAATCCCATCCACACCCGCCTCGGCGGCATAGCCTCTGGCAACGCCTGATCAACTGGCTGTGGCTCGACCCCATGGAGCGAGGCATGGGCACCACGGCCATGGCCCGCTTTCTGCCCAGGGTCCTGTGGATCACCTGCCGCGAGTTCCAGGTGAGCATGGTGCCGCTCAGGGCCAGCGCCCTTACCTTTACAGTCATCCTCGCCCTGGTGCCGGTGCTCGCCCTGGGCACCGCCGTGCTTAAGGGGATCGGGGCAGGCAAGCAGATGCGCACGGCGGCCTACCGTTACATCGACTCCATCGACCAAGCCTATATTCCGGGTTTTGACACCACCCCGGCCGTCCCCCCCGCGCCCACCCTGGGCCAGCCCGAGCCCGGGCAGAGTACGGATACCCCCATCAGCCCACCCCAGCAAACCTTCACCCAACACCTGCGCCGGGCCGCCGACACCCTGTTCGACTACGTGGAGAAGACCGACTTCACGGCCTTGGGGGCCTTCGGGGTGTTGGGATTGCTCTTTGCCGTGGTGACGGTGCTGGGGAGCCTCCAGCAGTCGCTGAACACAATCTGGCACACCCAGGAAGGACGCCCCTTTGGCAGGCGGTTGATCGACTTCCTGGCCCTCATGCTGCTCATGCCCTTGGCCGTGAACATGGCCTTTGCCGTGGAGGCCTCCCTGCAGAGCCCACACATCTTCGAACAGATCCAGGCCATCCTGCCGGTGGCCTGGTTTAGGCATCTGGTGCTGGCCCTCCTGCCCATGGGCATGGTGGTGGGGGTCTTCACCATCTTCTACCGCTTCATCCCCAACGCCCGGGTACGCTTCCTGCCCGCTGTCAGCGGCGCCGTGATCAGCGGCTGCGGCTGGTTCCTCATCCAGGTGTTGTACGTTAAACTCCAGGTGGGGGTGGCCAAGAGCAACGCCATCTACGGCTCCTTTGCCACCTTGCCGCTCTTTGCCCTATGGATGTACCTGGGGTGGCTGGTCTTTTTCTCCGGCGCGGTCCTTACCTACGCCCTGCAGAATTGGCGCTGGTACCTGCCCCACGCCCGGAATGCCAACGCCGCCACCCGCATGAGTATCGCCTTTGCCATTGTCGAACATGTCCACCAGGAGTTCCGGCAGCGCCGCCTGGTCAGCCGCCTCGATCTCGCTAGAACCATCGGCCAACCGGAGACCTTGGTGCAGCAGGTGGTGGACCAACTGCTCACCGCCGGCATCCTCCGCTTGGTGGACGACGCCTCCAGGGATTTGCTGCCATCGACCCCCGAGGAGATGCTGGACCCGGCGGAGGTGGTGGACATGGTCCTGGGCGGCCCACCCCCGGGCTTCAGCCACCACCCCCTGGCCGACATCGCCACCGCTGCCGCGCGTGCCGCGGTAAGCGGGATTGGCTTTCACCCCGCCCCCGCTGAACAAGCGCCGGAGGCAAGCAAATGACGCCAACCGCAATAAAACCTTGAACCTCACGCCCCGCGCCCTGTATCCTGATGGCCTGTGGCGCGAGCAATAAAATCCCCTCCCAAACCCGCAAACGGCAGACCATCATGGACCACTACGATTTCTTTGTTTTCAGCTTGGACGATCAACTGTTTGCCTTTGACGTCAACCGGGTGGGGCGGGTGGTGCGGGCCATGCAATTAACCCAGCTGCCCGAGGGGCCGGAACTGGTCCAAGGGATCATCGACATCAGGGGGGAGACCCTGCCGGTATTCAACATCCGCAAACGGTTCCATCTGCCGGCAAGGACGATCGCCCTTGATGACCGCATCGTGATTGTCAACGGCCAACGCCAAATGGCCTTTATCGCCGATACCGTTGTCGGGGTACTCTCCCTGGTCCCGGAACAGTACCAAAGCCCATCGCAACTCTACCCGGGACTGGAACGCTATCTGGCCGGGGTGGGGAAGCACCGGCAGCAAACCATCCTCATTTTTGACATCAAAGTTCTCGACAACTGACCCCTCTTCGTCACCGCCCCTACTCGTACGCCCTCCATGGTTTCAGACAATCTCCTCCACCGCTTGAGCGCCCTGATCGATCAACAGACAGGGCTTCATTTTCCCGAGACGCGGTTTGCCGATCTCGAGCGTACCCTTACGCTCATGGCCAAGGAGAACCGCTTTGCCTCGGCTGATACCTGCCTGGAGTGGTTGCTCGCCGACCCGGATGAGCGGCAACGCATAGAGCTGCTGATCAAATACCTGACCGTGGGCGAGACCTATTTCTTGCGCGACCACCCGGTCTTTGATTGCTTAAAAAACAGCATCCTGCCGGAGAGGGTCGCGGCCTGCCGGGAACGCGCAGAGCAACGGCTCACCATCTGGAGCGCCGCCTGTGCCAGCGGCGAGGAACCGTACAGCATCGCCATCACCGTTGATCAGCTGCCCAAAGATTGGCAGCAGCGGATTGACATCCTGGCCACCGACATCAACCACGAGCAGTTGCACAAAGCGAGGAGCGGGAGCTACAGCCAATGGTCCTTCCCCAGTGCCCCCGATTGGCTACGGAGCCTGTACTTTACCAGCGCGGCAGCGAACCAATTTTCGCTCCACCAGCGGATTATCGACATGGTCTCCTTCTCCCACCTCAACCTCTCCCGCTTGGACTATCCGCCGCCCTTTGCCAAGGAGGCCGCTTTTGACGTCATCTTCTGCCGTAACGTGTTGATGTACTTTGCCCCCCCCCGCCAACAGCAGATCATCTCTACCCTCAGCCAGCGGCTGGCCCCGGGGGGGTGGCTGATCGTCAGCCCCTGCGAGGCGGGGATCGTGCATCAAGAGAGCCTGCGGCCCGAACGCATGGCCGATTTCCTCTTTTTCAGAAAGATCGAGCCCCAGTCGGCGGAGGGCGCGACCCCGTTGCCGGCGGCTCCGGCTGCCCCCCCCTTCACTCCTTGCCCCAGTGATCACCCTGCCCACCCCACGCCGTCAACCGCCCCCAGGGCTACGACCTGCACCCAGAGAGGCCCGGGACCACCCCGGGCGGGCCACCGGCCGCGATCAACCGCCCGTCCCCCTGCCCCCCCGCCCCAACCGTTGCCGGACAGGGAACTCTTTCACCAGGCCCGGGAACACTATCAGGGCAAGCGCTATGAGCTGGCCGAGGGCCTGCTCAATCGCATAATCAAGAGGGAACTAGACGCAGCAACGGATAGTGCCTTGCTGGGCAAAGCCCTGTCGCTGCTGGCGCAAATAAACTGCGACCAGGGCCATCTGGAAAGGGCTGAAGAGTTGTGTCAGCAGGCCATTCTGGCCGACAAGCTCAACCCCGACCCTTACTTTAATGTGGCCATGATCTGCCAGGAGCTTGGCGACAGCGACCGAGCCGTGTACAATATGCGCAAGGTCATCTATCTGGACCCGGATTTTGTCATGGCCCACTTCCATCTCGGCAGCCTGGTCAAGGAGATGGACGCCCGACGCCGGCACCTCGCCATTGCCTGCGAACTGTTGGCCAAGGTCGACAAGGAGGCCCACCTCCCTTTCGCGGATGAGATGATCGCCGGCAGAATTCTTGAGTTGGCCAAGGCCATGCTGCACCATGCCGGCTAGGCGGTAGCACTGTTAGGCTGTAGCTTGGCAGGCTGTAGGCTGCTAGCAAACAAGGGCGCCATGATGGCCCCAGACAACGGGCCTCTCTCCTTTTCCGTTGCCGCGGCCTAACAGCGCCTACAGGCTACAGTCTGACCGTCTATGGCCTGTATTGTTACATAAACCGATCCCCAAGAGGCCCCTTACCATGACCCCCGCCAACCAAATGCCAGAGACGCAAAGTCCCCTGCCGGACGCGGAGATGAGCCGCATCCTCAAGGCCCGGGCCGCGGAGATCTTCGCCGCCCGCGAGCGCGGCGAATGGACC
>CAYSFY010000031.1:22146-31387 GCA_964430285.1 uncultured Desulfobulbia bacterium
CCGGCTGCCGACCACGCGGGGCAGCAGCTCGCCGACCCTT
Source organism: uncultured Desulfobulbia bacterium (assembly GCA_964430285.1). Taxonomy (GTDB): domain Bacteria; phylum Desulfobacterota; class Desulfobulbia; order Desulfobulbales; family VMSU01; genus VMSU01. The sequence goes on from CAYSFY010000031.1 coordinate 22,187, forward strand.
GAGGTCATCCGCTTCACCCTCGGCCGCGAGCAATACGCCATGGAGCTCCATCATATCCAGGAGGTCATCCCCCTGCCGGAGTTGACCCCCCTGCCCGGGACACCGAAATTCATCCTCGGCATCATCAATGTCCGGGGGCAAATCATTTCAGTCATCGACCTGAAAACCTTTTTTGATCTGCCGCAACAGGGGCTGAACAACCGTAATCGCGTCATCATCCTGCACTCGCCCGAGATGGAGTTCGGCATCCTGGCGGATGAGGTCAAAGGTGTCAGCCGCCTTGGCGAAGACGAGTTGCAGGCCACGCTGCCTACCCTGACCGGGGTACGTCAGGAGTACCTGAAAGGGGTGAGCAACGAGAGTGTAACCGTGCTGGATGCCATGAAACTGCTCACCGATCCCAAAATGTTGATCAACCATTAACCAAGGACGATAACAGATGAAGCTCTTGAATTTGAAGATTGGTTCCCGTTTGGCCTTTGCCTTCGGCACGCTGGTGATCTTGTTGATCGGGATCAGCGCCTACTGCGCACACCAGATCGACACCATTGCCGAACTCACCTCCGAGTTGTACCAACACCCCATGGCGGTGAGTAATGCCACCCGGGAGATTCGGGCCAATGTGCTGGAGATCAGGAGCATCATGAAGGATGTGGCCCTGGCCCAGACCGCGGCCGAGGTCAAGGAGGCCCAAGAGAAGGTGGCCCTCCTCCATGAGCAGACCATGACCTTGTTCAAACTGGTGTCGGAGCGCTTTCTGGGCGAGAAGTTCCATGTCCAGGAGATCGAGAAGGCCTTTCTCGACTGGCAGCCCATGCGCCAGGAGGCCTTCGACCTGATCAAGGCCGATCGCCGTCAGGAGGCGGTGGCGGTGATCCTGGGCAAGGCCTCCGACCAGGTCGACGAGGTGGAGGATCAGATGGTGGACGTGGTTGATTTTGCCAGTAAATCGGCCGAGACCTTTTACCACGACGCCACCCTGACCAAGGAGGAGGTCAAGCAGGCCATGCTGTTGATCTCCTGTGTGACGGTCCTGGTGGCCATCGCCATCAGCGCCATCATCACCCGGGGCATTACCGCCCCCTTGATCGAGTTGACGGAAAAATCGGGCAAGATGGCTGAGGGTGATTTGACCGTCAGCTTCGATCTCCACGACCGTCGCGATGAGATCGGCGATTTGATCAAGGCCTTTCGCACCATGCAGGCCGGCATTCGCCAACAGACCCAGGAGATCGCAGGGGCCATCAACACCGTGGCGGCGGCGATCAGCGAGATCAGCAGCACGGCCACCCAGTTGGCGACCAGCGCGGCCGAGACCTCCACCACCATCTCCGAGGTGAGCACCACGGTGGAAGAGATCCGCCACACCGCTCGTCTCTCCAACGACAAGGCCGAACAGATGTCCCAAGGGGCCGAGCAGATGGGACAGATCTCCCTGGATGGCAAGGCCGCCACCGACAAGTCCATGGGCGGCATGGCCAAGGTCAATGAGGAGATGGAGTTCGTGGCCGAGAGCATCGTCAAGCTAAACGAGCAGACCAAGAATATCGGCGAGATTATCGGGGCGGTCAATGACATCACCGACCAATCCAATCTGTTGTCGGTCAATGCCTCCATTGAGGCGGCCAAGGCCGGCGAGTACGGCAAGGGGTTTGCCGTGGTGGCCCAGGAGGTCAAGAATCTGGCCGAGCAATCCAAGGCGGCCACCGCCCAGATCAAGATGATCTTAAATGATATTCAGAAGGCCACCTCCTCCGCGGTGATGGCCACCGAGCGGGGCAACAAGGCGGTGGACGCGGGTCTGTTATTGGTGAATGAGGCGGGCAGGACCATTGACACCCTGGGGGAGCGGGTCACCTCATCCGTGGAAGCGGCCTTGCAGATCGGCGCCTCCAGCCATCAGCAGCTGATCGGCATGGACCAACTGGTGGAGGCCATTGCCAACATCAAGCAGGCCACCAGCCAGAATGTCGACGGGGCCAAACAGTTGGAGGAGTCCGCGAAAAACATGGCCGCCTTAAGCAACCGCCTGCAGGAGCTCTTTGCCGCCTTCAAAGTATAAGCTGACCGTGGTTTCCACGCGGTTGTTCCGGATGGCACACCCGAGCCGTTGGCCTTGGCCCATGGTCACGGCCTGTTCGCCGCTTCCCGCCGCAAGCAGCACCGCCTCCCTCCCCGGGTCAAGATCATGAACGAACAGGAACTGCTCATCATACTGCGCCAGGCCTTTGCCGAAGAGTCGGCGGAACGGCTGACCGCCATCAACGCCATGATGCTCGATTTGGAGAAGGCGGGCCTGGCCACCCATGACCGGGGGGTCATGGAAAAGGTCTACCGTGAATTCCACAGCCTGAAGGGGGCGGCCCGGGCGGTCAACTATAACCAGATCGAGACCATCTGTCAGGCCGTGGAGGGGATCTTCAGCCTGTTGAAGCAAGGGGCGACGACCATCTCGCCGGAACTCTTCGAGACCCTGCTGGAGGCGATTACTTGCATCGAGACCATCGTGGCAGCTCCGGAACCGACCCAGTGCCCGGTGGCACAGGAGAGGATCCTGGCCTTGCTCAACACCCTTGAAGCCAGAAGCGCGGCCCAGGGGGTGTCGGCAACGGCGACAACACCCCCTGGCGGGCAAGAGGCGATGCCCCCACCTGTAGCGACCACCACCCAACCCCTGCCGAGCCCCCAACAGAAGGCCCACCGCCAGGGGCAACCACCACAGCCGCGGGACAGCAACGCCCCCTTGGCCGCGCCAGCACCGTCCCCACCCTCGCCCACCGAGCACGAGGTGCAGGCCCCGCCCCCCGCAGCCAAAGGGAGTGCGGAGCGGCAGATCCGGGTCGATACGGCCAAGCTAGGCAGCCTGCTGCTGCACGCGGAAGAGATGATTGCCTTGAAGCTCACCGGCAGCCGCCATCTCCATGACTTGAAGCAGGTCAGCCAGACCGTTGACCTGTGGCGGGAGAAATGGCGCCGCGCGGACAAACAGCTCCGCCAACTGCGCAAGGAGGCCCAGGCCATGGGCGCCGGCAATGCTTCCGACGCCCCGCCCTATACCCCGGAGATCTGGCGGTTTCTGGAGTGGGCCAACGATTTCATCTCCACCCTGGGCCAGGATATCAAGACCCTGGGCCATGCCCAGGAGCAAAACCACCGCGCCTTGACCCGGATGGTGGATGAACTGCTGGATGAGGCCAAGGGCGTGGTCATGCAACCCTGCGCCACCATGCTCTCCCTGTTCCCGAAGATGGTGCGGGAGATCGCCAAGCAACAGAAAAAAGAGGTCGAATTGCGGATCCACGGGGGGGAGATTGAGGTGGACCGGCGCATTTTGGAGAGGATCAAGGACCCCCTGGTGCACCTGCTGCGCAATGCCGTTGATCATGGCATCGAGTATCCCGACGCGCGCCAGGCGAAAGGTAAACCGGCCCAAGGCACCATCACCGTCAAGGTCTCCCAGATGGAGGGGGACAAGGTCGAGATCCTGGTGGCAGATGACGGTCCTGGCCTTGATCTGGCCAAGATCCGGGAGAGCGCCATGGCCACGAAGGTGGTGGGCAAGGAGCAGATGCAGGATATCGATGACCGTCAGGCCGCCGCCCTGATCTTTGCCTCCGGGGTCAGCGCCGCCCCCATCGTCACCGAACTCTCCGGACGGGGGTTGGGCATGGCCATTGTCCAAGAGGCGGTGGAAGAGCTGGCCGGGGTGCTCTCCCTGGAAAACCGGCCGGGTCACGGGGTAGGCCTCACCATGCGGCTGCCGGTCTCCATGTCCACCTTTCGCGGGGTCCTGGTGCAGGTCGGGGCCGAGTTGTTCATCCTGCCCAGCTCCCAGGTGGTCGCGGTCTTGAAGCTCAAACGAGAGCAACTGAAAACGGTGGAAAACCGGACCACCTTCCCCTACCAGGGCAAGCCCCTCTCCTTGGTGGGGCTGGATGAGGTCCTGGGCTTGACGGCTTGCGGTGCCAAGCAAGAGGAGAGCCTCAAGGTCGTGGTCCTGGCCTCCGCTGCCCTGCGCATGGGCTTCAAGGTGGATGAGGTGGTCGAGGAACTGGAGGTGCTGGTCAAGGATCTGGGCAAACAGCTGCGGCGGGTGAACAATCTGGCGGGCTGTACCGTCCTCGGCAGCGGCAAGGTCGTGCCCATCCTCCATGTCCGGGACCTGCTGCGCACAGCCACCACGGGGAGCATGGGCAATCTCGGCGCCACGGACGACCCCCGCCAAGAGGGAGGACAGCGCAAATCGATCCTGGTGGTCGAAGACTCCATCACCTCCAGGACCCTGCTGAAGAATATCCTGGAGATGGCCGGTTACCAGGTCAAGACCGCGGTTGACGGCCAGGAGGGCTTAAGCTTCCTCAAGCACAACACCGTCGATCTGGTGATCTCCGATATCGAGATGCCGCGCATGAGCGGCCTGGAGTTGACCGTTGCCATCCGCGCCGACTCCAGACTTACCGATCTGCCGGTCATTTTAGTGACTACCCTCTCCTCTCGTGAAGACCGGGAACGCGGCATCGACGCCGGGGCCAACGCCTATATGGTCAAGAGCAACTTTGACCAGAGCAACCTCCTGGAAATAATAGGTAAATTCATATGATCAAGGTGATGATTGTCGAAGATTCACCGACCAGCCGCGAGCATCTCCGTCTCATCCTGGAGTCGGACCCGGAGATCCGGGTCTGCGCCCATGCCGCCAACGGCCTGCTGGCCTTGCAGGTCCTGGAGAGTGCGCACCCGGACCTCATTCTCATGGATATCAATATGCCGCAGATGGACGGCTACACGGCCACCGGCAAGATCCTGGAGCGCTACCCGGTGCCGATCATCATCTGCAGCTCGGTGTGGCAGCCCGGGGAGACGGTGATGACCTTCAAGGCCATTGAAGCGGGCGCGGTCACCGCCCTGGCCAAACCCCCCGGGCCCGGCCACCCTTACTATCAACGGGCGGCCACCAATCTCATCCGCACCGTCAAGTTGATGGCGGAGATCAAGATTATCCGCCACCGGCCAAAGACCCCACGCCTTGCCGACCAATCTCCGCCCCCATCCCTGCTCAGACCGGGCCAGGCAGCCGTCGAGCTGGTGGCCATCGGCGCCTCCACCGGCGGGCCTCCGGCCTTGAAGGCCCTGCTCTCCGTCCTGCCGCGGACCTTTCCCGCACCCATCGTCATTGTCCAGCATATCGCCGACGGCTTTCTGGAAGGGTTTGCCACCTGGTTGGCAGCCGAGGTCAACCTCACGATCCTGGTGGCGGAACACAATTGCCCCCTGCAAGCGGCGACCGTCTACCTGGTGCCCAACGGTACCCAGGCCGCGGTCGACAACCAGCGGATCCTGCTTGACGCCAACGGTCCCAGCCTCAACGCCCTCAAGCCCTCGGTCGCCCACCTGTTCAACTCGGCCGCCAACAACTACGGCAACCGGGCCATCGGCATCCTGCTCACCGGCATGGGTTGCGACGGCGCCGCCGAACTGAAGATGATGCATGACCAGGGGGCGGTGACCTTTGCCCAGGACATGGCGAGTTCCGTGGTCCACGGCATGCCGGGGGCAGCCATTAAACTGCAGGCGGCGAGCTACATCTTGCCCCCCGGCCAAATTGGCCAAGCCTTGGTAACGATGATAGGGAGACCTTGACCGATGTCCACAATTCTCATAGTTGAAGACAGTCTTACCCAAGCCACCCGCCTGGAGTTTCTCTTACAGGGCGATGGTTACGCCACCCTCAAGGCCAATAACGGCCAGGATGGAGTACGCATGGCCCTTACCCACCATCCGGACCTGATCATCTCCGACATCACCATGCCGGTGATGAACGGTTTCGACCTGTGCAGCCGGCTCAAGGCGGAGCCTGAGTTCCAAAGCATCCCCGTCATTCTGCTGACCAACCTGACCGACCCCATGGACATTATCCATGGCATTAACGCCAAGGCGGACGGCTATATCACCAAACCCTACGAGGACGCCTTCCTGCTGGAGAAGATCGTCTTCCTGCTCAACCAGGCCAGGGAACAGGCCCTGCTGGCCCAGGAAGACGCCGAAGCGATTGAGATTACCTTTGCCGGGCAAAACCATGTCGTCTCCGCCAGCCGGCAGCACATCCTAAACCTCTTTCTCTCCACCTACGAAAACTCACTCATCCAAAACCGGATCCTGCGCCGAAACCAGGTGGAGATGCGGGAGCTTAACGAACGCCTCAGCAAAAACAACGCGGCCCTGATCGAGTCCGAGGAGCGCTTCCGCATCCTGGTGAGCACCATACCGGACATTGTCTATAAGATTGACCAAGTGGGCCGCTTCACCTTCCTAAACGATGCCGTGGGCCAGCTGGGCTTTCTCCCGGAAGAGCTGTTGGGCAAACACTTCGCGGAAATCATCATGCCCGAGGACAGCGCACGTGTCTCCCGGGAGAGCGTACTGAATGCCGGTGGGCAATTTCCCATGCAGCCCAAACTCTTTGATGAGCGCCGCACCGGCAAACGGATGACCAAGGGGCTGGAGATTCGCCTGCGGACCAAGTCCCCGGAGGATAAACGCTATGGTGAGCTCACCGATGGCAGCCAGCAGGACTTTATCGTCGAGGTCAACAGCTCCGGCCTCTATGGCTCCGGCCAGGAGAAGGAGCGCCGGGAGCACCTGGGCACGGTGGGGGTGATCCGTGACATTACCGAGCGGAAGTTGGCCCAGGAAGAACTGGAGCGGGAGCGCCTCTTCCTGCAGACCATGATCAACTCGGTGCTGATGCCCATCTATTTCAAGACCACGGACGGCTCTTTCCAATTGGTCAACACCGCCTTTTTCATGCTCTTCGATCAGACCATTGAGGACCTGAGCGGCAAGAGCTTTTTCGACCTGACCGCGGCTGAAGTGGCCCGGGACCTCAACTTCAGGGAACAGGCCTTCCTGAGTAGCGACGCGGACAAGGACTCCTACGAGACCATCATCACCACCAAGGATGGCACCCCCAAAAACGTGATCTGCACCACCGCCAAACTGTCGGCCACCGAAGGCAACGCCCAAGGGTTGCTGGGCGTGATTATCGACATCACGGACCAAAAAAAGGCCGAACAGGTGATCCGCGACGCCAAGGTGATGGCCGAGATGATGGCCCGCAAGGCCGAGGCTGCCAATCGGGCCAAGAGCGAATTTTTGGCCAATATGTCCCATGAGATCCGCACCCCGATGAACGCCATCATCGGCCTCTCCGAGCTGTTCCACATGACCCCGTTAAACGAGAAGCAGCAGGATTACTTGCGCAAGATCTCCTTTTCCGCCCAATCCCTGCTCGGCCTGATCAACGATATCCTCGATTTCTCAAAGATCGAGGCCAATAAACTCACCATGGAGTCCCTCCCCTTCAGCCTCGATGAACTGTTCGGCAATATCGGCGGCATGCTGGGACCGAAGGCGGCGGAGAAAGAGCTGGAACTCACCCTTTCCCGCCAAGCCGATTGCCCCTGCTTCCTCAAGGGTGATCAATTTCGCCTGTCGCAGATCATCACCAACCTGTTAAACAATGCCATCAAATTTACCGAACAGGGGGAAATAGGGCTGACGGTGAGTCCGCGGACGATCAAGGACAACCGGGTCCTGCTCCGCTTTGTGGTCCACGACACCGGCATCGGCATCAGCGACGAGCAGTTGGCCCAACTGTTTACGCCCTTTACCCAGGCCGACAGCTCCACCACCCGGAAGTACGGCGGCACGGGTCTCGGTCTGTCGATCAGTAAGCGTCTGATCGAGATGATGCAGGGGACGATCACCGCCACCAGCGAGCTTGGTCACGGCAGTGCCTTCACCTTTACCGCCGAGTTTGAGATCGACACCAGCCGGCAGGAACCACCGCTTCTGTTGCCGGCCGAGTTGCAAGGAGTCAAGGCCTTGGTGGTGATGGCTAATGCCACCTCCCGCCGTTTGCTTGCCGAGCAGCTGAGCAAACTCTCCTTGGCGGTCACCGCCGTCTCCAGCGGCCAAGAGGCCGTGGCGTTGCTCGGTACCGGGGCCAGAGACCCATGGAGCCCCCCTTGTGGCTTAATGGTCCTGGATTGGAAGATGCCGGACCTGGACGGCTTGGCAACGGCGGCCCGCATCGCATCGGAACTCGCCCTCGCGGTCAGGCCCCGGATGATCATCGCCACCAAACACAACATCCATGCCGCCATGCAGCAGGCCCAAGCCCTGGGGGTAGAGATCGACGCCTATATCAACAAACCGACCAACCGGCACACCCTTGAGCAGGCAATCGTTGAGGCCTTTGCCCTGCCCTGTGCCCCCGGCATGCGACCGGTCAAAACAGATGCCGTCAATCTGCAAGGCGCCCGCCTCCTGCTGGTGGAAGACAACACCATCAACCAACAGGTGGCCAGGGAGATGCTTGAGCAGACCGGAGTCGAGGTCGCCGTGATCGTCGAGCGCATCGAGACCGCCGGAGTCGAGGTCGAGCTGGCTGAAAATGGTGCCGAGGCCGTGGCCATGGTGCAACGGGATTATGAGAGCGGCAAGGCCCCCTATGACCTGGTGTTGATGGATGTGCAGATGCCGATCATGGACGGTTACCAGGCAACCGGCGAGATCAGAAAGATGGAGGCCACGGCGCTAAAACCTCTGGTCAGACTACCGATCATCGCCATGACCGCCAATGCCATGAGCACCGACCGGGAGCAGTGCCTGGCAGCGGGGATGGATGATTACTTGAGCAAACCCATCGACAGCGGACAGCTGATGACCATTATCCGCCGTTGGTTTAAGGGCGGACAACCGCCGCCTCTGCCGCTGGTCGCCGCGGGACGGATGTGCGAGCCTCGGGAGGTGGCACTGGACATCAAGGCGGGCGTGACCAGACTTGGCGGCAACGAAACGTTGTACAAACGGATCATTCGCGATTTTCTCAGGCAAAATGCGGATCTGCTTGCCTCCGTGCGTAGCGCCATTGCCAGCAGCGACCTGGCCAAGGTCAAGGTACTGGCCCATGGCAATGCTGGCGCGGCAGGCAATCTGTCGGCCAAGTGCTTGTTTATGGTGCTCAAAAGGCTGGAGCAGGCAGCGGCGGAGAACAATCAAGCGGGCTGCCTGGCCTGTCTGGCCGACCTGGAGCGGGCAACAGCCACCTTCTCCCAGGCGGCCCAGACCTATGTCGGCCCGGAGGAGCCGGAATCCGCCAGGTCATGCCGCCCGGTCCGGGAGGTGCCGGTTGCCGCG
>CAYSFY010000032.1:0-1284 GCA_964430285.1 uncultured Desulfobulbia bacterium
TGAATCTGGTGGGGGAGATGGTCACGGTCCAGGCCCATCTCACCCAGGTGGCTAACTCCCTGCGCAACCCCACCTTCATCGCCATTGCCGAGGAGGTGGAGCGCTTGACCGCCGAACTGCGGGATACCGCCTTGAATATCCGCATGCTCCCCATCGGCAGCACCTTCAGCAAGTTCAAGCGCTTGGTGCGCGACCTCTCCCAGGAGTTGGGCAAGGAGATCGAGATGGAGACCTGTGGCGGCGACACCGAACTGGACAAGACGGTGATCGAGAAGCTGAACGACCCCTTGGTCCATATCATCAGAAACAGCATCGACCATGGCGTGGAGATGCCCGAGGTCCGTCGCGCCGCAGGCAAGCCCGCCACAGGCACGGTCAGGCTCGGGGCCGAACACTCCGGCGGTTCGGTGCTGATCACCATCCAGGACGATGGCGCCGGCCTGGACCGGGAGGTGCTGCGGGCCAAGGCCGTGGAAAAGGGGGTGATTGCCGCCACGGCCGAGCTGAGCGACCAGGAGTGCTACGGCCTGATCTTTGCCCCCGGCTTCTCCACCGCCGCCAAGGTGACCAATGTCTCCGGCCGCGGAGTGGGCATGGACGTGGTCAAGCGTGGCATCGACGGCCTGCGGGGGTCCATCGCCATCGCCAGCGGCAAGGGGGAGGGCACCACCATTACCTTGAAGATCCCGCTAACCTTGGCCATCATCGACAGCCTGCTGGTGAAGATCGGCGCGAGCCATTTTGTGATGCCCCTGGCCGCGGTGGAGGAGTGCATCGAGCTGACCCGGGCCGATATCGCCGCCACCCATGGCCGCAACCTGGCCCGGGTGCGGGGGCGGGTGACCCCGTATATCTTGCTCAGGGAACAGTTTGCCATCACCGGTCAGCGCCCCGAAATCGAACAGATCGTCATTGTCCAGGTCCAGGGCCAGAGCATCGGCTTTGTGGTGGACTTGGTGGTGGGTGAGCACCAGACGGTGATCAAACCCCTGGGCCGGCTCTACCAAGATGTCAAGGGACTCTCCGGCGCCACCATCCTGGGGGACGGCTCCGTGGCCTTGATCCTCGATCTCGGGGTCCTGGCCGGCACCTTGCTCGAACTCCGGCAGGACGTGCGCGAGATCAAGAGCATGCTGAGGCGGGATCGCCAGACGGCTCCCGACGCAAGGCATTGGGACGTCGGTCCGGACGGGCGGCTGGCGCCGTTGGGCTGGGTGGAAGCCACCTTTGCCACGGCCTCGGACTACAGCCCCTTGGCCGCCGAGCAGGTCGGCGACCTGCAGA
>CAYSFY010000032.1:1294-1938 GCA_964430285.1 uncultured Desulfobulbia bacterium
ACACCATCACCGTGAGCACCCGAGCGCTGGGTTGTGATGCTGCCACAGGGGTAGAGGTCGCGATGCAGTCAACCAACTAACTCTTTTTGGGGAGGAATCGGCATGCAGTGGTTAAACGACATGAAAGTCAGAAATCAGCTGGTATTGCTCAGCGCCATCATGCTCGTGGGATTTGTTGTCTTTGGCGCAATGGCCTTCAGGGCCATCAATACGGTCAAGGTGAACGGTCCCATCTATGCCAATATCGTTCAGGGGAAGGACCTCCTGGCCGATATCCTGCCTCCTCCCGAATACATCTTGGAGTCATATTTGACCGTGCAAGAAGCTGATCAGGAGGGGGTAAGCCTTGAACAACGGCAGGCACTCCTGGATAAATTTGCGCGGTTGCGCAAGGAGTTTGACGACCGGCATGGGTTTTGGCAACACTCCCTGGCCGAAGGGTCCATGAAGGAAGTCCTGATGAATAAAGCGTATCAACCCGCCCGCGCCTTTTATGAACAGGCCGAAAGGGAGTTCTTCCCCGCCATCCTTGCCGGCGATCAGGAGAGGGTTAAGGCGGCCAAGGCGGAACTGCGCAAGGAGTATGAGAGCCACCGCCAAGCCATTGATGAGTTGGTCAAGTTGGCCACCGACTACTCACGCAC
>CAYSFY010000032.1:1948-13020 GCA_964430285.1 uncultured Desulfobulbia bacterium
CGCACGGCGGAGTCCTCGGCGACCAAGATCATTGCCGACCAAACCTTTGTGCTGTTGGCCATTTTGATAACGACCATCATCATCGCCCTCTTTTTTTCTTTCATGGTGATCCGCCTGCTGTTGCGCAAGCTCGGGGGGGAGCCGAGCTTGGTGGCCGAGATAGCCGGTAGGGTAGCGGACGGGGATGTGTCGATGACCATCGACACCAAGGACAAGGATGAGAAGAGCGTGATTGTCGGGATGAGCAGGATGGTTGTTTCAATCAAGGCGTTGATCGCGGATGCCAATATGTTGTCGCAAGCAGCGGTGCAAGGAAAGCTCGCCATTAGGGCGGATGCCGGCAAACATCAGGGTGACTTCCAGAAGATAGTCAAGGGCGTTAATGACACCTTGGACGCGGTCATCGGACCGTTGAGCGTGGCTGCCGATTATGTCGATCGTATCTCCAAGGGCGATATGCCCAAGGTGATCACCGACACCTACAACGGCGACTTTAACGGTATCAAGGAAAATTTGAATGTCCTGATTGAGGCCACCAACAACATCACCGCCAATGCCAAGCAGGTGGCCCGGGGCAATCTGATGGTCGTGTTGCGGAAACGGAGCGACAACGACGAACTGATGGAGTCCCTCTCCGACATGGTGGCCAGGTTGAAGGAGGTGGTCATCGATGTCCAGGCGGCAGCGGAGAATGTTGCCGCCGGTGGCCAGGAGTTGTCGGCCACGGCCCAGCACATGTCCCAGGGGGCCACCGAGCAGGCGGCCAGCGCCGAGGAGGTCTCCTCCAGCATGGAGCAGATGGCCGCCAATATCCGCCAGAACACCGACAACGCCATGCAGACTGAGAAGATCGCGGTCAAGAGCGCCACCGATGCCAAGGAAGGGGGGCGGGCGGTCACCGAAACCGTTGCCGCCATGAAGCAGATCGCCACCAAGATCTCCATCATCGAGGAGATCGCCCGCCAGACCAACCTTCTGGCCCTGAATGCCGCCATCGAGGCGGCCCGGGCCGGCGAACACGGCAAGGGGTTCGCGGTGGTGGCCTCCGAGGTCAGGAAACTGGCGGAACGGAGTCAGTCCGCCGCCGGTGAGATCAGCGAACTCTCCACCTCCAGCGTGGCCATTGCCGAGAAGGCAGGTGATATGCTGAACAAGATGCTGCCGGACATCCAGAAGACCGCCGAACTGGTCCAGGAGATCAATGCCTCCAGCAAGGAGCAGGATGCCGGGGCCGATCAGATCAACAAGGCCATCCAGCAGCTGGATCAGGTCATCCAGCAGAATGCCTCCTCGGCCGAGGAGATGGCCTCCACCACCGAAGAGCTCTCCTCCCAGGCCGAGCAGCTCAAGTCCACCATCGCCTTCTTTACCCTGGATATGGGCAGGCAGGGCGCCTTGCCGCAGCCGAGGCGTGCTGTTGCCAAGCAGCAGCCAGCCATCGCCCATCATGCCGCGCCGCGCGCCGGCGGTAGCCATGCGAGTGCCAGGCCTAGCCGCAGGGATGACGTCATCCACCTGGACATGGGGGCCGCGGGTGGGGATGACCACCTGGATGAGGGGTTCGAAAAGTATTGAGGGCGTGGGGCCGGTAGGGGGCAACAGTTTTTTTGTGACGTAGCCGAGGAGTTAAGCCCCGATGGTCAAAAAATGATGGACTCGCAAAAAGTCGTGAAGCTGACCATCTGCCAATGTAATTTCAATGTGTTACTGGGCGTGCCAGCGGCGATTGCGCGGTTTTTGCGAAACCGTCAAAAAATGGTGCGCATGATGAAGCCATGCAAACCCAACCCTGATGGATGTTATTGATGAGGAGGATGAGCCATGAGTGTGGCGACAATTACGGAAACCATGCAGTACCTGACCTTCAAGCTCGCTGACGAGGTCTTTGCCCTCGACGTCTCCAAGGTGCGGGAGATCTTGGAATTTGCCGCAATCACCAAGGTGCCGCAGACCCCGGAGTTCATGCGCGGGGTCATCAACCTGCGGGGCAGCGTGGTGCCGGTGATCGACTTGCGCCTCAATTTTGGCATGGAGTGCACGGCGCGCACGGTGGACACCTGTATCGTCGTGGTCGAGGTCAGTGTGGACAGCGAGTTGATGGTCCTGGGTGCCCTGGCGGATTCAGTGCGGGAGGTGGTGGAGATGGAGCCCGAGCAGATCGAACCACCACCCCGTCTCGGCACCAAGCTCAATACCGCCTTTATCAAGGGCATGGGTAAGATCGGCGAGACCTTCGTGATGATCCTCGATATCGACAGGGTCTTCTCCGCCGAGGAGTTGGCCTTGGTGCAAGGGGCCAACTAGGCCCGTTGCGCCCAGGCCGTCATGCGTGGCGCTGGCCATAACGGCCCATGAAAGAGGGCGCGGGCCCTGCCGTCACTCCAGCCGGGGCTTATACCCCCCGAGTGGAGCCTTGGTGGCAACCATGGTGGGCCTGGCGAGGCCGTGCCCTTTAAATAACTTTATCACCTGGTGAAAATATGCGAACATTGAATGGTCAGGCGGCCGGCACCACCCTGTTCTTGGCCTTTGCGTGGTTCGTCCCCGGGGCCATCTCCAGATTTGTCTGGATAGTGGACCCGGAGCCGCGCTTCGCGTATGGGATGTTGGTGCTGGACTGTGGCGTCGCTGCCTGCGCCGGCGTGGCCCTGGCCTATCTCCTGGCCGTGGTCGCCTGGCGGATGCGCGCCTCCGTAGGGGGTGCGCGGCACGGCGGATGAGGCCGGCTGGTTGCGCCGCCCATGCGACTAACTTAATGGACCAGGAGGATGGATGAAGACACTGATAGTAGAAGACGACATCTTTTCACGCTTGATGTTGACAGAGATCCTCTCTCCCTTGGGAGAGTGCGATTACGCCATGAACGGCAAGGAGGCCATTGTTGCCTTCGACCTGGCCCTGTCCAAGATCCCCTATGACCTGATCTGCATGGACATCATGATGCCGGAGATGGATGGCCAAGAGGCCTTGCGGATGATCCGTCGGCTGGAGGCCGAGCACCGGATCTTCGGCCCCAAGGAGGTCAAGGTGATCATGATTACCGCCCTGGCCGACCCCAAGAACGTGATCGAGGCCTACAATCGCGGTGGTGCCACCGCCTATCTGGTGAAACCGATCACCAAGGAGTCATTGCTTGCCGCCATTGAGTCGTCATCGCTGCCGGGCTTGGGTGGACAGGGCCAATGAGAGGCACGGGATTGCGGACACCAACATCATACGAATAACCGCGGGCGGCGAGGTCGCTTCACCCGGCACGGCGAAGGCCCCCGGGCCAGCGCCGTCGCCTGGGTTCCCCCTGAAGCGGTGCCCCAAGGTCTGGACGGCAAGGGGGACGCAGCCGCCCATCAACCCGCATTCCTTCCCCGACTGGACACCCCATGGCCACTGACATCCTGCTTGATACCGGCACCAATGAGGTCGAAATTCTGGAGTTCATCCTTGGCGAACAGGGCTTTGGCATCAATGTTGCCAAGGTCTTGCAGATCATCGCCTTTGATGAGGCCAGGTTTACCGTGCTGCCGGAAGAGAACAAGGCGATCCTTGGGGTCTTGCTGTGGCAGGGCAAGACCATCCCGCTCATCCACTTGGCGGTGGCGCTCAAGCGGCGGGAGCAGGGGCCGTGGGCGCGCCCGATTGTCCTGGTGACCCGATTCAATGAGGTCACCAACGGCTTTCTGGTCAGCGATGTGAATAAGATCCACCGGGTCAGCTGGGAGCGGATCACCCCCATCAGCCCCCTGCTCTCGGGCCACTCCTCCAACATTACCGGCTCCGTCACGATCGCGGGGCAAGAGCTGCTGCTCGTTGATTTTGAGTATCTGGTTGCCGCTCTCTTCCCCGGGGTGAGGATGGAGCGCAATTTGATCGATGCCCATGTGGGCAAGGAGTTGCACCGCCACGAGATGCGGATCGTCTTTGCCGAGGACTCAACCTTTATCCGCGAGAACATCGTCACCCTGTTGACCCAGGTCGGCTACACCCAGGTGACGGCCTTCGAGAACGGGCAAGAGGCCTTCGCGCATATAGAGCAGCTGAAAAGGCAGGCCGAGCGGGAAAATCTGCCGGTCACCAGCGCCATCAACCTGGTGATCACCGACATCGAGATGCCGAAGATGGATGGACTCACCCTCTGCCGGAGGATCAAGAAGGAGCTGAACCTGACCGAAATCCCCGTTGTCCTCTTCAGTTCGCTCATCGATGAGCAGATGGCCATTAAGTGCCGCGAGGTGGGGGCTGCCGCCTACACCTGCAAGCCGAAGATCAGCGAACTCATCGCCCTGCTCGACAAGCTGCGCCAGACCGGTGACCCAGCCGGAAAAGGATGACCACCAACCCATGCCAACTTTACGGTGAGGGGCAACGCATGACCATGCCGGCCAAGATCCTTCTGGTTGACGACGATCCGGACCACCTGGGCATCGTGGAGTGCTACACCTCCTCCTTGGGCATCCCCTACCGCGCTGTCCCCAGTGCCCTCGATGCGGTCAGGTACCTGCGGGAGGAGAGCTACGACCTCCTGCTCTCGGACCTGGTCATGCCGGACATGGACGGCATGGAGCTCTTGCGCCACGCCCGGGAACACCACCCCGGGGTGGATGTGATCGTCATGACCGGCTTCAGCAAGGCCTACTCCTATATGGACGTGATCAAGGCCGGGGCCGCTGACTTTATCGCCAAACCCTTTCAGAGGGATGAGTTCCAGGCCAAGGTGAACCGGCTCTTCCGGGAGAGGGCCTTGCTCCGGGAGTTGCGCCTGGCCAAGGAGCGGGCCGAGGTGGCCAGCAAGGCGAAGAGCGACTTCATCAACACCATCAGCCATGAGTTCAGGACCCCGATGAATGGGATCATCGGTTTTACCAGTATCTTGTGCGGCCTGGAGCTGCCGGGGAAACCGGGCGAGTACGCGCGGATCATCTCCGCCTCGGCGGCCAGACTCATGAAGCTGATCAGCCAGTTGCTCGATTTTTCAAGGCTTGAGGCCGGGGAGATGGACCTTGAGCCCAGGGTCTTTGCCCTGCCGGCCTTTTTGGACGCCATTGCCCCTGGCCTCGAACAGATGGCCGCGCGGAAAAGACTCCCGCTGCATATCACCATGGACCCGGATCTGCCGGCAACCAAGCTGTATGGTGATACCACCATATTGTCCCAGATCCTCCACCACCTGGTGGACAATGCCGTCAAGTTTTCCGAGCGCGGTGCCATCGGCATTGAGGTTGCCTGCGAGGAGATCCCCACCCCGGCGAGCATCCGGCTGCGGTTCAGCGTCAGCGACAACGGCTGCGGGGTAAGCCCGGAGCAGATGGAACGGATCTTTGCCCCCTTTACCCAGGCGGAAGAGTATATGACCCGCAGGCATGAAGGGGCGGGGATCGGTCTGGCCATCTGCACCAAAGTGGCGAGGCTCCTCCATGGCCGGATCTGGGGGGAAAGCTGCATCGGCCAGGGCTCAACCTTCTCGTTTACCGCCACGCTCGGTCTGGCCTAAGCCGATAGCTCGGCGGCTGGGGAGTTGCGGGACTTGGTCAGACCCCGCCGTAACTATTCCGTTGCGTGGCTCGCGCCTCAGCGGGAAAAATAATCGTATTGATTCTCGCAACAGAAACTGGATAGTTTCGACCAGCCACGTCTGGAGACATAAAACCAAATGACCTTCACCTCCCCCTCCTCACCTGCTCCCGCGCCCTCTCTGCCTTCGACTATTCTGGCCGTTGACGACTCCCCCCTGTTGTTGGAGGTGGTGGTCGAGGTGTTGACCACGGCCGGCTATCAGGTGTATACCGCCGACAGCGGCGAAGCGGCCCTGGCCGTGGTGGCCGCCACCTTGCCGGACTTGATCCTGTTGGATATCCGCATGCAGGGGATGGATGGCCTTGAGTTGTGTCAACGGCTAAAGGGGGGCGAGGCGACACGGGAGATACCCGTCATCCTGATCAGCGGTTTTGCCGAGGTACAGGAGTGGGTGATGGGCCTCCAGCTGGGCGCGGCGGACTATATCATCAAGCCCTTCCGCCAAGAGGAGCTCTTGAGCCGCGTCAAGATCCATCTGGCCCTGCGCCGGGCCAATCGCTCCCTGAGCGAGCAGGCGGCCCTGCTCCGGCAGGCCAACGAGGAGTTGCAAGGTGAAATAGCCAAACGGCGGCGCATGGAGGAGGAGTTGCGTAATAGTCTGGACATGGCCGAGCGTGCCCAACGGACCTTGCTCCGCACCGTGGAGGACCAGAAGAGGACGGAGCAGGCCTTGCGCGACAGCGAGATGGAGCTGTGCCGCGCCCAGGAGATCACCCATATCGGTCATTTTCGTTGCAATCCGGCCACCGGGGCGGTGGAGGGCTCCGACGAACTGGCGCGGATCTTCGGTTTGCGCCGTGACGAGTTCACCTTGGCCAATTTCCTGGAGGTGGTGCAGCCGGATCAACGCGAGTTCGTGGAGTCGGTCATCAAAGAGGCCGTGGCCCAGGGGGCCGGCTACGACATCGAGCTCTCCCTGCGGCTGCGCGACGGGAGGCGCAAGGTCGTCAACGTCATTGCCCAGGTGGTTGCCGCCCCCCTCACCGGCCAGCCCCTGCTGATGGGCACGGTGCAGGACATCAGCGAGCGCAAACGGGCAGAGGGGGAGAATGCCGAGTTGCAGGCCCGCCTCAATCAGGCCCAGAAGATGGAGGCCATCGGCGTCTTGGCCGGCGGCATTGCCCATGATTTCAACAACATCTTGGGCGTCATCCTGGGGTATGCCGACATGGCCCGGGAGGATGCCGCGCCGGATTCACCCTATGCCAAGGACCTTGATCGGGTCTTGACCTCGGCCCACCGGGCCAAGGAGCTGGTGCGGCAGATTCTGGCCTTCAGTCGGCAGACCACCATCGAGCCCATGGCCATCAAGATTCAGCCCATGGTCAAGGAGGCGCTGAAGATGTTGCGGGCTTCGATCCCCACCACCATCACCATTAAGGAGAATATTCGTCCGGATTGCGGGGTGGTCATGGCCGACCCCACCCATGTCCACCAGATCGTCATGAACCTGTGCACCAACGCCTTCCACGCCATGGAAAAGAGCGGCGGGGTGCTATCCGTTGCCGTGAAGACCACCTGTGTGGAAACAGCGGATGCGTCCCCTGGGCCGCTGCCCCCCCCCGGCGAGTATGTGGAACTGACGGTCAGCGATACCGGCAGCGGTATAGGGCCGGATATTCTCGGCAAGATATTCGATCCCTACTTTACCACCAAGGAGGTGGGCAGGGGGACGGGCATGGGGCTGTCCATCGCCCACGGGATCATCAACAGCTACGGGGGCGCCATCACGGTGGAGAGTGCCGTTGGCCGGGGGACAACCTTCCATGTCTATTTTCCGATGGTCCGGGAGGAGGCCATGGTCTCCGCCGCCGAGGAGGAGACCCCCCGGGGGAGGGGCCGCATCCTCTTTATCGATGATGAAGTGCTGTTGGCCGAGATGGGAGAGGACCTGCTGAAGCGCTTGGGATACACCGTGAGCGCCTACAGCCGCGGCAGCGAGGCCCTGGCCGCGTTCATGGAGGACCCGGCCCAATTTGACCTGGTGGTTACCGATCAGACCATGCCCGGCATGACGGGCACCGAGCTGGCCGGTCGCCTGCTTGCCATCCGACCCGAGCTGCCGATCATCCTCTGCACCGGCTATAGCCATGTCATCAATGAGGATTCGGCCAAGGCCATCGGCATTAGGGAATATGCCTTGAAGCCCCTCACCAAGGCCTCCATCGGGCAATTGATCAGGAAGCACCTGGCCGGGAGCGAGGTCGGGTGAACCCCCGGCTGACGGTGGCACCGCAAGGAGCGGGGGGATAATGGCGGAGGTGAGCAACTCCCGCTGGGGCGCGGGTTATGCCCTATGGCTGACGGCGGGTCTCCTGTTGTCGGCAGCGTTGCTCCTTGCCGCCTACTGGGAGGCCGACCGTCAGGAACGGCTGCGGGTGGAGGCTTTCCACGGACACCTGCGCGATCTGGCGGCGATCTCCACCATCATCATCGCCGACCGTCTGCACCAGTACGACGAATCCCTGCTGGTCCTGCGCCATGCCTATGCCGCCGACCCCCAGGGCATCGCCCAGGCCCTTGCCCTCTTGCGGCGCGGCCCCCTGGCCGACCCCGCGCTGATGGTGGTCGTGGTCGATCGCGACGGTACCCTGGCCTTTACCGACGCGCCGCGGGTCCTGCCCCACCTCTTCTTGGGCGATCGTCCCTATTTTCGTTTTTTTGCCGCTGGCGGCCCGGATCGCCTCTATGTCGATGAACCGGCCTTCGGTCGCGTCACCAAACGCCATACCCTGCCTTTGGCACGGCCGGTGTACGACAGCCGGGGAGAGTTCCTGGGGGTGGTCGCCATCTCCGTCACCCAGGCGTCGTTGAGCGACCTCTCCCCCCATTTTCAGCTGGCGGCCGATACCCTGCTCACCGTGGTCAACCGCGGTGGGGCCATCGTCACCCGCTCCCACGCCCTGGCGGGGGAACAAGGCGGTCAATTGCCGGCGGAGCTGTTGGCCCCCATGCTTAAGGCGCGGTCCGGTCTGTTGGCGAGCCGCAAGGGCGGTGCCGGCGGCGACCAAGCCATGGTCTCCTTTCGGCAGCTGGAGGGAGTGCCGCTCATCGTCACCATTACCTCCTCTCCCGCCGCCATGCTCTGCGGCATGGCCCGGCAGCGCGCCATCCTGGTCGCCGGCGCCGCCTTTACCGCGCTGGTGATCATGGTCCTGCTCTTGGTGAATCTGGAACGGCAACGCATGACCGCCCGCTTTCTGGCGGCGCAACGGGAAAACCTGGTGGCCGACAGTAATGCCCGCCTGCGCGCCGTGGCCCAGGCCATCCCCAATATGATCTGGCTGAAGGACCCGGATGGCGCCTATCTCAACTGCAATACCATGGTCGAACGTTTTTTCGGGGTCAAGGAGATGGATATCGTCGGCAGGAGCGACTATGCCTTTGTCGACCGTGAACTGGCCGACACCTTCCGCCAGCATGACCTTCAGGCCATGGCGGCGGGCAAACCCTGTAGCCACGAGCAGTGGGTCACCTTTGTCGGCGACGGCCACCGCTCGTTGCTGGAGGTGGTCAATGCCCCGTTGTTCGATGCCGCGGGCGCCACGGTCGGGGTGCTGGGCATCGCCACCGATATCACCGCCCAGCGAGCACTCCAGGAGGCCCTGAGCCAACAGTTGGTTGCCCTGACCCAGCCGTTGGCCGAGGCGGCCGACATCCGGTTTGCCGATCTCTTCAATATCCAGGAAATCCAACGGATCCAGGATACCTTTGCCCAGGCAACCGGGGTGGCCTCCATCATCACCACCCCCGACGGTCAGCCCATCACCCGGCCCAGCAACTTCTGCCGTCTGTGTAGCCAGGTGATCAGGGCCACGGACAGGGGGCTGGCCAACTGCCTGCGGTCGGATGCGGAACTTGGCCGTTACAACCCCGTGGGTCCTGTCATCCAACCCTGCTTGAGCGGCGGACTGTGGGACGCCGGGGCCAGTCTGTCGGTGGGTGGCAGGCACATTGCCAACTGGCTGATCGGCCAAGTCAGGAACGATGAGCTGGACGAGACCGCCATGCTCGACTATGCCGATGAGATCGGCGTGGATCGCGCCCTCTTTCTTGAGGCCTTGGCGGAGGTCCCGGTGATGCCCAAGGAGCAGTTCGAAAAGGTGGCCATGGCCCTTTACTCCCTGGCCAACGAACTCTCCGTGAAGGCCTACCAGAACCTCCAGCAGGCCAGGTTCATTGCCGAGCACAACGAGTTGGAGCGGCAGTTGCGGGCGACGAACGATGAACTTGAACGTTTTACCTACACCGTCTCCCATGACCTGAAGAGCCCGTTGATCACCATCCAGGCCTTTGCCGGACAGGTTAAGAAGGATCTGCGGGCGGACCGGCGGGAGCATATGGCGAGCGACCTTGACCGGATCATCAAGGCGACCACCACGCTGGGGCTGCTGTTGGACGACCTCTTGGAACTCTCCCGCATCGGCCGGCTGATACGCCCCGCGGTGCCGGTGGCCATGGGGGAGGTGCTGCAGGAGGTCTTGGCACAACTGACGGGCATGATCAACGAGCACCGGATTGAGGTCCGGGTGCTGGCCGATCTCCCCGAGCAGAAGGGTGATCGCCGGCAGATCGCCATGGTGTGGCAGAATCTGTTGGAGAACGCCATTAAATACATGGGCGAGCAAGCCGCGCCCCGCATCGAGGTCGGCGTCAGGGAGGAGGGGGGGCGGCCGGTCTTCTTTGTCCGCGACAACGGCATGGGCATCGACCGTGAGTTTCAAGAAGAGATCTTTGGCCTGTTTCGCAAGCTTGACCCCAACAGCGAGGGCACCGGCATTGGTCTGGCCCTGGTCAAGCGGGGGATTGAGGTGCAAGGTGGTCGGGTCTGGGTGGAGTCGGCAGGGGTTGGGCAAGGCAGTAGCTTCTGCTTTACCTTGGCGGCGTAGATGGGCCTGAGCCGTTACTGAAGAGAGGAGAAACAATCGATGAAGGAAACTTGCCTCACGATCATCATCGTCGAAGATGAGTCTGGCCACGCCGAGGCCATGTCTCGCGTCTTTGCCACTGCCGCCCCCAACATGGAGTTACGGGTGGCCACCACCCTGGGGGAGTATCACGCCCTGGTGGCCCACAAGCGACCGGACCTGGTGTTCATGGACATGAACCTGCCGGACGGCAACGCCTTGGCCCAGTTGACCGCGCCGGCGGAAGAGGGTCCCTTTCCCATCGTCATCATGACCAGTCACGGCAATGAGGAGATCGCCGTGCGCAGCATGAAGGCCGGGGCCATCGACTATGTGGTGAAGTCGGCGGAGGCCTTTGCCAATATGCCCGCCAATGCCGTGCGTAACCTGCGGGAGTGGCATCTGCTGAAGGAGAGAAAACGGCGCGAGGTGGTGGTGCGCGATCAGGAGGCGGAGCTTGCCGCCATCTACGAAAATGCGCCGATCATCATGCTGCTGGTGGACCGGGAGCGGAAGTTGGTCAAGGTCAATAAGCAGGCGGTCTCCTTTGTCGGCACCAGGGCCATGGAGATGCTGGGCCGCTGCCCCGGCGAGGCC
>CAYSFY010000032.1:13030-15977 GCA_964430285.1 uncultured Desulfobulbia bacterium
GCGTGCATGCCGTGGATGACCCGGCCGGTTGCGGTTTCGGCCCCTACTGCCCAGAGTGCCCGGCCCGCCGGATCGTCATGGAGACCTTTGACCACGGCATCAATCACTATCAGGAGGAGGTGGAGCTGCAGCTCACCATCCAGGGGAAACGGCAGACCATCTCGGTGCTTTTCTCCACCACCTTGATCCTGCTCAGCAGGCCGCTGGTGCTGGTGACCATCATGGACGTCAGTAAACTTAAACTGGCCGAGGAGTTGCTTCGCCAGCAGAAAGAGCGCTACCAAAAGATCTCCCTGGAGAATCAGGCCCTGCTGGATGCCATCCCTGACTGTATTGCCATGGTCTCGCCGGAGATGCGGGTGGTCTGGGCCAACACCGCTTGCGTCCATGCCTTGCGCAAGGGGCTCGACCAGATTGTCGGGCAACCCTGTTTCGCCCTTTGGCACGGCAGGAACGAGGTCTGCGAGGAGTGCCCGGTGATCGAGTGCTTCCGCACCGGCACTATGGTCACCCAGAGCATTGCCTCCTCCGCCGCCGGGGTGACCCTGGAGGTCAAGGCCGTGCCGGTGTTGGAGGGGGGCCGGGTGGTCAGTGTGATTGAGGTCGGCCGGGATATCACCGATAATCTTAAATTGGAGGAGCGTACCCGGCGCAACCAGAAGATGGAGGCCATCGGCGTGCTGGCCGGCGGCATTGCCCACGACTTCAACAATATCCTGGCCGCCATCCTGGGCTATGCCGAGATGGCCCGGGACGATGCCCCCCGGGGATCGCAAGTTGCCCAAGATCTTGATAAGGTCTTGCTCTCGGCGCACCGGGCCAAGGAGTTGGTCAAGCAGATCCTGGAGCGCATCCCCCTGAAGATCCAGCCCCTGGTCAAAGAGGCCATGAAGATGCTGCGGGCCTCGATCCCCACCACCATTGCCTTTGAGGTGGACATTGACCCCCACTGCCCGGCGGTGCTGGCCGACCCGACCCAGGTCCATCAGATCATCATGAATCTGGGCACCAATGCCTACCACGCCATGGAAGAGAGGGGCGGCGTGCTCTCGCTAACCCTGCGCACCACCGTCATTGATGAGAGCTCGGCAAGGGATGCGCATCACCTCGGCCCGGGCGAGTATGTGGAACTCACGGTTAGCGACACCGGTTCCGGGATCGGCGAGGAGTGTATCGGTAAAATCTTCGATCCCTACTTCACCACCAAGGAGATCGACAAGGGCACGGGCTTGGGGCTGTCCATCACCCACGGGATCATCAAGAGCCATGGCGGGGCCATCACGGTGGAGAGTGTTCGCGGTCAGGGGGCCACCTTTCATGTCTATCTGCCGGTGGCGCAGGGGGAGGAGCGGGTGGCCCCGGAAGCGCCCGAGGTCCCCCGGGGCCAGGGGCGCATCCTGTTTATCGATGACGAGCTCCTGCTGGCGGAGATGGGGCAGGAGGTGCTGCAACGGTTGGGCTACACCGTCACCACCCGCACGAGCAGCCTTGAGGCCCTCTCCACCTTTATTAACGACCCGACCCGGTTCGATCTGGTGATCACCGACCAGACCATGCCGGGGATGACCGGCATCGATCTTGCCCGACGGCTGCTGATGATCCGGCCCGATCTGCCGATTATCCTCTGCACCGGCTTCAGTAATCTGGTCAGCGAGGAGTCGGCCAAGGCCATCGGCATCAGGGCGTTCGCCTTTAAGCCGATTACCAAGGCCGCCATCGGCCAGCTGGTCGGCAAGCTGCTGGAGTCAAGGATGACGCAATGAACGGCACTGCCGCCTCCACTTGCCCTCGACTTGCTCCAGAGTGAAAAAAGTCCTACCATCCGGGCCGTAAGTTGAGTATTATCCCCACGCTGCATCGAATAAGCAGGTTACCAGGCTGCACCGTGGGCACCAAGCAAGAGGCACCAAGCATGAGGCCCGGGCATGAGGCCCGAGCATGAGGCCCGAGCATGAGGATGGATATGCTACAGGTGAACGAGAGACCGTATGAGTTCCACGATGGGCTGCGACTTAACCAGTTGGCCCAGCGGCTGAAGCCGGATGCCGATGTCTTTATCGTCAACGGCTTCCCGGTGCCGCCGGAGACCGAGGTCCATGACGGGGATAGCTGCTGGCTGATCAAGCGCGGCGAGCGCATCGGCCTGGCCGAGATGGAGCACCTGCTCTACGCCCGCCACACCCCGGGGGTCCAGGCCAAGGTGAAGGGGAGCTGTATCGGCATCATGGGTCTGGGGGGGTTGGGCTCGGTGGTGGCGGTGGCCCTGGCCCGTATCGGGGTCGGCACCCTGTTGTTGGCCGATTATGACGTGGTGGAGCCCAGCAACCTCAACCGTCAGCAGTACTTTGTCGATCAGGTGGGTATGGCAAAGACCCTTGCCATGCGCCAGAACCTGACCCGCATCAACCCCTATCTCAAGGTCGAGACCTTTGACGATGAGTTGACCGAGGCCAATATCCCCTTCATCTTCCAAGGGGTGGATGTGCTGGTGGAGTGCTTTGACGGCGCCAGGATGAAGGCGGAGGCCCTGCGCACCGTCTTGACCGCCATGCCCGCCATCGGCTATGTGGGGGCCTCGGGTCTGGCCGGTTTCGACGACAACAATTTGATCCGTACCCGCAAGATCCGTTCGCGGGTCTATGTGGTGGGCGATGGCGAGGCCGAGGCCAAACCGGGGCAGGGGTTGATGGCCCCCCGGGTGGGCATCGCCGCCCACCACCAAGCCAATCAGGTGCTGCGCATCCTGTTGGGGCTCGGTTAGGCAAACGATCACAGGGCGCCGCCTCTGCTTTGGCTTTCCCCGACAAAACAATCAACCATTTACTCTAAAGAAATATGAAGATAATCGTCAACGCACAGAACAGGGGCACGGAGACTGCTGCTTCAGTTGAGATGAAGGCTGATGTAAATGAAACCATCTGGACCACTAATTTCAGCAATGTTGCAG
>CAYSFY010000032.1:15987-25452 GCA_964430285.1 uncultured Desulfobulbia bacterium
ATCTCGGTAGCCGAGTATTGTGTGTCCTTGGGGTTTGACCCGGAGACCGTGGTGGTGGAGCTGGACGGCCGCATCCTGCAACGGACGGACTATGCCGCCCACCGCCTGACCGACGGCTGCGAGTTGGAGCTGATCCGTTTCATCGGGGGGGGCTGAGATGCTGACCATTGCTGGCCGCGCCTTTACCTCCCGGCTCTTCACCGGCACCGGCAAGTTTGCCTCGGCCTCGATCATGCGTCAGGCCTTGATGGCCTCGGCCAGCGAGATGGTCACCGTGGCCCTGCGCCGCATCGACCTAAACGACCCGGCGGACGACATCATGCAGCTCCTGGACCGGGACCGCTTCTTCTTCCTGCCCAATACCGCAGGCGCCAGGAGCGCCCAGGAGGCCGTGCGTCTGGCCCGTCTCTCCCGGGCCTCGGGGGGCGGCAATTGGCTGAAGCTGGAGGTCACCCCTGACCCGCGCACCCTGCTCCCCGACCCGGTGGACACCCTGCTGGCCGCCGAGGAGCTGGTGAAAGAGGGCTTTGTGGTCCTCCCCTACATCAATGCCGACCCGATTCTGGCCCTTCGGCTCCAGGATGTGGGGGTGGCGGCGGTGATGCCCTTGGCCGCGCCCATCGGTACCAATCGCGGTTTGGTCACCGGCTACCAGATCGAGATCATCATCAGCCAGGCCCGGGTGCCGGTGGTGGTGGACGCCGGTCTCGGCGCCCCCTCCCATGCCGCCGCCGCCATGGAGATGGGGGCGGACGCGGTGCTGGTCAATACCGCCATTGCCGTGGCCGGGGACCCGGTACGCATGGCCGATGCCTTCCGCCAGGCGGTGATCGCCGGCCGCGAGGCCTTTCTCGCGGGCCTGGGCGCCACCTCCGACCATGCCGTGGCCTCCAGCCCCGAGGCGGGGCTGGGTTTCATCCATTGATGGCTACCTTTACCCTGCCGGACCTGGACGACCTCTCCCGTTTGCTTAAGAGCCAAGGGGAGGCTGATGTGCGCCGCGCCCTTGCGGCCCCGGCGCTTACCGTTAGCGACCTGGCCGCCCTGCTGTCACCGGCGGCGGATGGCTATCTCCAGCCCCTGGCCAACCGCTCCCGGGCCATCACCCAGCAGCGCTTTGGTCGGGTGATCCAGATCTATGCCCCCCTCTACCTCTCCAACTACTGCACCAACCGTTGCCTCTACTGCGGCTTCTCCGCCGAAAACCGCATCCGCCGTTGTTGTCTGACCCTGGAGCAGGTGGTGGCCGAGACCGAGGTCCTGAAGGGGCGAGGGGTCAACCACCTGCTCCTGGTCTCCGGCGAGGCCCCCTCGGTGCTGGGGGTGGAGTTTATCGAGGAGGTGGCCTTACACCTGCGCGACCGCTTCGCCTCCCTCTCCATCGAGGTCCAGCCCCTGGAGGAGGCGGAGTATGCCCGGCTGTTTACGGCCGGCATCACCAGTGTTGCCGTCTATCAGGAGACCTACGACCCGCTGCTCTACCAACAGCTGCACCCGGCGGGCCGCAAGGCCGATTACGCCTACCGCCTGGCCACCCCGGAGCGGGCCGCGGCCGCCGGCATGCGCGAGGTGGGCATCGGCGCCTTGCTCGGCCTCGCCGACTGGCGGCTGGAGGGGTTGGCCCTGGGGCTGCACCTGGCCTGGCTGCGGAAGCAATTCTGGCGCACCGGCTTCACGGTCTCCTTCCCCCGCATCCGTCCGGCCGAGGGGGGGTTCCAGGCCTTGCAACCGGTGTCGGAGCGCGAGCTCTCGCAACTCATCTTCAGTCTCAGGCTCTTTGACCACAACGTCGGCCTCCTCCTCTCCACCCGGGAGGAGGCCCGCTACCGTGACGGCATGCTGGGCCTGGGCCCCACCCGCTACTCGGCCGGCTCCTGCACCAACCCGGGGGGGTATCTCCACGCCGAGGAGGGGGACGAGCAGTTCGCGGTGGACGACCAACGCACCATCGCTGAAGTGTGCGCCGCCATCCACGGCCAGGGTTTCGACCCGGTGCGCAAGGACTGGGATAGCTGTTTTCAGGATTTTTGAAGCATCGTTCCCACGCGCCCGCGTGGGAACGGGCTCACCGTGCCCCTCTCGGAGCGTGGGAACGATGGAAAAAAATATCGGAAGGAGTAGAGCAAATGGCAGATCTGAAAAAGATGTACTCGACAATCCTGGGCGATCACTTCCCCATGGAGATGACCATCACCTTTGGCGACCAGACCCTGAACTACCGCAAGAAGACCTGGAAGATCCCCATGGAGGACGGTACCATTGACGAGCGCGGGGTCCGATATGGCGAGAACCCGGACCAGGAGGCCGCCCTCTTCGAACTGGTCAACGGCAACCTGACCTTGGGGGAGTGCCGCTTCATCGAGCCGGGCCACGGTCTGGTCAGCGGCATCCGGGTCGAGGACATGCTCCAGGTGGGCAAGCACCCGGGCAAGATCAACCTCACCGACATCGATAATGGCCTGAACATCATGAAGTACCTGATGGATCGCCCGGCCGCCGCCATCCTGAAGCACAACAACCCCTGCGGCGTGGCCATGGGCGCGACCTTGAGCCTGGCCTACGAACGGGCCAACCGCTGTGACCGCATCGCCGCCTTTGGCGGTTGCGTGGTCTTGAACCGTCCCTGTGACCGGGCCACGGCCGAGGCCATCAGCGCCAACTATCTGGAGGTGGTGGTGGCCCCTGAGTTCGAGGAGGGGGCCTTGGCCATCCTCCAGACCCGGAAGAACCTGCGGGTGGTGCGCATCAACCGCATCGACCGCTTGGCCGAATTCGAGCGCTACCGCTTTGTGGACTTCAAGAGCCTGATCGACGGCGGCATCATGGTCCAGCAGTCCGCGGTCAACTCCATCCGCACTGTGGCCGATCTGAAGCCGGCGGTCTCTACCTACAAGGGGACCACCTACACCGTGGCCCGGGAGCCGGACCAGCGCGAGCTGGACGACATGCTCTTCGGCTGGGCCGTGGAGCACGGGGTGACCTCCAACTCGGTGATCTACGTCAAGGACGGTTGCACCGTGGGCATCGGCACCGGCGAGCAGGATCGGGTGGGGGTGGCCGAGATCGCGGTGCACAAGGCCTATATCAAGTACGCCGATGTCCTCTGCTTTGACGCCCATGGCATCCCTTACGGCGACCTGACCCTGGAGATCGCCCAGGGCAAGCGGCCCAAGAGCGACCAGCTGGCCATTGACGAGCGCACCCGGGCCGAGCGCGCCGGTCTGCCGGGCTCGGTGATGATCTCCGATGCCTTCTTCCCCTTCCGCGACGGGGCCGATGTCGGTATCCAGCAGGGGGTGACGGCCATCCTCCAGGCCGGCGGCTCCATGCGCGACTTCGAGACCATCGAGGCCTGCAACGAGGCCACTCCCCAGGTGGCCATGAAGTTCACCGGCCAGAGGTCGTTCAAACACTGATGAAGAGAGGCAAGGGCACCGTAGTGGACGGATTGCCCTTGCCACGAAGGTCACGCGAAGAGCACGAAGGAGCATGAAGAATATCTTCGTCTCCTTCGTGCTCTTCGTGGTTTAGTGAATATTTTTTGTTTGCGGAAAGAATAAATTCTCTCACGACTGACCATGGCCAGATCCGATACCCCCACCGCGCTGGGCACCCTGCTCTCCTCCCTGGTCAGCCAGCGGGAGTGGCGACGGCGTCTGCTGCTGAACCAGGTCTTTCTCTTTTGGGACGAGGTGGTGGGGCCCGAGATCGCGAGTCACGCTCAGCCCCGGGTGATCCGGGGTGAGGTGTTGTGGCTGGGGGTCTCCGGCCCCATGTGGATGCAGCAGTTGCAGTTCGAGAAGGTGCAGCTGTTGTCCCTGCTGAACGCGCGGCTGAAGAAACAGGGGAAGGGTGGGGCTGCCCGGGGTGAAGCCAATGAGGAGACGGTCTCCCTGGCGAATCTGAAGTTCCAGCTGGACCCCGGCCTGGGCCGGCAACCGGCCCCAACCCCGGAGCCCCCCCCCGCTCCCACCATTGATGCGCAAGAGTACGCCCAATTCGTGGACAGCCTGAACTCCATCCCGGATCAAGCCCTGCGCGAGGGGATGAAACGGATGTGGCTGGCCCACCACCGCGGCTGGACAGGGTAGCCTTATTCCAGTTCGCATTCAAAACGATACCTTTGTCGGCGGCGCTCCGCTGCTCCTCGGCGTACTGATGTACGCTCTCGTCGCTGCTCGCTTGCCTTCGCGGTCTCGTTCCGAATGCTTGCTGGAAGTATTCTTTTGAATGCAGCTTAGAATTAGTTGTTTTGGGTTACGGCGCAAACAACGCGCCTTAACCCAGCCTGCTCAACTACGCAACTTCGCTGGTCCGTCGGTGTTCCCCGCGTCGTGCCTCTCCTTCTTCAACATTCATCCTTCACCCTGCCCACCCACTCCATGTCCTACTATCAAGATAAGATTGCCGTGGTCACCGGCGGTGCCTCCGGGCTGGGCCGGGCCATCTGTGTCGAGTTGGGTCGGCGTGGGGCCACGGTGGTTGCCGTGGATGTGGATCAGGAGGGGGCGGAGGAGGTGTGCCGCGACATCCGGGCGCAGGGAGGCAAGGCGTTGGCCGCCTTTCTGGATGTGACCCTGCACGAGGACGCTAAACGCATTGTCAGGGATGTGGTGCACAAGTACGGACGCCTGGATCTGATGGTCAATAACGCCGGCACCGCCCTGCACGGGGAGGCCCGCGATCTCAGTATCGACCAGTGGCGGCAGGTGATGGATGTCAACCTGATGGGGGTGATCCACGGCGCCATCTGCGCCTATGACGCCATGGTCAAGCAGGGCCATGGCCAGATTGTCAACATCGGCTCCTTGGCCGGTCTGATCCCGGTGCCCAAGGAGATCCCCTACTGCGCCAGCAAGTGGGCGGTGGTGGGCTTTAGCAATGCCCTGCGCCTGGAGGGGGCAGGGCTCGGGGTCAAGGTCAACCTGGTCTGTCCGGGGATCATGAGCACCCCCATCCACCAGACCGTGGCCTACGTCAATGTGGATCAACAGCGTTTGGTGCGGCCGCGGACCACGCGTTTTATCTCCCCGGAGGCGGCGGCCGGCATCATCCTGAAGGGGGTGGCAGCCAACCGGGCCATGATCATCTTTCCTTTTTACGCCCGCCTCATCTGGTGGTGCTACCGCTTCAACCCGTCGATCTTCAATCTGCTGTTCCGCAAGATGCTTAAGGATTTCCGCAAGATCCGCCTGCCATGATCTCCCTCGGTGAACACCAATGGCCTCTGTTATCCTGCGTTTACGGGGCATGATGGCACTGGGGGACTGCTCTCCCGGTCAAGTTCCCCTTGCAGCAGCGGATCACTCTCGCTGTTTTTACGGGAGAGCCGCCGGGCCTGTGGTTGGCGGGGGCACCTGGGCTCCCTGGGGCAAGGGGGTGGCCGCGCCAGCCGGGGGTGGCGGCTCCGGGGATGGCGGTGTTTGGCCTCTTGGGTCTTGGGGGCTCGCTTCCAGCTGCAAGAGGATGGCGTCCAGCTTGCTGGAGAGGGCCTCCAGCCGATAGCCAAGGGTGGTCAGCTCCAGGCGCCACTTCTCTCCATCCTTGGCCTGCAACCGCGCCAGGGCGCTTAGCTTGGCATCCATACCCTGCAACTGGGTGACGAGTTTATGGCTAGCCACCTCCAGCTCCGGGCCATGAGCGACAGCGGCGGGAGGAGTCGTGGCGGCCGGGGGCGCGAGTGGAAGGGTGGTCTGCTGGCCAGCTGTCTGTCCACCACCCTCCACGATCGGGGACTTGGCCGCAAGCTCTCTTGGCTGGGCTGGCGGGACAGGGTTGGGCGTTGCCGGCGGGGCAGGGCGTACCGTTGCAAGCTCCCGAGGCTGGGGGGTCTCCTTCCCGGCGACCATGGTCTTGGCCGCTGGCCGGGAAGGGAAGAGGGCCATCAGGGTGGGTTGGCCGGCCCGGGATACTTCATACTGACCAAAGAGGCAGGCCAGGGCCAGAAAGAGGGCTGCCCCGCCAAAGGCGAAGGAGTGTGCTTGCTGGGAGAAGAGGTTGCGTAGTTGCAGCGCGGCAAAGAGCAGGACTCCGGCCGGCAGCAGGATGACGGCGAGGAGATAGAGGGGGTGCAGGAAAAATGGCCAGCCGGCAAAAAAAGAGATCTCCAGCATGGCCTGCTGCATGGTCAGCCCTTGTCGCAGACCGATTATCAGCGGGGTGGATGAAAAAAGGGCGAGGATCAAGGTCGTGGCGACCACCGGCAGTTTCGCCTTCAGGGAGAGGACGGCGCTGACCAGCAGCAGCACGGCACTGAGGTTGAAGAGAAAGAGCAGTTTGTAGTAGGAGAGGCCGAAGACGGCGACATCCCGCAAGGGGGGCGGCGCTTTGAAGAGATGGATCAGCACGGTGGGCAGGGCGATCACCGCCGCCAGCATGATCAGGATCACGGTGAGGGCTCTCTGGCCCATCATGGCTGCCTGCCCATGGGTATGCCCTCCTGTAAGGCGTGGTTGCGGTTTGGCGACCGACTGCTTATCTTCCGGCTGCGGGCGCGGCTCTCTGCCGCCATCGTCCCCATGGCCGGCTGACGGCTGGGGAGTTGAAAAATTAGGTGTCATGGCCATGGATTTCTAATTTGTAATTTCTTGATTTTCTTATATAGTCAGAGGCTCTTTACTCTGACACACCAGCAGCTTTTTTTCAAGGGGTGAGTGGCCCCCCACCTGCTCACCCCATCTGTCCCGTCCCATATCCTTATGAAAAAATGTGATTCCTGCCAAGGGTGCAACCCGGTCGAGGTCGGGCCGCTGCCGGCGCACGCCAACTATGTCATTGTCGGCAACATGAATGTCGGCAAGTCGACCATCTACGCCCGCATGCGCAGTATCGAGGCCCCCAGCGTCAACATCCCCGGGATCACCGTGGCCATCAAACGCGGCCGCATCAAGCAGCAGGAGGCCACGGTCTTTGACACGCCGGGCGTCTATTCCCTCTTCTCCGGCAACGAAGATGAGCGGGCCTCCAGGGATATCATTCTGACGCCGGAGTTGCAGGATGGCTGCCAGGGCATCATCATGGTGGCGGACGCCAAGAACCTGAAGCGCGCCATTGCCATTGCCCTGCAGTATGCGGAGTACGGCCTGCCCATGCTCTTTGCTGTCAACATGATCGATGAAGCGGTCTCCCGCGGCATCGAGATCGACTACCAGCGGCTCTCGGCGCGGCTGGGGGTTGAGGTCTGCGCCACCATTGCCCGGGAGGGGCTGGGGGTCAGTGAGCTGATTGCCAAGCTGCCCCACCTCCGGCGCCCCGAGTTGAAGGTGAGCTATCCGGAAAAGATCGAGCAGTTTCTGGCCTTGGTCAATAAGCTCTTGCGGCCCAAGACCATCTCGGCCCGGGCCTTGGGCCTCTTGCTCCTCTCCGGGGACCAGGGGGTGGAGAACTACATCCTGGAGCATTTCGGCGGCGGCATGTTGATGCAGCTGACCCAGCTGGCCGCTAAGTACCGTCAGGACGAGCCCGCCAACATGGAGATCACCCTGGGCAATCTCTACCATCGCCAGGCGGCCCGCATCGCGGCGGAGGTGCAGACCATCGAGCCGCCCAGCAAGCACCCCTTTATCCTGCGCTTGGGCGACTGGTGCACCCAGGTCTCCACCGGCATCCCCATCGCCCTGGCCGTGCTCGTCGCCATGTACCTGTTTGTCGGCTCTTTCGGCGCTACCTTGCTGGTGGACACCATCAACGGCCAGCTCTTCGAGCGGTTCATCATCCCCTGGACCCAAAGGCTGGTGGCCCCCATCCCCAGCGCCTTTATCCGCGACTTGATCATCGATCCCGACTTCGGGGTGCTGCCCACCGGCGTCTTTTTGGCCATGGGGTTGGTGCTGCCGGTGATCTTCTGTTTCTACCTGGCCTTTGGGGTGCTGGAGGACTCGGGCTACCTGCCGCGCATCTCCATGCTGCTGGACCGGGTGTTCCAGCGCCTGGGCCTCAACGGCAAGGGGGTCATCCCCTTGGTGATGGGGTTCTCCTGCGTCACCATGGCCCTGTTGACCACCCGCATCCTGGCCACGGAGAAGGAGAAGAACATCACCTCCTTTCTCCTCTTTTTGTGCATGCCCTGCGCCCCCTTGATCGCGGTGATGTTGATCATTCTGGAAAAGATGCCCCTCTCCGCCAGCCTCACCGTCTTTGGTCTGATCTTTTCACAAATCTTGATTGCCGGCTTCCTGGCCAACAAGATCCTGCCCGGGGTGCGCTCCCCCATGTTCATGGAGATCCCGGCCATGCGCATTCCCAAGCCCATGGCGGTCTTCAAGATGTCCGCGGCCAAGACCTACTTCTTCATGAAGGAGGCGATCCCCGTCTTTATCATGGCCTCCCTGGCCGTCTTTGTCTTTCAGCGCTTTGGGGGGCTACGGATCATGGAGAAGGGATTGGGGCCGATTATCGGCGAGGTCATGGGGCTGCCGGACAAGAGCGTCCAGGTCTTTATCAAGACCATCATCCGCCGGGAGAGCGGCGCCTTGGAGCTCCAGCACCTGAGCGCTGTCTACACCAACCTGCAACTGGTGGTCAACCTGTTGGTGATGACCTTTATCGCCCCTTGCGTCAATGCGACCATCGTCCTTTTTAAGGAGCGTGGCGCCAAGGCCGGCGCCTTGATCATGGCCTCGGTCTATGTCTATGCCATTATCCTCGGCAGTCTGGTCAACCATGCCTGCCGCCTGCTCGGCATTACCTTCACCTAAGGGATCCGCGATGAACGAGAAATTTGAAGAGATACTGGAGGCCATCTGGGGCGCCAGCGAGAACAACCGCTACTCCATTGACGCGGTGCGGAAGCGCTGCGCCATCGAATTTAGCGATCAGGATCTTGCTGACTTGGAACGGGAGGGGATGATTGTCAGAAATGACGAGAAGGTGCTCTTCTCCAACGCGGGCAAGCGCTTGGCGGAAGGGATCATCCGCCGTCACCGCCTGGCCGAGGTCCTGGTCACCAGCATCCTGAAGATGAAGAGCGCGGAGATGGAGAAGATCGCCTGCCAGGTGGAGCACTGTCTGCTGCCGGAGGTGGAGGAGTCCATCTGCACCCTGTTGGGCCATCCCGAGATCTGCCCCGACGGTAAGCCCATCCCCAAGGGGCGGTGCTGCGACCGGGGGCTGAAGGTGGTCAACAACACCGTGGTCAGCCTGGCCGAGCTGAAACCCGGAGAGCGGGGCAAGATTACCTACATCCGGCCGGGGAGCCACTCCAACCTGCACCAACTCATCTCCTTCGGCTTGAACCCGGGGGTGATGGTCGCCGTGCACCGCAAGTCCCCCGCCTTCTGCATCAAATTCGAGAACACCGAGCTGGCCCTGGATGAAGAGATTGTCCAGAACATCTTTGTCTGGCGCCTGCCCAATGGCTGAACTGTAGGGTCGGGTACTTTGGCTGAGGGGGGACATGTTCCTGTTGCCCTTTGGCAGGACTTAATATAGACTTAATTAAGTCTATCGGTTGCGCAAAAAAACCGC
>CAYSFY010000032.1:25462-31264 GCA_964430285.1 uncultured Desulfobulbia bacterium
GCCGGCATATGATTTGTTTTCTTGATATTGTGTAGGCGGATGGTGAGTTCATTGCCTTTTTGCGATTCCATCAAATTCAGATCGTCATCAGCCAAGGAGAAAGAGAAGATGCTGCTTCAACACACAGTTAAGCCGATTAGTTATATCAAGGCCCATGCCGCCGATATCATTCGTGAAGTCGTTGCCAATCAGTCAACCATCGTCATTACTCAGAATGGCGAGGCCAAGGTGGTCCTGCAAGATCTTGGAGAATACGAGCGTATCCAAGAGAGTTTGGCGCTGCTCAAGATCCTTGCCCTCGGCCGTAAGGATCTGGAGGCGGAACGGGTCAAGCCGGCGGATGCGGTCTTCGCCGACCTCAGGGATACCGTCCGCAGGCGACGGCAGTTGTGACATACCGGGTGCTGCTGGTCGAGATGGCGGCAGGGGATCTCTACGACATCCACCGCTACATCGAGGGGAACGACTCCCCCGAGCAGGCCGACAAACTGCTCTCCCAGTTGGAACAGGTCGTGGTCTCCCTGGCCGACATGCCGGAGCGAGGGCACTTTCCGCCGGAACTGGAGCGGATCGGGATCCGCGAATACCGAGAGGTGCACTGCAAACCGTACCGGATCGTCTATGCCATCATGGGAGACCAGGTTATTGTGCATACGGTATTGGATGGCCGGCGAGACATCCAGACCTTGCTGCAGCAACGGGTTTTACGCTGATCAGGGTGGGGTGCCGCGTGTGTTGGGTGGAGGGGCCTTACTCCTCTTGGCCCAACGGTGCCCTGGGGACCCGGTCGAGCATGGGCAGCGGCTCGCTGTTGTCGCTGAGCAAGGGGTCAAGCTCGGTGAACTTTCTGGCGGTGACCATCACCCGGGTCTCGAAGGAGCCCACCGCGTTGTTGTAGGCCTGCACCGTGCGGTCCAGCCCCTTTTGGATCTCGACGAAGTGGTGACAGAGGAGGCCCAAGCGGGAGTGCAGGGTCTTGCCCAGCTCGCCGATGAGGGCCGCGTTCTTGGTGAGTTGCTCCTGCCGCCAGCCGTAGGAGACCGCCCGCAACAGGGCGATCAAGGTGGTGGGGGTGGCCATGATCACCCGTTGATCCACCCCGCACTCGATGAGCGACGGGTCCTGTTCCAGGGCGGCGCTGAAGAAGTTCTCGCCGGGCAGGAAGAGGACCACGAACTCGGGCGAGGCCGCAAACTGCTGCCAATAGCTCTTGGCCGCCAGCTGGCCGATGTGGCTGCGCACGTGTTTTGCGTGTTGGCGCAGTTTGGCGCTTCTCACCTCGGGGTCTGCAGCCTCCTGGGCCTCCAGATAGGCGTGGAGCACGGTCTTGGAGTCCACCACGATCTCTTTGTGGTTGGGCAGTCGGATCAACAGGTCGGGCCGCAGGCGGCCGTTGTCGCCGTCCACCGAGTGCTGCTCATAGAAATCGCAATACTCCAGCATGCCGGCCAGCTCCACCACCCGCCTGAGCTGGATCTCCCCCCAACGGCCACGCACCGTGGGGTTGCGCAGGGCCTGGGAGAGGGTGGCGGTCTCGCTCTGCAGGCGTAGCTGGGCCCCGGCCAGGTTCTTGAGCTGTTCGTTCAAGGTGGAGGTGGTCTCCAGGCGATCCTTCTCCACCTGCCGGATCTGCTGGTCCACCCGGGCCAGGGTGTCGTTCACCGGTTTGAACAGTTCGCGGATGGAGTGGTTCTGTCTCTCCCGTTCGTGCGCGGCCTGGCGTTGCTGATTGGTAAAGGCATCGCTGGCCAGGGTGAGGAAGGAGTGGTTGTTGCTCTTGAGGATGTCGGCGGCCAGGGCCTTGAAGGTGTCGGTCAGCTCCAGGCGGGAGCGGGTGATGGTCTCGGCCTGGGCGCTGGTGTGGCGGGAGAGGGCGGTGAGCTGGGTCTCCAGGGCCACCACCTGTTCCCGGTAGCTCTGCGCCGCCTCGTGGTGCTGCCCGCTGTCACGCCGGGCCTCGCGTAGCTGCTCGCCCATGGCCTCCAAGCGGCGGTTGAGCTCGGCCAGGGTGGCCTCCTTGGTGGCGAGCCGCTCCCGGAAGAGGGCCTCGTCGGCCACGGCCTTGGCCCGGGCGCCCCTGCGGCGTTCGGCGAGTAGCACCCAGGCCACCATGGCGGTTACGATGAGACCGGCGACAAAACCGGCCCCAAAATCAAGGGAGAGGCTGGGCATGGTTATGGCAGGCGCGGGGTGGAGCGGTTCAGCCTGGTTGCCCGCTAGCCATGAGGACCGCCGCCATCTTGGCCAAGGGGAGCTCCAACTCCGAAGCCAGGGTGGTGATCGGCACCCCCCGGCGCTCGGCCCCGCGAATGGAGGGGGTATCGGGGAAGGCGGCGATCAACGGCTCGTGGAGCATGGAGGCGATAAAGGCCTCGTCCTCGGGGCCGAGGCAGGTGTTGGCGACAAAGGAGACCTTGGGGATGCGCACGTCCTGGGCCAGTTTCTGGATCTTATGGGCGGTGCGGACGCTGGACTGGGAGGGGGTGACCACCACCAGCAGGTGGTCGATGCCGGCGATGGTGCCGCGTCCCAGGTGCTCCACCCCGGCCTCCATGTCCAGGAGCACGGCCTGATCCACGTGCAACAGGAGTTTGGTGAGCAGCCGTTTCAATACCGTGTTCTCGGCGCAGGCGCACCCCTTGGCCCCGGTCTGGATGGCGCCCAGGACCATCAGCTTGATGCCGTCCTTCTCCTGCATGAAGCGCCCAGGCAGGTCGTCGATCTCCGGGTTGATGTTGTAGAAGGGAGACCCTTCGCTCATGCCCGACCGTTCGCGCAGCAGCTCCTTCATGTCGGCGATGGCGGTGATCCGCTCCGGGTGCGGGAGGCCCAGGGTCTGGGCCATGTGCGGGCTGGGGTCGGCGTCGATGATCAGCACCTCGGTGAAGTGCCTCTTCAGGTGGTGGGCCAAGAGGGCCATGATCGTGGTCTTGCCGACCCCGCCCTTGCCGCTGATTGCTATTTTCATGGGTGGACCTTTTGCTGAAGGCTTGAGTTTGGTTGGGATGTAGGCCATTCGTTGGCCTTAAGCTAAGCATGCATACGGCTTAAAACCACGAAGATCACTAAGAATTCTTTCTAGTAACTTCGTGGTCTTCGTGGCCTTTGTGGTAAAACTGACGGTCTTGCAGAAAATCCGTAACCATGCTATCCGCCTACACAATATCAATAAGTTACTGAGTGTGCCGCCGTCGGTTGAGCGGTTTTTGCGAAACAGACAAAACTGATGCCGGCTGTTGGGCCTTGCCCATGTGCTGCTTGCCTGGAAAGGTTGTGGATTTCGGCGCGGTCGTTGGGCTCGTCGATGAAACCTAGCATATGCGGGTTGCGTTTCGCAAGGTTTATTGGTACTTAGATGTGGTGGTACGTTAGGCACCAGCCCCCTTGGCCAGGGGGCTTTTTTTTGTGTTGGCCTAGGCATGACGCTGGTGGCAAGCCAATGAGCGGTCTGACACCTGTAGGGTGGGCACATTGATTCACCTTGCCCACCGGATTACGGCCCAAACCGAGATGCCGTTATTTTCGCGCAATCATCACCAGCAGCCGGTGGGCGGATGAAACGCTTGCCCACCCTACACCGTCTATTCCATATCAATAAAGTTACAGAGGTTGCCGGCGTCGTCTGCGCGGTTTTTGCGCAACCGACAATTCTTAACCGCTAACGGCAGGGGATGAAAGATGATTACTCTAGGTATTGATGCACTGATCGCCACGCCCCCCGCGGGGTTGCGGGGCCAGAGGCTTGGCCTGTTGTGCAATCAGGCCTCGGTGGACCGCGCCTTCCGCCATAGCCGGGACCTGATCGACCAGGCCTTTCCCGGCCAGCTCACGTGCCTGTTCTCGCCCCAGCACGGCTTTTTTGCCGAGAAACAGGACAACATGGTGGAGTCGGCCCATGGCCGGGAGCGCCAGGGGCGTCCGCTGTTCAGCCTCTATGGCGAGACCCGGCGTCCGCAGCCTGCGATGCTCAGTCAGCTGGACTGTCTGCTGGTGGACATCTGCGACGTGGGCACCAGGGTCTACACCTTCATGTCCACCTTGGCCTACTGCCTGGAGGAGGCGGCCCGGGCGGGCAAGCAGGTCTTGGTCCTGGACCGGCCCAACCCCATCGGCGGCGCGGCCATGGAGGGGAACCTCCTGGAGGATGCATGCCGCTCCTTTGTCGGCATCGAGCGCTTGCCCATGCGCCATGGCCTCACCTTTGCGGAGCTGGCCCTGTTCCTGAACGCCAAGCTCGCCACCCCGGCCGATCTGGCGGTAGTCCCCATGGCTGGCTGGCAACGGGAGATGCACTTTCCCGAGACCGGCCTGCCCTGGGTCTTCCCCTCGCCCAATATGCCCACCTACGCCGCGGCCCTGGTCTACCCCGGCCAGGTCCTGTGGGAGGGGACCAACATCTCGGAAGGGCGGGGCACCACCATGCCCTTTGAGCTCTGCGGCGCCCCATTTCTGGAGCCGGAGGCCATCCTCGAACGGTTGCGGGGGGTGCCCTTGCCAGGGTGTGTCCTCAGGCCGGTCTCTTTTGAACCCACGGCCAATAAGTGGCAAGGGGAGCTGTGCGCCGGTTTTCAGATCCATGTCACCGAGCCTAGGACCTTCATGCCCTACCGCACCAGTCTGGCCCTGCTGGGGGCGATCATGACCCTCTATCCGGGGCAGTTCCGGTTGAAGGAGCCACCCTACGAGTACGAGTTCATCCGCACCCCCTTGGATCTGATCCTGGGGGATGCGACCCTGCGCCAGGAGTTGGCCCAAGGCCGCTCGCTGCTCGACCTGGAGGCCGCATGGCAGCCGGGGCTGGCGGCCTTTGCCGAGGAGCGGCGGCCCTATCTCCTGTATTGAGGCAATGATGTCTTCCGACAAATCATTAACCAAGTCCCGTTTTGGGCAAACCGAGTAACCATGGAATATCTCACCCAGTTCGTTAACTTTTTTCTCCACCTCGACAAGTCTCTCTCCGGGGTGATTGCCCAGTACGGCACCCTGACCTACGGCATTCTGTTTGTGGTCATCTTTGCCGAGACCGGTCTTGTGGTCACCCCCTTTCTGCCCGGGGACTCCCTCCTCTTCGCCGCCGGTGCCCTGGCCCCCACCACCGGCCTGCGGCCGGAGTTGCTGTTTGTGCTGCTGACCGCGGCCGCCGTGATCGGGGATGCCGTCAACTACTCCATCGGCCAGATGATTGGTCAACGGGCCTTGAGCGGCGATATCAAGTTCATCAAAAAGGAGTACCTGGACAAGACCCACGCCTTTTATGAAAAGTATGGCAACAAGACCATTGTCCTGGCCCGCTTTGTCCCCATTGTCCGTACCTTTGCCCCCTTTGTGGCCGGGGTGGGCAAGATGAGTTATCGAAAGTTTGCCACCTACAATGTCGTGGGCGCCATCCTCTGGGTCGGTTCATTGCTCTCCGCCGGCTACTTCTTCGGCGGTATCCCGGTGGTCAAAAAGAACTTTGAACTGGTGATCATCGGTATTATTGTCGTCTCGGTGCTGCCCGGCTTCTACGAGTGGTGGCGTGCCCATGCCAGGGCCGTGGCCCAACGGCAGGAACTCTAAAGCATCATAACCTTCATTTTTTCGAGGTACCCATGCCCATTATCCAACCCGTTATCCTGGCCGGTGGCACCGGCTCTCGGCTGTGGCCCTTGTCCCGCGAGTTGTACCCCAAGCAGCTGTTGAGTCTGGTGGAGGAGCAGTCGCTGTTGCAGGCCACCTTCTCCCGGGTGCTGCGACTTAACGGCATTGCCGCCCCCATCCTGGTGGTGGGCGAGGAGCATCGCTTTATTGCCAAGAGTCAGG
>CAYSFY010000033.1:0-14456 GCA_964430285.1 uncultured Desulfobulbia bacterium
CAGCAGTAGGCGCCGATAATCGCCTCCTTGCCCGTGCCGCAAAACTCCACGGTGGCCCGGTTGCACTGGGTGATTCGCCCCTGCATGTTGCGCAGGAAGACCGGGTAGGGGATGGCATCGAAGGTCTGTTGCCAACCCCGGGCCAACCCTTCGATCATCGCCCGCGCTTGCCCGCGCTCTTGGAGCAGGCCCCACTCCCGGAGGGCGCGTTTGGCCTTGCGGGGCATGGCGGCAAAGGCCTCCGGCGATTTGATCACATAGTCGATGGCCCCGGCCTTCATGGCCTCCACCGCCGTCTCTTCGTTGCCGTAGCTGGTCATGACCAGGACCGGGAAGGGGCCATCCTCCGGCGGGGAGGTCAAGATCTCCACCGCGCGTCCGTCCGGCAGGTTCAGGTCGATGATTGCCAGATCGGGGGGAGCGCTGGGCCCGACCGTGGTCAGGCGGCGAAACTCCGCCAAGCTCCCGGCGACCCGGACCGTGACCTCCCCTGCGGAGGCCGCAAAGGCCCTGGCGATGGCCTCGGCATGGGCCGGTTCGTCATCAATGACCAGGATGGTCAACTGTCGTCTTGCCACGGGCATCTCCCCTTGCCGATCAATACGGGTGCTGATTCCACACCAGCCAGTAATAGCCCAAGGTCTCCATCAGTTCCACAAACTGGCCAAAATCCACCGGCTTGACCAAGTAGCTGTTGGCATGGCTCTCATAGGCCCGCGCCACATCCGTTTCGGCGGCCGAGGTGGTCAGGACCACCACGGGGATGGTGGTCAACTCCTGATCGGCCTTGATCTTCTTAAGCACCTCCAGGCCGTCCACCTTGGGGAGCCGCAGGTCAAGGAGGATCAGGCCGGGACGGGGCGAGGAGGCAGGGGCGCTGAACTCGGCCCGGTGGTAAAGATAGTCCAGGGCCTGCTGGCCATCGGCCACATGCTGCAGCCGGTTGGCGATGCGTGAGTTCTCCAGATTGCGGCGCACGATCTCGGCATGGGCCGGGTCGTCCTCAACCAGTAAGATGACAATAGGTTCTCCATTCATGGGTATACCCCCTGTTTGTGCTGTACCGCCTGGGGGAGGGTGAACCAAAAGCAGCTGCCCTGCCCGTTCCCCTCCGACTCCAGCCATATTTTGCCATCATACAACTCGACAATCCTTTTGACCAGGGCTAATCCTAGCCCGCTCCCCTCACTTTGCGGGTTGAGTTTGTCAAAAAGACCAAAGACCTTCCGCTGGTGCCGGGGGTCGATGCCCATGCCGTTATCGCGCACATAAAAGGCGGTCGTGCCCGCCTCCGTCCGCACCCCGATTTCGATACGCGGTTGCGGTTGCTCACCCATGTACTTGACCCCGTTTTCGATCAGGTTCTGCCACACCTCCACCAGACGGGGCCGGTCACCGTGGAGCGAGACCGTGGCCGGGGCCACCGCCACCTGGACCCCGCGGCTGCTGATGGCCCCGGCCACGACCCGCAGGGCCTCGTCCACTACCTCGCGGTAGGTGGTGGTCACCGGCGGGTTGACGACCCGCCCCACCCGCGACATCTCCAACAGTTCATCCAACAGTTGCCGCATCTTGTCTACGGCCCCGCGGATGTACCCCAGGTCCTGGCCAATGCGTCCCTGGTCGGCCTGGGCCATGTCTTGCTCCAGGTAGCCGAGGAAGGTCTTGATGGTCACCAGGGGGCTCTTCAGGTCATGGGAGACGGTGTAGGTGAAGCGCTCCATCTCGGCGTTGCGTCTCTCCAGTTCCGCCGATTTCTGCCGCAGCACCGTAGCGGCCAGCAACTGCTGTTGATAGGCGTGCAGCCGTTGTTGCCGCCAGAGGTATCCCACGCAGGCGGCGGTCCCCAGGAGCATAGCCCCGACAAAGGCGATCATCAGCCACAACCGCTCGCGCAGTGGGGCATAGACCTCCGCCTTATCGATGAGGGAGACCATGAACCACGGCGAGGCCGGGACCGGCCGCAGATCGGCGATCACCTCCACCCCGCGGTAGTCCCGCCCCTCGACCACCCCTTGTCTCCCCAGGAGCGCTTGCCCCGAGGGCATGGGGGGCTGGCCAGGGGGGAGATGAAAGCTCAGGGGCGGCTCTTGTCCGAATTGGTGGCCATTGAGGATTTGCAACTGGTCGCCGTGCCTGCGCGCCAGCAGGGTTTGGGCGGTGCGGCTGGCAGCGGGCCAACGGTCGATGAGCGGGTAGAGGTAGGTGGCCGGGTCGATGCCCAGGACCAGGAGCCCAAGCCCCGTGTGGTCCGTCGTCTCCCTGATCGGCACCAACAGCGCCAGCGAGATGCGCTGCTCCTGGTCGTCCCGGGTGAAATCCTGAAACACCACCCGCCCGCTGGCCAGCGCCTCGGCGAGCTGTCGTGGGCCGGGCGGGCTGGTGGGGGCGGCCGTGCCGGTTGCCCGCAGCCGGGCGCGGCCCTCCCGGTCGAGCAGGAAGACCTCCGCATAGGGCGAGGACGGGGTGGAGGCGTGGTATGCATCGAGCCAGCCCTGAAGCCGTTGCGCCGCTTCCAGGTCGCCGGGGTCTGCCAGATACCGGCGTACCAGGGCGGCAAGGTCGCTGTTGCGGGAGAGGATGGTCGCGTCCATGAGGCGCTCCTCGCGCCAGTGGGCGAGTTCGCTCACCTTCAGCTGGGCAATGGCGGAGAGCTGGGCCTCCACCTCGACGCGGAAGCGCTTTTCGTAGTTCTTGAAAGAGAGAAAGCCGGCATAGACGATCCCCGTGGCCAGGAGGGCGAAGGCGATGATGAAGAGGGCAGCGGCCCGGGCGGTCGGTTCCAGGTGGAGCCAAGGTATCCGGGCCTGGGGGGCGGCCAGGACCAGGAGGGCGATCCCCAGGGCCAGGAAGGCCACGCAGGTCAAGGCCGCGGGCGGGATAAACCCCCCGCCATAGAATAACGGTGTGCCGTAGAGATAGGCGAGGAGCAGGAGAAAATTGGCCGCGCTCACCACCCCTGCCAGAGAGAAGGCCAAGGTGGCGCGCCAGGGGGCGGTTCGGGGAGTGGGGAGTCCGGCGAGGTAGGAGAGGGCGGTGACCAGGAAACAGGTCGCGGTGACCATGGACATGTGGCCGATGGGGGCCTGGCCCGGGGTGTCGATGATGGTGATGCCGGCGTGTTCCAGGTCGGGATGCACCCCACTAACCGCACAGAGCAGCAACAGCAGGGAAATGGACCCCCCGCAGGCGATCAACCCGCACCCGATCCGCGGCACTCCGCTGGCTGGTGGCCGCAGACGGAGGAGCAGGGCGGTGGCATAGAGGATGAACAGCGCCGCCGTGCTCGGCGCCACCGGGATCGTCCCCGTGCCGAGGCTGGCCAGAT
The DNA here is from genome assembly GCA_964430285.1 of uncultured Desulfobulbia bacterium. Lineage (GTDB taxonomy): Bacteria > Desulfobacterota > Desulfobulbia > Desulfobulbales > VMSU01 > VMSU01. Next base: position 3,329 of record CAYSFY010000033.1, read on the forward strand.
TCGGCAGGCCCAGGCCCCAGCCCACCAGGACGGCGATGCCGACCCCGATCACCACCGTCCCGCAGACGCGGATCACCGGGGCATGGAAGTTGATCTCGGCAACCCCGGGTTGGGGATCTACTGTCTGGCGGAGGGGTGTGGTCACCGGGGCTCTCCTTGTGCTGCCCCCCTACCAATCGAGCAGGTGCAATCTGGCGCGGCTGCTGTCCATGAGCACGGTGCGGCCGATGGGGAGGAGGATATTGCGATGGCCGTGGCCGGAGGGGAAGTTGGCCCACACCGGGATCTCCTCCGGGGTCAACTCCAGGATGCGTTGCCAGACCAGGTCCAGAGAGGCCATGGGGTGGTGGTCGCTGCCCGTAAACTCGCCCAGGATGACCCCTGCCAAGCCGTCCAGGCGGCCGGCCAGACTGAGTTGGGTGAGCACCCGGTCCACCCGATAGGCGGGCTCGTTGATCTCTTCCAGGAGCAGGACGGCCCCCTGCCATGCTGGTTCGTAGGGGGTGGCCAGGAGCTGGGCCAGACAGGTGAGGTTGCCGCCCAGGAGCCGGCCTTGGGCAGAGCCCGGCCGCAGGATCTCCAGCCCCTTGGGGGTGAGGTGCTCCTGGGCGTGGACGGTGAGTTCGTTCAACATGGCCAGCAGGCTGGGCTTGCCGTCGCGGACCAGGGTGGAGAGCATGGGGCCGTGGAAGGTCACCAGGCCGGTCTGCTGGTGGATGGTGTTGAGCAGGATGGTGAGGTCGGAGAAGCCTACCAGGATCTTGGGTTTCCTGCGGATGAGGTCGAAGTCCAGCCCGGGCAGGAGGCGAGCGCAGCCATAGCCGCCGCGCACCGCCAGAATGGCCTTGACCTCGTCATCGTCCCACAGCTGGTGCAACTCTTCCAGGCGGCGCTGGTCCGAGCCGGCCAGGAAGTTCTCGTGGCGGCAGATGTCCGCGGCGAACTTGACGTTTTTGATGCCGGCATCGCGCAAGAGCTGGAGACCTTGACGGATGATCTCTTCATCAATGGGCCCGGCAGGGGCGGCCAGACCGATGGCGTCGCCCTTGTTGAGCAGGGGGGGACGGATACCTTCTTTATGTGCGGCAACGGTCATGGATCAGGCGGAGTCCTTCCAGGGTGAGGAGTGGTTCGATGCGCGTCAGGGACGGGGCGTAGGGGGCAATCAGTTGGGCCATGCCGCCGGTGGCGATGACCAGGGGCGGGGGTGGCCCGAACTGCGCTGTAATGCGGGAGAGCAACCCCTCCACCAGACCGCCGTAGCCATGGAGGATACCCGACTGGATGGCGGCCACGGTGTTGGTGCCGATGGCCTTGGGCGGCGGGCAGTTGATCTCCACCCGGGGCAACTTGGCGGTCCGGCTGCCCAAGGCCTCGATGGCGATGCCCATGCCCGGGGTGATGGCGCCACCCAGGTAGTCGCCCTGGGCCGAGACGCAGTCAAAGGTGATGGCCGTGCCGAAATCGACGATGATCAAGGCCTGCTGGTAGCGGGCAAAGCCGGCCGCGGCGTTGACGATGCGGTCAGCCCCCACCTCGGCCGGGTTATCGATCAGCAGCCGGATGCCGGTGGGGGTCTCATGGTCCACCAGCATCGGTTCGGCCACCAGGGTACGGGCCACGGCGAGCCAACCGGCCTGCGCCTGGGGGACGACGCTGGCGATGATCACGCCGTCGATGGCCTCCCGTGGGCAGCTGCCCAAGGCGAACAGGGTGTGCAACTTGACCGCGATCTCGTCGGCGGTGTGTTGGCAATTGGTGCGGATGCGCCAGTGGTGGCGGATCTCCGCATCGACGAAGATGCCGATGACGGTGTGGCTATTGCCGATATCGATGGCGAGGAGCATGGTCCGTGGGGGAAGAAACAAAGGGCAGGGCCAACCGGCGGTTGACTCTGCCCTGCTATTTCCAGCGGTTAAGGGGAATCGTTATTCGGACTTCTTCAGCGGCATGCCGCATTTACAGGAGGCTGGTCCGGTGGCGAGGGTATTGCAGCCGCACGAGCCGCCGCAATTGCAGAAGTAGAGGCCGCTGCCCTTGAGGTTCACCCGTTTGACCGCGGTGCCGCAGTTGCATTTGCTCGGGTCCTTGGGGTCCAGACCCGCGCACTTGCACCCCTCCTTACACTGACAGAGTATGGCCTCGTCCCCTTCCACCCGGACCACATGGCCCCAGACCATGGGCGAGCCACACTTACAGTTGCCGGGTTGGGTGCTCATGGAGTTGCATTTGCACTGGGGGCCGCAGTTGCAGGTGTAGAGCACATCGTGCCGTTCTTCGGCGGTGGCTGCCGGTTTGGTGGTGACGCAGCCGGTAAAGAGAAAGGTGAGACAGATGCCAAGGAAGAGCAGTTTAGTGATGCGCATTGTTTGCCTCCATGCAGGGTGATAGTTGGCCCCGCGCGGAGTAGCGGGGCATGGGCTTAGAGGCAATCGTAGCATTAAGCGAGGCCGCAAGGCAAACGGTTTTTTTGCGGCCACGGCCTCCCTGGCAAAGAGCGCGGGCCGTTAGAGGGTATCGGCCAGCATGGGCATGCAGGCTACCAGCGCCGGCACCTCGTTTTCCGGCATGGGGCGGCCGAAGAGGTAGCCTTGGATGAGTTGGCAGCCGGAGCGCCGCAAGATGGCCAGCTGTTCCTCGGTCTCCACCCCCTCGGCCAGGGAGGTGATGCCGAGACGCAGCGCCATGGCGATGATGGCCTCGACAATGGCCACATCGTTGGGGTCGCTGACCAGGTCGCGGACAAAGGTGCGGTCGATCTTCAGGGTCTGAATCGGGCAGCGCTTGAGCTGGCCAAAGGAGGAGTAGCCGGTGCCGAAATCGTCGATGGAGAGTGCCACCCCCAGGGCGCAGAGGGCATTCATGGTGGTGATGGCCCGTTCGACGTCGGTCATCACCACGGCCTCGGTCAACTCCAGCTCCAGGGCCTTGGCCGGCAGGCCGCTCTCTGCGAGGACTTGGACGATCAGCCGACAGAAGTCGGGTCGATTGAACATCTGGTTGGAGATGTTCACCGCCACCCGCAGGTTGGCACCGGAAGCGCTTCGCCACTCCTGGAGCGCCCGGCAGGCCTGGCGCAGGACCCACTCATCCACCATCCCCATCCAGCCGGCCTCCTCGGCCGCCGGTAGAAAATCGGCCGGCGGGACCAGGCCCCGCTCCGGGCTCTGCCAGCGGACCAGGGCCTCGAAGCCCAAGAGTTCGCCCAGGATGGTGACCTGGGGTTGGTAGTAGACCGTAAGCTCCTGGCCCGCGCTAATGGCGTGGTGGAGTGCGTTCTCCAGGAGCATCCGCTCCCGGGTGCGCTCAGCCATGGCGTGGGAGAAGAAGCAGAAGCGATTTTTGCCCAGGCGCTTGGCCTCGTACATGGCCAGGTCCGCGTTCTTGAGCAGTTCGACGGCGTCGTTGCCGTCCACGGGCGCCATGCTGATGCCGATACTGGTGGTCACCAGCAACTCGTGGGTGCCGACCTGGAAGGGTTGGGTGATGCCGCGAACGATGCGGTCGGCCAGGTGGCAAATGTCGTAGAGGCCCGCCATCTCCAGCAGCAGGATGACGAACTCGTCGCCGCCCAGGCGAAAGACCATGTCCCCGGCCCGCATCAGGGTCTTGAAGCGGGCCGCCACCGCTTGCAGCAACTCGTCGCCAATGGTGTGGCCCAGGGAGTCGTTGATCATCTTGAAGCGATCCAAGTCGCAGAAGAGCACGGCGGCAAAGCGGCCACTCCAGGGGAGGCGGGCCACCCCCTGACCGAGGAACAGGGTGAGCATGTTGCGGTTGGCCAGGCCGGTGAGGGGGTCGTAGTTGGCCATGGTGCGCAACTGCTGTTCGTTGATCTTCTGTGGGGTGATGTCGTGGATCAGGAGCAGCAGGCCGGTATGGTGGCCAAGTTCGGTGAGCGGGGTGGCCACGATGCGCAAGTGGCGGACCTGACCGGGGGGGATAGTCAGGCTGCTCTCCAGGGCGGGGACCGATCCGTAGCGCCGGTAGGCCGTCACCAGGGAGGCGGCCTCGGGGAAGAGTCCGGCGGCAGGGGTGCCGACCAACTCCTCGCCTGCCTTGGCCAGGAGGGCGAGGGCCGCGCCATTCAAACGGAGGACCCTAAACTCCAGATCGAGGACCACGATGCCGTCGGACATGGAAGCGATGATGTTTTCCACGTAGTCGCGGGTGACCATGGTGCCGCCCAAGGTCTTGGCCATGGCATTGAAGGTCCCGGCCAGATCGCCGATTTCGTCCGTGGCCTCGGGGTGGACCCGCAGCGTCAGGTCGCCTTGGCCAAAGCGGCGGACGGCATTACGCAGGCGGATGATGGGGCCGGCGATCTGGCGGGTCAGCAGCGCCCCGCCCAAGAGGCCTACCGTTATGGTCAGCAGCACCCCCAACAGGAGATTCTGGCGGTGCTGCCACACGGAGTCGTCGATCGACTGTTGGTACTCCTTGAACTCCTGCCGCTCCTTGTCCAGCCCTTCGTGGGTGGTCTCGCGCAAGGCGCTCACCGCCTCTTGCACCACCAGGTAGTCGGCGGCCAAGGGGCTCTGGCCGTGGCGAGTGCGCTCCGCCGCGGCCATGGCCGCGGCATGGATCCTGGCGACCTGCTGCCTGATCTCATCGCTTAACCCGATCTCTGCCGGGAAATAGCTCTCAACCAGTTCACGATGCTGGCCGCACGCCTGCTCAAGGGCGCGCAAGGCCTGCTCGATGTCACGATTCGGCGACTCTTGTGGGCCGGTCCCGGGGGTTGGCCCCTGATGTTCGCCGAGCCGGTCCATGACCAGACCTCGGATCAACAACTGGACCTGCCGTCCCTGGTCGTTCATCTCGCGCAGGGCGTCGACGATCGGTTGGCTCTGGTTCAAGGCCCGGTCAAACTCAAGGCCGATCTTGCCCAGTTCCAGAAAGCCCAGGAGGCCTACCACGCAAACAAAGAGGCCTAGGCCCAGGTAGCCGAAGATGATTTTTGAGGCGATGCGCATGGATGCGAGTTTAGGCGGTCGCCTCTTGCCCGGCCGGGGGGGCAAGGAGAAGCGGCGGCCGGTGGCGAGTTTGGGTATCGGTTGATGGCTCGATTGTGAGTTTACGTGGGAATACCCATTTTCCTGGGGAGTGTCAAGGGCAGAGGGGAGTTTGCCGGGGAAACGGTCTGCTGGCGGTAGGCCGGGACCCCCAGCAAGGGCGGGCTTGATCTTTACGGTTGTCAGCCAGGGCGCGGCGGGCTATGCTGAATTTTTTGCGAAACCGACCAATTTAACCGTGGGATGGAGGGTGGCATGCCCAAAAAAGAGGGAAAACGAGCGCCGGCAGGGGGCCACGCCGGCAAGAGGGATCCTCTCCCCCCCGGTGCCGAGACCGGGCCGAGCTGGAATCCGGCCCACTATTTTCTCCTGGCCCTGCTGGTGGTGGTGGTGGGGGCCTCGCGCCTTCTCCTGGCAGCCTATGGCCATACCATCCTCTGGGCCATCATCCTGGCCACGGTCTTTAGCCCGATCCATCGCCGCCTCCTGCGCTGGACCGGCGGCCGGGAGGATTTTGCCGCCCTCTGCTCCTGCCTGCTCTTGACCCTGGTGGTGGTCCTGCCGCTGCTCTTGGTCTTCCTCTCCCTGATCCATCAGGGCATCGTCTCCTTTGAGGCCATCCACGCCTGGATCAAGGCCGGAGAGTACCAGAAGCTCCTCACCCTGCCGTGGGTGACCAAGGCCTGGGCCATGATCGCCCCCTATCTCCCCGATCTATCCAAATATATCCCCGAACTGGGGGAGAAGGCCAAACCCTTGAACCAGACGGTGCTGGAGCTGACCTCCCGGGTGGGGACGCTCCTGGTCAGCCAGGGGGTTGGGCTGGCGGGGAACCTTGGGGCCTTGCTCGGCAAGTTCTGCCTCTTGCTGTTCACCTTCTTTTTTGTCGTCCGCGACGAGGAGCGGATCTCGTGTCACCTCCTGCACCTGCTCCCCTTGAGCGCCAGCCATGAGGGGCAGATGGTGGCCAAGATCAAGGCGGTGGCGCGTTCCGTGCTGTTGGGGACCTTGTTCACGGCCCTGGCCCAGGGCGCGGCCGGCGGTCTGGCCTTCTGGTGCGCCGGGCTGCCGGGGCTGTTCTGGGGGTCGATGATGGCCTTTGCCGCCCTCATCCCCTTTGTGGGCACGGCCTTGATCTGGCTGCCGGCGGTGGCCTATCTCCTGATCCTCGGGCGCTGGGGGGCGGCCCTGTTCCTGGTCATCTGGTGCGGGGGGGGGGTGGGGGTGCTGGACAACCTGCTGCGGCCCTTGTTCATGAAGGGCGGCGCCAACATGAGCCCCATGCTCATCTTCTTCGCCATCCTGGGCGGCTTGAACACCTTTGGCATGCTCGGCCTGCTGTACGGTCCGCTGCTCTTTGGCCTCGCCATGGTGCTGCTCTATATCTACGAGCTGGAGTTTGCCCCGTTCCTGAATCGCCAGGATCGGAGCTGAGGGGGGGGTGAGTTTGGAGTGGAGGAGGGGAGGCGTATGGTAGAGGGGTAGGGTGGGCACCGCCCACCAAATCTTGGCTGCCAACGGTGGGCTGTGCCCACCCTACACAACAGGCACTACGTTGGGCACCTGAGTAGGTGCGATTTTTGAATTGTGGATGGGACGGGGGAGATGACCAAGGAATCATACTCGAAACGCCGGCGAGGCGGGCAGGGCTATCGCTGCCACTGCTGCAAGCGGGAGCTGCCCTTCTGCTGGAACTGCCCCTGCGGCTTTCAGATCTGCGAGGAGTGCTTTCAGGAGAACAAGTGGGGGCTCACCAACGGCCCGACCTGGGTCTGTCCGGATTGCGGCCGGATCAGGATGATGTGAGGGATTTGCCGTAGAGGTGATGACTGAGGCCGCCGCTGCCTTGGCCCAACCGCCAGGAGGCGCTGCGGGTGATCAGGGTGTCCATCAAGGCGACGGTGCGGGCAAAGGCCTCGGGGTAGCTGCCGCTCTGCTGGTGCAGGGCGGCCAGGGCCGAGGCAAAGGTGCAGCCGGTGCCGTGGGTGTTGGCGGAAGGGACGCGGGGGTGGGTCTGACGGTGGGGCTCGGGGGAAGAGGCCAAGAGCAGGAAGTCGGTGATCTCCTGCCTCTCCTCCTCCAAATGGCCCCCCTTGACCACCACCGCTTGGAGGTTGGGGAAGGCGGCAAAGAGGGTGCGGCCGGCCGCCAGGGCCTGGTCGGGGGTGGCGCAGGGGGCGCCGCTGAGCACCTCCAACTCCTTGCGGTTGGGGGTGAGGAGCGTGGCGCGGGCCGCCACCAGGCGGATGCCCGCCACGCTGTCGGTGCTTTGCACCGCCTGGCCGACACTGGTGAAGAGCACCGGGTCGTAGATGACTTCACCCCTAAACCCGTGCAGGGCGCGGACAATGGCCTGGCCAATGGCCTCGGAGCCGATCATGCCGATCTTGACGTGGGTGACCCAAAGGTCGGAGAGCACCGCCACCACCTGACTGTGGACCAGCTCCGGGTCCAGGGGCTGGCACCGGGTCACCCCGTTAGTGTTTTGCACGGTGATGGTGGTCACGGCGGCGCAGCCATAGACCCCGAGCATGGTCAAGGTCTTGAGGTCGGCCTGGATGCCGGCCCCGCCCGAGGGGTCGGAACCGGCGATGCTCAGGATCGCCCGGGTCTCTTGGTTCACTGGGCAGGGGCGTTCTTCTTGATCGTCTGCACGGTGACGGTGTAGGTCAGGGTCTTGCCGGCCAAAGGGTGGTTGAAGTCCACGGTGACGTGCTGGTCATCAAGGGCGGTGACCAGGGCCGGGAGCTTCTCCTGCTTCCCCTCATGGTCAACGGTCAGGCCCAGGACCATGCCCACGGCCAGTTGCCCCTGGTTGGGCAGCACCCTACGCTCCACGGTGTGGATCAGCTCGGCTTGGCTCGGGCCATGGGCCGCCTCGGGGGCGAGCTGGAAGCTCTTCTTCTCCCCCTGGCCCATACCGATGATCTCGGCTTCACAGCCGGGCATGACGCTGCCGTCGCCGATGGTGAACTCCAGGGGGCCACTGCTGGCGGATGAGTCAAAGATTTCGCCATTGTCCAGTTGGCCGTCGTAGACAACCACGACGGTATCACCGCTCTCTATCTTCATAAAACTATGCTCCTTGGTAAGTGGTGGTCAATTCAGTTGTGTCGTTTTCGCAAAAACCGCTCAACCAACGCTGGCACGCCCCGTAATAGATTGAAATTGGTCAGCTTCACGACTTTTGGCGAGACCATCAGTTGTCCGCGTTGGCCTTTTGAAAGATGGCCTTGTGCCGGGCAATGGCCGCGAGCAGCGGGCCAATCTTGGCCGGCAGGGGGGAGGCGGACAGATTCTGCATCTCTTTCGGGATCTCGTGGTTGTTGATGAACTTCTCCACCTCGTCGCCGTAGGTGGTAAGGGTAGCGCGGGTCAGTTTGAACAGTTCGTTATAGGGGAAGGGCTTGGGGTACTGCCCCACCAGCGAGTCGATATAGAACTTCATCTTCTTCAGATCCTCTCGGGAGGAGCCATAGAAGGTCTTACAGTTCATGATCGCCCGCTCCAGGGTCAGTTGCAACTCGTTCTCATTGATGGCGGCCTTGCCGGTCAGCGAGGTCATCATCAATTTGAGGGAGCGGATGATGCCCGCGGCGCCCACGAAGAAAGAGCGGGTCATCTTGGCGGCAATGGTGATGGGAGAGAGGGGTGAGCCCGGCAGGGCCACCTCTTTTTGCAGATCGGGGATGATCCGGTTTTTCAGCAGGAGGTGGAAGATGTTCAACAGGTCCAAGGCCTCGTTGACCGTGGTCATCGTCTCCTTGAGTTGTCGTTTGTGGTAGAGGGCGGAGATGAGGTTGGCCACCATGCCTGCCTGGCGAGTGATGCCCGCCACCAGGCCGGCGGGACTCTCCGCTTGCAGGGCACTGAGCCCCTGTTCGATGACGGCCACCCCCTCCACTTCGCGGGTCAGGCGGTCGCTCAAGGTCACCAGGAACTCATCCACCTCCTTGGTTGCCGCCACTGCCACCTCAATGTGGTGGAAGAGGACCTCTTCAATCAGCCGCGGCAGTTTGGTAACGTCCAGGCGCTGCAAACGTTCGGTCAGTTTGCCGGGCTCTTGGCGCATCTCTTGGATGGTTTGGTTCCTCTCATCCGAGCCGGGGAACGGCACCAACAGGCTGAGGGTGGCGATACCTCCGTCAAAAAACTCCCGCTTGCCAACGGTCAACAGCTTGGCGATGACCAGCATCGGTCTCAGCTCCAGCTGCTGGCGCAGGAGCTGGTCCGCCACCATGAATTGGTGGGTGCTGCCCTGAAGCTCCTCTTTCATGGCCGCCAGACCCCGGCATCTCTCTTCCAGGGCTTGGGCCTGGGCCAGGGCGGGCTCCGCCAGGTCGGGTTGGCCGATGAGGTCCGCCATCTGGTTGCCGATCTCATTGTCAAAATCACTGATCTGCTTGGCGATCTTTTTGGCCTGTTTCGGGTACTCGATCAGGGCCGCGTTGATCAGATTGGGGTCGATGCCGATGGCCGCCAACAGCGGTTGATTTTTTTTGAGGTCTATGGTCTGCCAGTCAGCAATCTTGGGGCTCTTCAAAAAATTGATGAGGCCCTCCTTCTCTCGCTTCAGGTCGGCGCGGATCGCCTCAAGGAGGGATTTGGTCTGGCTCAGTGTGCTCATTGGCGATGTGTCTGGTGCCTGGTGGAAGGTGCCGGGTAGTGGCTGATTGGTGGCGGAATTTTGCGTGGCTTTGGGGCTCGCCGCTCGCGCAAGTAAAGATTGCCCATACTACCTGAAGAAGCGAGATTTTGAAATCCAAAAAAAGAAACGACCCATGAAGTCAAGATATCGGATCATGATCTCTTCGTGACCTTCGTGTTCTTTGTGGTTGCCAACACGTTGGCGCTTACCTTAAAGGATCCCTGTGCGACGGAAGAGGGGCTCTGGACAGTGACTCAAAAAATGGGGTGGCCTTGGGAACCTCCTTGACAAAAAACAGAGTTCCGCATAGGGTAGCCGACGGACAAGTGGAGCATTTTTGTCGGTTTCGCAAAAATCGCGCAACCGACGCCGGCACGGAAGGTAACCACGTGACACCCCGTTGGCGGATGGCGGGTTTGCGGGCCTTGCGAGACCATCATTTTTGTAGGTGGGTGAGGATGGCGCTGGTCTGCGAGAAACATCAAGAGCGCATGGCGGCGGAGGTGGCCTATTGCCGCCATGCCACCGAGTACTGTAAGTTCAGGACGGCCTGCCTGATCCAGTTCATGTCCAAGGAGAACAGGGCCCGAGCCCTGAGCACGAACGGTGACCCCGTAGTTGAGGTGACGGTGATGGAGAGACTAAATTTTGCCAAGGGCGGCGGCCTGTTGCCCGCCATTGCCCAAGACCACGCCAGCGGCGAGGTCTTGATGTTGGCCTATATCAATGAAGAGGCCTGGGAGCAGACCCTGGCCACCGGCCGAGCCCACTACTGGAGCCGGTCCCGGAACCAGTTGTGGCTGAAGGGCGAGTCCTCCGGTCATGTGCAACTGGTCAAGGAGATCCTGGTGGACTGTGACCAGGACACGGTGGTCTACCGGGTGGAGCAGTTGGGCGGCGCTGCCTGCCACAAGGGGTATCACAGCTGTTGGTTCCGGCGGCTGGAGGGGGAGCGGTTCATGATTAAAGATACGGTGGTGTTTGATCCGGCGGAGGTTTACAAGAAATGAACGTGTTGAAGTTGGGTATTCCCAAGGGCAGCCTGGAGAAGGCGACCATCGAACTTTTCGAAAAATCGGGGTGGAAGATTAAACTCTCCTCCCGCAACTACTTCCCCGAGATCGACGACCCCGAGTTGTCCTGCTCCATCTGCCGACCCCAGGAGATGTCCCGCTACATCGAACGCGGGGTACTGGATGCCGGCATCACCGGCCTGGACTGGACCATGGAGAACGAGTCCGACGTGGTGGTGGTGGCCGATCTGGTCTACTCCAAGGTCAGCCGCAAGCCCACCCGCTGGGTGGTGGCCGTGCCCGGCGACTCCGACATCAATGAGTTGAAGGACCTGGAGGGCAAGAAGATCTCCACCGAGCTGGTCAACTACACCCGCAATTTTTTTAAGGAGCAGGGGATCAACGTTGACATCGAGTTCTCCTGGGGGGCCACCGAGGCCAAGGTGGTCTCC
>CAYSFY010000033.1:14466-30947 GCA_964430285.1 uncultured Desulfobulbia bacterium
TTGTCGAGGTCACCGAGACCGAGTCCACCATCCGGGCCCATGGCCTCAAGGTCATCCACGAGATGCTGCAGTCCAACACCCAGTTCATCGCCAACCAGGAGGCTTGGGCCGATCCCTGGCGGAGGGAGAAGATCCAGAACATCGCCCTCCTGCTGCAAGGGGCTTTGCGCGCCGACAACATCGTCGGTCTGAAGATGAATGTCTCCAAGGAGAACCTGGACCGGGTCATTGGCCAGCTGCCCAGCATGAACGCCCCCACCATCGCCCACCTCTACCAGAAGGAGTGGTACTCGGTGGAGACGGTCATCTCCGAGCATGAGGTTCGCGATCTGGTGCCCAAGCTGCTCAGGAGCGGCGCCGAGGGGATCATCGAATACTCCCTGAACAAGGTCATCTGAGGGTGGCGATTACCTATAACCAGGTCGAGTTCCTGATCAGCGCTTATGCCTTAAAGCAGCTGCCGCCGCCCGATTACCCCGAAATCGCCTTTGCCGGCCGTTCCAACGTCGGCAAGTCCAGCCTGATGAACCGGCTCTTGAACCGCAAGAACCTGGTCAAGGTCAGCGCCAAGCCGGGCAAGACCCAGAGCCTGAACTACTTTGTGGTGGATAAAGCCCTCTATCTGGTGGACCTCCCCGGCTATGGCTATGCCAAGGTGCCCATGGCGGTCAAGGGTCTGTGGCAGGGGTTGATCGCCGACTATATCGAGGGCAGGAAGAGCCTCTGCTGCGTGGTGGTGATCCTCGATATCCGCCACCCGCTCAAGGACTTGGACCTGGAGCTGATCACTTGGCTGAAGCAGATCGGCGTGCCCTATCTGCCTGTCTACACCAAGCTCGACAAGATTACCCGGGGCCAGCGCATGCAACACGCCGCGGCCCTGGACGCCGGACTCGGGGTGACCCCCGGGGAGCGGCTCCTCTTCTCTTCCCTCACCGGGGAAGGGAGGGATGAATTGATTGCCCGGTTGCAGGGATTCATGACGGACAGGGCACAAGAGTAAAGAGCGAACACGAGGTGCGGCGATGAACAAGATCCCTTGCTGGACGATCATGAACTGTACGAACGTAACCTGTTGTGCCCGTGCCCCTCTGGCCCCGGAGTGCTGGGAGATCGCGCAAGTGAGCGAGGATCACCGTCCCGAGTTCAACATCTGCTCCGACTGCCTGGTCCATGTCCTGAACACCGGCGGCATGCCCTTTACCCCAAGAGAGATGCGCACCCTCGGCACTGCCCGGGCGTGTGTGTTGGGGAGATGAGAGGGCAATGACGAATTAGAAATTACGAATTACGAATTCTTGGCGGCGTCACGCCCCGCTTCCTGCTTTCTCCGCGCTTTACCCTTCCTCCCCCCTCTCTGGTCTTCAAACCGCCTCTGTCTCTCCGCTCGCCTCCCCACGGCATCACCTAAACGGCACAAAAGGGTTATTACCACGAAGGCCACGAAGCGCACGAAGTGGCGATAAAAAGCCATTAATCTGCGTAGTCTTGATATGCCTCCCATGCCGGGCAAGGGGGTGATTGACCGGCAAAGGTGGCGGGCTCAGGCGGGGCTAGTCGAGTCCCGGATAGGGGATGGCGGAGGCTGCCTGCCAGCAGGAGGGGAGGTTGGTCACCACCGTCCGCACCACCAGGCGGTCCAGTTTGTTGCTCTCCGCCAGATCTTGGAGGGTGGAGACGATTTTAGCCGGGGGCATGGAGGCGCGGTAGGGGCGATTTTGGGCCAGGGCCTGGAAGATGTCGGCCACGGCAATCACCCGGGCCTCGGCGGAGAGAGCGGTACCCAGACGGTGGAAGGGATACCCCTCGCCGCATAGGGTCTCGTGGTGGCAGGCGGCCATCTCGGCAATGGCCTGGAAGCCGTCGATGCGGCGTAGGATCTGATAGCTTTCGAAGCTGTGTTGCTTCATGGTCGCTCGTTCCCGGGCGGTGAGTGGGCCGGGTTTTTCGAGGATCTCGTCCGGCACCCGAAGCTTGCCCAGATCATGGAGCAGTCCCGCCACCTCCATGGCCGCGCAGGCGGTGGCCGGCATCTCCAGCAGCAGGCCCAGGTGCTTGGCCAGACGGGAGACGCCCAGGGAGTGCTCAACGGTGAAGGGGCTCTTGGCGTCGACGATGGCGGCAAAGAGCATGGCGATGCGCAGCAACGATGCCGGCGCCACCTCCCGGGGCTTGGGGGCCATGGCCATCTCGGCCAGGAAGATGTTCAGGTGGCGTGGCTGGAGGGTAAGCCAGAAAAATTCGCTGGCCGATACCGTGAGGAACACCTCCACCAACTCAGGGTCAAAAAATGTGGAGCGGTGGTTGCCGATGGTGTCGCGGATCTGCTGGTTGCTGAACAGCAGATCGTCAAGGCCGTGCTGGGCCACCAAGGCGTCCACCCGGTCGCAGAGGTAGATCAGATTGTTGATCATTGCCGTCTCCTGGTCCAACCCCAGGCGGTCGAGTTCGGACCAGTGGCAGTGGTGGTGGCGGATCAGGGGGGCGAGATCGGCGAACAGCTCATGGCGGGAGAGCAGGGTGAAGCCCCGCCGGCAGTGCTCTTCGGAGCCGGACCAGTCCAGTTCGCTGACCAGCGAGCGGTGCACGGCGGTGGAGGAGACGCCACAGTCGTGGAGCAGGGCCGCATGGTAGAGGCGGTCCTGCTGCTTGCGCGTCAGCCCCAATCCGCGGCCGCACTCCATGACCATGAAGGCGACCCGTTTGCCGTGCTGGACCTCATCGACCCCCACCAGATCCAGGGTGTCGGAGAGGGCGTGGACAATTTGGCGGAAATCGATCTCGTCTTTCATGCCGTGGCTCCTTGGGCCTGACGGCCCTGACTTTGGTTAACGGTGCGCGCGGCCCTGTTCCAGGAGGAGAAAGGTCAAGGTCATCACCCCGTAGCCGGCCGCGATGTGCCAGGCAATGGGCGAGGGCGGCGCCAAGGGCGAGAAGAGCGCCCCGCTGGTCAGGGGCGAGTGGATCACCCCGCACAGGGAGCAGAGGCCGCAGGCCGCAACATAGATGGCGGCACGCCCTGGCCGGTGGTCCAGCACATGGGCAAAGGCCGCGCCCCACAAGAGGGCGGTGACGATGAAGCCGTTGCCGAGGATGATGGTGGCCTGGTAGCTGGCCAACAGCTCGCCCGAGAGGTCGGCCACGCTCTTGCCCAGTCCGGCCAGCATCTGTCCGAACTGGATGGCCACCAAGTAGGCGATGACCGGGATGAAGGTGATGACCAAGGCCCGGTAGTGGAGCTGGGGCGTGGATTCAAAGGCCTGGGCGGTGATCTCGATGCCGATGAAGATCAGGATCGGCGCCACCGCCGCCTCGGGCAGCAGGTCCACAAAAAAGGAGAGGTAGCCCAGCATGCCGCCCAGGCCGATGAACAGGGCCGTGGCGATGGTGTAGCCCGAGCGGCCGCCCATCTCCTTGTAGGCCGGGTGGCCGATGTAGGGGCAGGATTGGATCACCCCGCCGCATAGCCCGGCCGCCAGGGTGGCGACCCCCTCCACCAGCAGGATGTCGCGGGTGTTGTAGTCGTCACCGGCCACGGCGGCGCTCTCGGTGACATCCACCCCGCCCACCACGGTGGCCAAGGCAAAGGGGATGGCCAAGGGCAGATACCCCCAGGCCCTGCTCAAGCCGGGGAGGAAACCCAGGGTCGGATGCGGCAGGTGGAGATGAAACTCCGGCAGGGGCAAGGCCGCCTGACCGGCCGCGGGCAGCAGGCCGAAGTGACCCAAGAGGTAGTAGGCCACGGTGCCGCAGAGGATACCGGCCAAGGCCCCTGGCATGCGCAGCGGCAACTTGAAGCGGGCCAGCAGGGAGATGAAGACGATGGCGAGCGACAAGAGCCCCACCACTGGCGAGGCAAAGAGCTTCAGAAAGGGGAGGTAGGCGATCAGCAGCAGGGCCACGGCGGCGATGCTCCCCAACAGACCGGCCCGGGGGATGGTGCGCCGCAGGGCTGGTCCCCAAAAGGAGACGGCGATCTTGAACACCCCCATCAACAGGATCACCGCCATGGCCACCTGCCAGGTGAGGGTGGCGTCCTTGGTGGCCAGGAAGCAGGGGCCGATGACGCCGAAGGCCATGCCAAAGGTGGAGGGGGTGTCCAACCCCAAGGGCATGGCGGTGACGTCATCGCGGCCCGTGCGTCGGGCCAAGCGCCAGGCCATCCATGAGTAGAGCAGATCCCCCACCAGCACCCCCACGGCGCTGCCCGGCAGCATGCGGTAGAGCACCAGCTCCCGGGGCAGGCCGAACACCCCCATCAGGATGGCGGACATGATCACCAAGTCCGACATGTTGTCCAGCATCAGGCCGAAAAAGGCGTTGATGTCGCCGATGGCGAAGAGCTTGGGTCTGTGGGGCATGGGGCGAGTCATTAACTCTGTTCCGACTTCAACACCGCCAAGAACGCGGTCTGCGGGATATCCACGTTGCCCACGGTCTTCATCCGTTTCTTGCCCCGCTTCTGCTTTTCCAGCAGCTTGCGTTTCCTGCTGATATCACCGCCATAGCACTTGGCAATAACGTCCTTGCGCAGGGCCGAGATGGTGGTGCGGGCGATGACGTTGCCGCCGATGGCGGCCTGGATGGCGATCTTGAACATCTGGCGGGGGATCTCCTCCTGCAACTTTTCGCAGGCGTGCAGCCCCCGTTCCCGGGCTCGGTCGCGGTGGGTGAGCTGGGAGAGGGCGTCCACCCGCTCGCCGTTGACCAGGATGTCGAGCTTGACCAGGTCACTGGGGCGATAGTCCATCAGGGCGTAGTCAAAGGAGCCGTACCCTTGAGTGATGGATTTCAGCTTGTCGTAGAAGTCATAGATGACCTCGGCCAGGGGGAGTTCGCAGATGAACTCGATGCGGCCGGGGGTGGGGTAGTGGTAGTGGGTGTTCTCGCCGCGGCGCTCCATGCACAGGGTCATCACCGCCCCCATGTAACGCTCCGGGATGAGGATGGTGGCGCGGATGAAGGGCTCCTCGGTGCGGGTGATGGAGCCGGGGTCCGGGAAGTAGGAGGGGTTGTCGATCTCCACCATGGAGCCGTCGCTCAGGAAGAAGTGGTAGCTCACCGTGGGCACGGTGAGGATCAAGGGGATGTCGAACTCCCGCTCCAAGCGCTCCTGCACCACCTCCAGGTGCAACAGCCCCAAAAAGCCGCAGCGGAAACCGAAGCCCAGGGCCGTGGAGGAGTCCTTCTGGAAGGAGAGGGCGGCGTCGTTCAGTTGCAGCTTGTCCATGGCCGCGGCCAGGTTTTCGTACTCGTCGGTGGAGATGGGGTAGAGGGAGGAGAAGACCACCTGCTGGATGTGCTTGAAACCCGGCAAGGCCGCGGCGCAGGGCCGGTCCTTGTGGGTGATGGTGTCGCCGGGGCAGGTGTCGCGCACGGTCTTCACCCCGGCGATGATGTAGCCCACTTGGCCGGCGGAGAGTTTTTTTTGCGGGGCGCGGGTGAGGTGGAAGAGGCCCACCTCCTCCACCCGGTAAGCAGTATCGGTGGACATGAACTTGATGAAGTCACCGGCCTTGACCTCGCCATCGATGATGCGGCAGGAGATGATGGTGCCGCGGAAGGGGTCGTAACTGGCGTCGAAGATCAGGGCCGAGAGCGGGGCCGAGGCATCGCCCTTGGGCGGGGGCAGGTACTTGATGATGGCCTCCAGCAGCTGATCCACCCCTTGTCCGGTCTTTGCCGAGCACATGATGATGCGCTCGGGGTCCAGGCCTAACTCATCCTCCACCTGCAGGGCCACCGCTTCCGGCTCGGCGGCGGGCAGGTCGATCTTGTTCAACACCGGGATGATCTCCAGGTTGTTCTCCATGGCCAGGTAGAGGTTGGCCAGGGTCTGGGCCTCCACCCCCTGCGCCGCGTCGATCAACAGCACCGCCCCTTCGCAGGAGGAGAGGGCCCGGGAGACCTCGTAGCTGAAATCCACGTGGCCGGGGGTATCCACCAGGTTCAGCAGGTAATCCTGGCCATCGGCCCCCCGGTAGGGGAGGCAGATGGTCTGACTCTTGATGGTGATCCCCCGCTCCCGCTCGATGTCCATGTTGTCCAGGAGCTGGTCCTTGAACTCCCGGGCGGTGACCATCTTGCAGGCCTGGATTAGGCGGTCGGCCAGGGTGGATTTGCCGTGATCGATATGGGCGATGATGCTGAAGTTACGGATATTATTCATGGTGTTCGGTGGCTGCTCCGGTTGACTTTTGTTGGGGGGCGGCGGGAGGGGGCAGGCAATGGCAGCGATCCCGATTCCCCGTTAACTCTTGGTTTTTGCGAACCTTGATATGTATCATAAATGGCGTGATAACCATAGCGGAAAATTGCTGCATCCTGCCCCCCAAGGCTGGGAAAGAAGTTGACCTTTGCGGCTGTTGGGCGCATAATGGCACCCATGATACAATCGGATGACATAGAGGATGATGACAACGGCTCCGGGCTGCAGGAGGAGATCCGCCCCCTGGTTGCCCTGGGTGATGACGCGAACCTGCCGGCCATTGCCCAGCCCGGGTTGCATCGCTACCTCCAGGAGATCAGCCAGTACAAGTTGCTGAGCCGGGAAGAGGCCGATGCCCTGGCGGTCAAGTTTCACGAACAGGGGGACAAGGATGCCGCCTACCAGCTGGTGACCGCCAATCTGCGGCTGGTGGTCAAGGTGGCCATGGACTTTCAGAAGTACTGGATGACCAACTTCCTGGATCTGATCCAGGAGGGGAATGTCGGTCTGGTGCAGGCGGTGAAGAAGTTCGATCCCTACCGAGGGGTCAAGTTCTCCTACTACGCCGCTTACTGGATTCGGGCCTACATCCTCAAGTTCATCATGGACAACTGGCGGCTGGTGAAGATCGGTACCACCCAGGCCCAGCGCAAGCTCTTCTTCAGCTTGAACAAGGAGAAAAAACTCCTCGAATCCCAGGGCTTCAACCCCGAGGTCAAGCTCTTGGCCCAGCGGCTGAATGTCAAGGAGAGCGAGGTCATCGAGATGAACCAGCGCATGGCGGGCGGGGACCTCTCCCTGGAGAGCCCGTTACGCGATGACTCCGATGACGAGCAGAAGGATTTTATCCAGTCCTACGGCCTGAGCGTGGAAGAGACGGTGGCCAACGACGAGATCAAGGCAAGGTTGGCATCCGTCCTCGCCAAGCTGCGGAAGCGTTTGAACAGCAAGGAGATCAGCATCCTCTCCGACCGTCTGTTGAGTGATGAACCCCTGACCCTGCAAGAGATTGCCGACCAGTTCGGGATCTCCCGGGAGCGGGTACGCCAGATCGAGTCCAATCTCCTGCACAAGATGGCCAAGTTTTTCGAGGAGGAGGTGCCGGACATCAAGACCTTCCTCGACGAGGCCGTGGATTTCTGGCGGGTGTGAGGTCAGCAGAGCAATAACGGTACTTTTGCTCTGCTAACCCCTGATGTGAATACCCTGTGTGCCTTAACCCCCATTGCGGCCATGCCGGAGCTGTTCGGCATGGCCGTTTTGTTTGCGGTTGACCTCCTTCCTAAGCGCCGAGGCCGAGCCTGCCGGGCCAAGCCGGGAGGGTACGCCAAGGTCGGTTTCTGTTCTCGGTCGGCGGCAGTGCCTGAAGTCGTCACCTCGGCCGTGCGCCAAGGGGTATTGGCTGAGGGCCTTGTTTGCCGATCGTTTGATGATT
This sequence comes from uncultured Desulfobulbia bacterium, assembly GCA_964430285.1. Classification (GTDB taxonomy): domain Bacteria; phylum Desulfobacterota; class Desulfobulbia; order Desulfobulbales; family VMSU01; genus VMSU01. The sequence goes on from CAYSFY010000033.1 coordinate 22,110, forward strand.
GCCTTATTGGCGGGTTTTTGGTACTGTTCTCCCTTGCGCAAAGGGAGCCGGTTGGCGAAGAGAAAAGATGATGGGGCGTGGGTGATGGAGGGGTGGCAGGAGGTAGCGAAGATTATCGGGATGCTCGTGCTGATCTTTGTTATCGGTGGCTGGATCATGCCCAAGCGCGGGGTCCATCTCTCCTGAAGCGGAGAGACCTGCCGGCCAGTTCGGTCCGGCCACGATGATGATTCCGATATTAATAAGCAGGACAAAAATGGCACCCAGTGCCGGAAGGGAGAGAAGTAATGGTTCAACGAGTACCAATGTCAAAGACCGGATATCAGAAACTGCGGGAGGAACTGAGCCGGCTGGAGCGGACGGATCGCATCGAAGTGATCAGGTCCATCGAGGTGGCCCGTGGTCATGGGGATTTGAAGGAGAACGCCGAGTACCATGCCGCCAAGGAGCGGCAGGGGCATATCGAGGGTCGGATCATGGAGCTCAAGGATAAGCTGGGGCGGGCCGAGGTGATCGACTGTACGGTGCAGTGCGCGGACCGGGTGGTCTTTGGCACCAATGTGGTGCTGGTGGATCTGGATACCGAGGTCGAAATTCGGTATACCCTGTTGGGCCCTGACGAGTCGGATGTCAAGGCCGGCAGTATCTCGGTGCTGTCACCCATTGGCCGCGGTCTGATTGGCAAGGTGGTGGGGGATGAGGTGATCATCCAGACCCCTGGCGGCACGCGCCAGTTCGAGGTGATGGAGATCGGGCCGGCGGCCATTCCCTGATGGGGCATGGGCTGCGTCTGGCGATGCCGACGCGGCCCATGCGCGCGGATGGAGGCGTGGGGTCAGCCGGCGACCAGGCCGTTTAAGAAGATGTCGCTGATCTGTTCCGCGGACTCTTCCAGGGAGTAGGGGTGGTCGGGATTGAGGATCCACAGCCTGGACATCTCGTCCAAGGCGCCGAAGAAGGCCCGCTTAATGATGCCGGGCTTCAGGTCGCGACGGAAGATATTGTTCTCCTGGCCGGTGTGGATAATCTCGGAGATGATGTTGACGTAATCGGCAAATTTGGTGAGCCGGTACTCTTTAATGGACTCGCCGCTCTGGCGCAGTTCCATCTGCAGGACCTCGGCCAACTCCTTCTTTTCCACCACCAAGCGCAGGTGGTGGAGGGCGAAGATGTAGAGCATCTCCCGTTGATCCGTTTTTTCGCTGATGGCCGCCTTGATATCGGTGATCAGTTTGCCGATCTCCTCCTCGAACAGGGTGAGGAGGATGTCGTACTTGTTGTTGAAATAGAGGTAGATGGTGCCGTCCGCCACATCCGCCTCCTTGGCGATATCGGAGATCCTGGCGTTGAAAAACCCTTTTTGTCCGAAGACCTTGATGGCGGCGGTGAGTATTTTTTGGTGTTTGTCGCTTTTCTTCATGGGGGGTGGTGCGAATCGGTAAAATTTGGTAACTACCCGAGGCTGCGCAAGCCGGTGAATGGTGGGGGCTGCCAGCTAAAGAAATGAATGATTATTCATTCACGATAATAAGTTTAGTTCCCCAAAGTGTCAAGCCCAAACCCCCGGGAGTCCGTAAAAGTTATCGAATCAATTCAGAGCAATGGTGAGATCATGAAGGTATTGGTTGTTGGTGCCGGGGGCCGGGAGCATGCCCTGGTATGGAAGTTGCGTCAGAGTCCCAAAGTGACAAAGGTCTACTGCGCCCCGGGGAACGCCGGGATCAGCGCCCTGGCGGAGTGCGTGGCCATCCCGGCCAATCAGATCGAGCAACTGGCCGATTTTGCCGTGGCCCACGGGGTGGACCTCACCGTGGTCGGGCCGGAAGAGGCCCTGACCTTGGGGATTGTCGACCAATTCAGCGCCAAGGGGCTTAAGGCCTTTGGCCCAAGCAGGCTGGCCGCGGCCCTGGAGGGGAGCAAGGCCTTTATGAAGGACTTGCTGCACAAATACAATATCCCCTCCGGCTTCTATCAGGTGTTCAGCGACCGCGAGCAGGCGATCAGCTATATCACGGCCCAGGGCGCCCCCCTGGTGGTCAAGGCCGACGGCCTGGCCGCCGGCAAGGGGGTGATTGTCGCCACCACCGTGGAGGAGGCCATTGCCGCCGTGGACCTGATCTTGACCGAGCAGGCCTTTGGCGCGGCCGGTCAGCGGGTGGTGGTGGAGGAGTTTTTGCCTGGCGAGGAGGCCTCGTTCCTGGCCTTTACCGATGGCAAGACGGTGATGCCCCTGCCCACCTCCCAGGACCATAAGGCGGTCCATGACAACGACACCGGCCCCAACACCGGCGGCATGGGGGCCTACTCCCCGGCGCCGGTGGTCACGGAGGCCATTCACCGCCAGGTGATGGAGACCATCATGCTGCCCACGGTGCGGGCCATGGAGGCGGAGGGACGACCCTACCAGGGGGTGCTCTATGCCGGTCTGATGATCAAGGATGGCGTGGCCAAGGTCCTGGAGTTCAACTGCCGCTTCGGTGATCCCGAGGCCCAGCCCCTGTTGATGCGGGTAGAGACCGATCTGGTGGATATCATCGAAGCGGTGCTGGCCGGCAGACTGGACCAGGTGGAGCTGGTCATTGACCCCCGGCCCACGGTGTGCGTGGTCATGGCCTCGGGCGGCTACCCGGGGGCCTATGAGAAGGGTCTGGTGATCCACGGTCTGGAGGGGCCATTTCCGGAAGGGGTCATGGTCTTCCATGCCGGCACCGCCTTGAATGCCAAGGGCGAGATCGTCAACGCCGGTGGCCGGGTCCTGGGGATCACGGCCCGGGCCGAGGAGTTGGCCACGGCCATTGGCCTAGCCTACGGGGCTGTGAACCAGATCAGCTGGCAGGGGGGATTTTTCCGCAGGGATATCGGGCAAAAGGCCCTGCGCCGGAGCACGCCCGTTCCCCAGGTGGGGATCGTCCTGGGCAGCGACTCCGATCTCCCCGTCTTTGCCGGCTGCCGCGATTTTCTGCGGGAGAACGGCATCGCCTACGAACTGATCGTGGCCTCGGCCCACCGTACCCCGGAGCGGGCCTCCACCTACGCCACCACCGCCCGGGGGCGCGGACTCAAGGTGATCATCGCCGGGGCCGGCATGGCCGCCCATCTGGCAGGCGTGCTGGCGGCCCACACCACCCTGCCGGTGATCGGCGTGCCCGTCGACTCCTCGTCCCTGAATGGCCTGGACTCCCTCTTGTCCACGGCCCAGATGCCCCCCGGGGTGCCGGTGGCCACCATGGGCATCGGCAAGGCCGGAGCCCGTAACGCCGGCATCCTGGCGGTGCAGATCCTGGCGGTTGCCGACCCGGCACTGGCGGAGCGACTGACCGCCTTTAAGGCCCAGTTGGCCGCCCAGGTGATCGAACAATCCAAGGCCATCGAATTCGCCCCATGAGCGGCACCCCCGCGCGCACCGTGAGCCATGACCTGCGCCTGGCCCTGCAGGTGCTCACCAGGGGCGGGGTGGTCGCTTTCCCCACCGAGACCTACTACGGCCTGGCGGTTGACCCTTTCAACGACCAGGCCGTGGCCCGGCTCTTCCACTTGAAGGGACGGCCGCTCTCGAAACCGGTAGCGCTGTTGATCGACCATCCTGGGCGCCTGCCCCTGCTGACAGCCGCCTGCCCACCTTGCTTCCCGCCCCTCATGGCCCGCTTCTGGCCCGGGCCCTTGACCCTGATCTTCCCTGCCCACCCGCGCCTCTCTCCCTTGTTGACTGCGGGCAGCGGCTCCATCGGTCTGCGTATCTCCTCTCACCCCCTGGCCCAGGCCCTCACCGCCCAAGCCGGGGGTATCATCACCGCCACCAGCGCCAATCTCTCCGGTCTGGCCCCCGCGGTCAGCGTCGACGAGGTCCTGGCCCAGTTCGGCCAGCGCCTCGATTGGCTGTTCCAGGCCGACCCCACCCCAGGCGGCGCGGCCTCCACCATCGTGGCCGCCACCCCTGCCGGCCCGCGCCTGATCCGCGAGGGAGTCATCCCCTTTGCCGAGATCGAACAGGTGGCGGCAACAGGCTAACGTTTGCCGGCGCACCACACATAGGTGCTCTAAAGCCTGACGGTTCACGACCGGAAAGAGTGGCGCACCCCCTCGGTTTGGACGGTTTAGCAAAAACCGCTCAACCGCCGCTGGCACGACCCGTAACCCATTGAATTTGCACTGGCAGATGGTCAGCTTCACGACTTTTTGCGCGTCCATCAATTTTCATAAACGTCACCATGGACAAAACGTCCCCCGCTGTTCGGCATCAACGCCTGCAAACAAGAGAGAGTGGAGTATTGCCGTGGATCTCATCCTGCGTAATGTAACGGTTCCCATTGAAAGAGACGGGATGGAGGCCTATGAACTGGCCGCCTGCCAGCTGTTGGGAAGCGGTACGGGTCCTGTGGCCATCAAAAAAATTCTGAACAAGTCGATGGACATGAGCGATAGGGAGCAGTTCTGCTACCGCCTCACCGTGGTGGTCGGGGTTGATGACGGCTTTGCCAACCCGCAAGGCCTTTCCCTCTATTGCGAACCGATTGCCGCAGCCAGGAAAACCACCCCTGTTGCGGATAGGCCGCTGGTCGTGGGCTTCGGACCGGCGGGGATGTTTGCCGCCCTGGAACTGATTGCCCACGGGCTGAAACCGATCATCTTCGAGCGCGGCAAAAGGATAGAAGAGCGTTCCGTTGATGTGCGTCGATTTATCCGCGAGCGGGTGCTGGACCCCGAATCCAACATTCAATTTGGTGAAGGGGGGGCCGGTTCCTACTCGGACGGCAAGCTCTTCTCCCGGCGGGACAACAATACGAGTACTGTCAATCGGGTGTTGCAGACCTTCATCCGCTTCGGTGCCCCCGCCGAGATCGGCTACATCAGCAAGCCCCATCTGGGCACGGATCTGCTGTGCGCCATCGTCCGCAATATCCGCAACTACATCCTGGAGCAGGGCGGGGAGATCCTCTATGGCGCCAAAATGACGGACCTCCTGGTCGACCAGGGGAGGGCCTTGGGCATCGTCATCAATGGGGAACAGGAGTATCGCGCCTCCACCATCTTCATCGCCTTGGGCCATTCGGCCCACGATACCTTGGCCATGCTGGAGGAGCGGGGGGTTGCCCTGGAGCAGAAGCCGATTGCGGTGGGGGTGAGGATCGAGCACCCGGCGGTATTGATCAACCGCATTCGCCATGGCGAGAAGTATCATGATTTTCCAGGCTTAGGGGCTGCAACTTACTCGTTCAACCATACCAATCGTTCAAGCAAACGGGGGGTATATACCTTCTGCATGTGTCCTGGCGGCGAGATCGTCAATGCCTCCTCCGAGCAAGGGCTGCTGGTGCTTAACGGCATGAGCGACTCACGCCGGGCCTTGCCGTTCTCCAATGCCGCCCTGGTGGTTAGCTGTCAGGTGACGGACTACCCGTCCGCCCGCCCCTTGGCCGGCATCGCCTTTCAACAGGCCATCGAGCGCAAGGCCTTTCTCGCCGGCGGCGGGCGCTGGGCCGTGCCGGCGCAAAATCTGGCCGATTTTTTAGGGGACCAGGACCATGCCGGCGTGCAGGAAAATTCGTTGCGCATGGGTGTCGTGCCCGCGGATATGCGCGACATCCTGCCGGCATTTGTGTGTGATGAGTTGACCTCCGCCTTTCGGCAGTGGCGGCAAGAGGTGCCCGCCTTTGTTTCCCACCAGGCGATCCTCTTTGCCGCGGAGACTAGGACCTCGTCACCGGTCAGGATCAAACGCAATGAGCGCTATGAGTCGGTAACCATCAAAAACCTGTATCCCCTAGGCGAGGGCGCGGGCTATACCGGCGGCATCACCAGTTCCGCGGCGGATGCGATCAGGGCGGTTGACATGCACAGGGCGTAAAGCTGTATGCTGCCTGCCGCATGGTTTTTTTGGGGGGTGAGATGAAGATGGCAAGGTCATAAACGCGATTGCGGGGCGTTGTAACCTTTTTGTTTGTCGCGCTTGCCAACGGCGATAACTGTAACGAAAACAATGCCGTGCTTTTTTTTCTCGATGATTTGCACCGGCAAGACCGTCAGCTTCAAGGCGATCCACGGCGAAGGGTGAAATAGAGATCCAGAAAGACCGCCAAATTCTGGGCGGAAGCAAGCTCTGTACGGCTGCCGTCGCCCTGTGCATAAGGGGTTTTATGCAACATGGCGGGCAAAAAAAGTCGCCTTTATCCCGGCTGTTTCGGGGATGTCAATGGTTTTATCGGATGGGGGGTTCAGCCAAGCGCGGTGCAGTGCGGCGGGGAGGAGTTGGGTGGTTGTCCGGCCTCCGTGGCCCGCAGGGGATGAAGAAAGGCGGTTGAAGAGATAATCTTCAACCGCCTTTCTTGCCTTTGATTGATTGCTGGGTTTCGCACGCTCAACCCAAGCCTACGAACTTACGGAAGGGTGGGCAATAGAGATAAAGCAATAAAGCAACTACGTCCCCATATGCGGCCCATAAAATCGACTTATGTATAGGGGGGCAAGCTCAGTACGGCTACCGCCGCCGGCCCTGTACATAAGGGATTTTATGCAACATAGCGGGCAAAAGAAGTCGCCTTTATCCCGGCTGTTTCGGGGAACCACTGGCTTTATCGGATGGTGGTTTCAGCCAAGCGCGGTGCAGTGCGGCGGGGAGGAGTTGGGTGGTTGTCCGGCCTCCGTGGCCCTCCGGGAATGAAGAAAGGCGGTTGAAGAGATAATCTTCAACCGCCTTTGGTTCGTTTGGAATTGCTTGGTTTTATTGGGCTTTTCGATTAGTGCGGCGCACTGCGTTTACCGCACCCTACGGGCTAATTGCATTGGTTCCCTTCTGTTCTATACCCGACAATAATTCCCATGGTATTTACTTCATAATAAATAAGACAACGTGGTTCTGGCTCTACAAAAACCGAATTGCCATTATCAAGAAAATAGGTTCTTTCCTTCCATCCAATTCTTGATGCATAAGAATTTGGACGTGACATGATAGATTTAAGGTCTTCAACAGGTCTACCAACCCATGACTTAGTATGATCTTGTAATGACACGATTTGCGATGAGCATCCGTAAATCATAAATGCAAACATAGCCAAAACGATCATATTTCTGGGAGACATAATTCTTGCTCGTTTATTCATTTGATATTGGATTGGATCAACGTGAAAAAGAGTAGTTAAATTCTGCCATATTTGTCGCTAAGGCTGAATAGGTGATAGCCGCCGCTGGTATCATTCCAGGGACATTAAAAGCAGACCTCGCCATATCGCCACCCCAAATATCAAGTTTGATCTGAAAAACGTCATGCATACCTGCAACCGCATTTACTCCAAAGATATGGTTGACAAACCTTGAAACTTGGCCACCCTCATTCCATATTCCGTTTAGATTAAGAGGCCCACCTGCCGTTCCAATATTGTTTGCGCCTGATTTTGGGTAATCATAGCGACCTTTTTCAATAGCCGCTCCTCCCATTTGACCTGTTGCATCAAATCCAACAATTTCATTATACGCAAACCGTCCAAGTGCAGTGCCTCCAGAAATAAGCGCCCCACTCCCAAAGCCTTGGCCTGACAGCTCAGAAATTCCACCCCCCGCTAATGCATTGGCCCCGACTCGCCCCAGCGTCCAATCATTTCCATAATAACCACCGATAGCGCCAAAGGCCCCACCACTTATAGCGCCGTAGCCGGCGCCCTGTAACATCCCCTCGCCCACATTCCCTCCATTAATGGCGGCACTAAGCCCCCCTGCCGTGGCCCCTGCGGCTGTCCCTGCTATCATGCCGCCGCCAATTTCGCCGGCCATCGCCCATCCTGCCGTCGCAGGACCGATGCCGCCAGGTATAGCCAAATGAGAAATGTATGTAGTAGCATAAGGCCCAAGATACCAAGCAACTCCAACGGCTACTATTGTCGGCCCATAATTGTGAAAGGCACGTCCGATCTCCCTGCCGACCTTTTCAATAGAATCACCTATATCTTCAAGAAATTCAAGGACATCATTGTGCCCACTCGGATCCACATAGACAAGCGGATTATTGCGGCAATACGCATACCGGTTTAAACTCTGGGGGTCGCTGAAGTTCGGCACAATGGTGTCTGCCGAGATGAACTTGCCCAGCACCGGATCATACAGCCTGGCGTTGTAATTGTACAGCCCGGTCTCCGGGTCCAGTTCCTGGCCAGTGAACTTGTAGTTGCTCCCCGTGCCGCCGCTGTGGCTGCGCATCTCGCCGAAGGGGAGGTAGGCCGTGCTCTCGGCCACGGTGCCGGCATCGGTGGTCAGAATGGTGGTGCTGCCCAGGTGGTCCTTGTGGAAGTAGTAGCGGGTGGTACCCGTGACCTTGGCGATACGATCGTTGCCGGCCAGGATGTACTTGGTGGTCACCCCGTTTTCGACCTCGTAGTGCGGCCCGATGTAGTAGGTGGTGCCGTTGGGGCCCACCTTTTTGGCCCGGGCGCCGTTGCCGTCATAGGTGATGCTTGTGGTCAGGCCGCCCCGGGTGATCTGCAGCGGCATGTTGTCGGCGTTGTAGGTGATGTGGCGGGCGGCAATGGCGGCCGGATTGGTCAGGTCATAGCCGTCGTAGAGGTTGCCGTTGGCGTCGTAGCTGAAGGTGTAGGCGGTGGAGTTGACGGTGATGGTGCCCACGGCATGCTTGTGGGTGGAGGAGGGGGTGTAGGCAAGGGCCGTGCCCGCCACCTTGGAGCTGATGTTGCCGATGGCGTCATAGGTGTAGGTGATCGGCGTCTGCTGCCCGTTGTTGGTCTCGGTCTGCAGCCGGTGCAGGGTGTCATACCCATAGCTGTAGGTGACCCCCCCCTGGCATCAGGTCGCTAATCTCTAAGATATCTAAATAATAAATTTCTCTTTCTCTTT
>CAYSFY010000034.1:0-3286 GCA_964430285.1 uncultured Desulfobulbia bacterium
CCTACCTGGATCTGGATGGGTACACGGAAACGGGCGCCGGCGACATCAATTTGCAGGTGAAGTCCCAGAGTTACAATTTCCTTGAGTCCGGCCTGGGAGTACAAGTGTCGCGTCCCTACGACTTTCGAGGCGGGACCTATGCCCCCGAGGTCCATGGCAAGTGGTTCCGTGAACTCCACAATCCAACACTGGAAAACACCGCGGCGTTCACGGTTGCAGGCTCGCCGTCTTTTACAACTCCCGGGCTGAAGACGTCCAGGGACACGTTCAATGTCGGCGGCGGCCTCACCCTCCTCTCGTTCGCCAGTGGTGGCAAGGATTGGTCGCTTGAGGCGGTTTACGACTATGAGCGAAGAAGTGACAGTTACTCGGCCCATCAGGGGATAGTGAAGCTCACCCATCGGTTCTAAGACGCCGGTCTGGCGGGGAAGAGTTGGGCAACGGCGGATGAGTCCGTAACCTTTATTCAATGGAGATTAGGTCATGAAAAAACAGCTGCGATGGTATGCCACCTTGGTATCTCTGCTCTTCCTGCCCGGGTTCAGCCTGGGGGAAGTAAGTTCCGCCCTTGCCGCCCCCGTGCCTGGGGGAACGCTCGATCCGACGACCATCCCCAAGTACGTGACCCCCCTGGTAATCCCGCCGGAGATGCCAAAGAGCACCGCCTCCCCCGCCCCGGCAGCCGATTATGACATCGCGGTGCGCCAATTCAAACAGCAGATCCTGCCTGGTGGCATCTGGGGAGGGAGTTTTCCCGCCACCACGGTCTGGAGTTATGGCCGGGCCGAGGATCCGCTCCCGGATTCGTCGTCACTTGGGGGGGCGGCCGGTGTGGCCCCGGCCCCAAATTCAACCTTCAACTACCCGGCCTTCACCGTTGAGAATACCTCCATGGCCCAGACCAACGTGCGTTGGATCAACGACCTGGTTGACAAGGACCCCTTAAGCCCGAATTTCGGCAACTACCTCCCTCACCTGTTCACGGTTGATCAAAGCCTGCACTGGGCCAACCCGCCCAAGGCCAACTGCAACGCCATGACCATGGGTGGCCCCAACCAAACGGACTGCCACACCGATATCCCCACCCCCTACACTGGCCCGGTCCCCTTGGTGACCCATGTCCACGGTTCCCATGTCCAGCCGGAGAGCGACGGCTACCCCCAGTCCTGGTGGCTACCCGGGGCACCGGGGACCAAAGGGATCCCGGCAAGCTATGCCGAGCGGGGCTCGGATTTTACCCAAGCGAACGACCTCAACACCATCTCCGGCTCGGCCTACTACGGCTATGAGAACACCCAGCCCGCCACCACCCTCTGGTATCACGACCATGCCCTGGGCATGACCCGGCTGAACGTCTATGCCGGCCCGGCCGGCTTCTGGCTTATCCGGGGCGGCGCCAATGGAGATGCCATGGTCGATGACTTCTCCACGGGCACGGCAGCGGACGGTACTCTGCCGGGACCGGCGCCGAGCACCACGGCTGGCGACCCGAACTTCGATCCGGCGGTCCGCTCCACCATCCGCGAGGTCCCGATCGCGATCCAAGACCGCTCCTTCAACACCGACGGCTCTCTTTTCTACCCGACCGAACGAAGCTTCTTCGACGGTTTTACCGGGCCGTACATCGGTGGGGTTGATCCTCCGGTCGGCCCCTCGGACATCGCCGGCATCTGGAACCCCGAGGCCTTTTTCAACACCATGGTGGTCAACGGCACAACCTGGCCGCGGTTCGAGGTGGCCCAAGCCCGCTACCGCCTGCGGTTGCTGAATGGCTGCAACGCGAGGACCCTGAATCTCGCGCTGTTCGTGGTCAGCAGTCTGGGTGCCGATGGCTTGGCCGGCACCAACGATGACCTCCTCGAACCCCTGCAAGAGATCCCCTTCTATCAGATCGGCGCGGAGCAGGGGTTCCTGCCCAAGGTGGTCAAGATTACAACCGGCTTTGCCACCTCGTTGCCCGGTAACGGCACTCTCCCTGCCGCCATGACTGCCGCCGATGCCAGCGAGGCCCTGCTGATGGGTCCGGCGGAACGGGCCGATGTGATCGTCGATTTCAGCGCCTTGGCCAACAACACCCGGATCCGGATGATCAACACCGCGCCCGACGCCCCCTTCGGCAAGCTGCCCGATGACCAAGCCGATCCCCTCACCACTGGTCAGGTGATGGATTTTATCGTCAACACCACCCTGAACCTGCCCTCGGACGAGACCACGACCCTGCCCGAGAACCTGCTCCTGCCGGCAGAGGCCCCCCTTGGCCCGGTGACCAATACCCGTCAGCTATCCTTAAATGAGTTGAGCTCGAACCAGATCTGCGTGGAGATCGACCACGACACCGAGGAGATCGTCGGTACCCTGTTCAGCGTGGCGCCCAGCGATCCCGGCTACGCGACCTTCCTTGCCGACTGCCAAGCGGCTACCCCCGTGAACCCGGAAAACAACACCGAACCGATGGGCCCCCGTCAGGCACTGCTGGGGGTAATGACCAAGGATGGCCAAGGCAACCTGACCGGCAGCACCCCCCTGATGTGGAGCGATCCGATCACCGAGACCCCGCTCCTGAACGACACCGAGGTTTGGGAGATCTTCAACACCACCGTTGATGCCCACCCGATTCACCTGCACCTGGTACGCTTTGAGGTGCTTGATCGCCAGAAATTTGATGAGGACACCCTCAAGCCCGTTGCCGGCACACTGACCTCGGCACGGCCCAACGAGGCCGGCTACAAGGACACCGTGCTTGCCTATCCGGGCCAGATCACTCGGGTCAAGGCCAAGTTCGACATCGCCGGCCTCTACGTCTGGCACTGCCACATCGTTGAACACGAGGACAACGAGATGATGCGGCCGTATATTGTGGCCGCAGCCACCACCTTGACCCTCAAGACGGGCTGGAACCTGGTGAGTTCAACCATCGCCATCCCGGCGGCCACCTTTGGCGCTGGGAGTAAATTCGCCAGCCTCTGGAAGTGGGGGGGCAAAAACTGGTCGGTCTATCTGCCCGGGGAAACGTCAACAGGAGCCTACGCCACGAGCAAAGGCTTCGACCAGCTCAGCACCATCGATCCCGGCGAGGGCTTCTGGGTGGATGTGAACAGCGCCGGAGGCGAAACGGTCACTCTCACCGGCACCCCGGTATCTGGCCAGCTGTCGTTTGCCAAGGGGTGGAATCTGAAGGGGCTTATGAGCGCTACCCCCCTAACCGTCGCCGAAATCAGCATGGACCAACCGGCCCTTAACTCGATCTGGAAATGGGAGAACGACAACTGGTCGGTCTATCTGGCCG
>CAYSFY010000034.1:3296-16196 GCA_964430285.1 uncultured Desulfobulbia bacterium
CGATCCTGAATGGCGTCGCGCTCGGCCATGCCGGCGCCTATGCCAACGCCCATGGCTTCGGTCAACTCACCACCATCAACCCCGGCGAGGGCTTTTGGGTGCACCGCCCATAGTGCCGTGGTACGAGCGAATAGAGAACAACGTCAGACAAGCCTCTGTTCTCCGCAACTGATGGCCCTATTTCGGGGTATGGATGATGGTGATGTGGCTCTGGGCCTGGGCATTGCCCCCGGCACCGGAGCCTGAGAACTCCTGATCCCCCAGGGTGACGTTTTTATTGCTTAGGGGCACGGTGAACATAAAGCCCGCCGGGTTGCCCTGCACGACGCGGGCGCTGTAGGCATTCATGCTCGCGCCCACGGCCACGGCCTGGGGTGAGGTGAGCCCGCCATAGGGCTCGCTCGATCCGAAGGCCCCCCAGAGGACAACGTCCACGGTCTTGGTGACGCAGGGGTCCCAATTCCACATGGTGAGCTCCGTAGTGAGCGACAGCGGCATGATCAGGGGGTGCTCCTGGGAAATAAAATACCCCCCGGTGTAGTTCAGGGTGATGTCTCCCCACCACCAGCCCTTCTCGAGCTTGAGCCCCAACTCCTTGAGGTCTGCCTCCTGGGTGACCTGGGCCTGGCCCAGGGTAAAGGTGTTCTCCCATTTCACCTCGAAGGTCAGGGCGGCGATGAGTTTGTCGACAAATCCGTCGTCCGCCCCACCCACGAGCTCATAGTTCCGCCCCAGGCTGATCAGCAGGGGCCAGGCCTGGTAGTCGTGCTGGGTCTGCAACTGGTCGAAGTAGTAATCACGAATGGTCTTGCACCACGGAATTACCGTCTCGGTGGTCGCCTCGCCGCCCAGGAGTTGCACCTGCCGGGCCACAGCCAGGGCCACCGGCACCACCACCATGAGCCGCTCCGGCGGCGACTCCTGTTCATACTTCTTCCCCTCGTCCACAATCGATTTCCAGGCCAGCTCGGCGATCTGCTTGGCAAGGGCCTTGCCCCCGTTGGTGTCCACGGAGCTTCCTAAAAGGTCCAGGGTCCTGGCCGCCGACAGGAGGACCTGCTCGATGTCCTGGTAGGGCTCCCAAAAGGCATGCTCGTACTCGTAATACTCACCATGATCCTGGTTGGCCTCGGTGCCCCGGCAGTAAGGGCAGAGGGCGGGCGGGCTCGGCGGGGTCGGCGCCCCCTGGGCGAGAAAAGCCTGGGCCTCCTTCACCGCCCACGCATACTCCTCCTCCGCCTGCTTGGTATAGAACTCCATGCCGTCCTGGCTGGGGTCATAAGCCGCAGCGCTGAAATGATCGATCTGGGCGGAGACAGCGCCCGTGCCGGTGGCGGTGGGGGCAAACTGGACCCCGGTGCCGTCGTGGTTCAGGGAGAAGATCAGACCCGCAGCCTGAACGCCGCTGGGGGGCTGCACCGAGAGGGTCGCCGGCTGCACGAAGTACAGCCCATCCGGTTCGAGCCTGACCCCGCTGGTAGCCTTGGTCACCGAGCCGGTGGCGTCGAGGGAGGCAAAGGGGGTCAGGGTGACCTTCTCCGGCCAGGGCAGGGCTCCGTAGGGGATGGTCAGGGTCCAGATATAGCCCTGACCGTCGGTCACCGTGACCACCGCCGGGTTGCCGTCGTGGGCGTAGGTGGTGTTGGCCTGCAGGCCGGTGTCGGCGGTGTAGTGGATGCTGCCCAGGTCGGGGGGCGGCGTGGGCAGGGGGATCGTGCCGCCCGCGGCGGCGTTGACCCAGAAGCCCTGGCCAGGCTTGAGGGTGGTGAGGGGGGAAAAGCCCTTGCTGTCGGCGTACTCCCCGGCCTTGGCTTCCCCGGGCAGGAGCACGGCCCAGGTCTCCCCCTGCCAGGCCCAAGCACTGATAGCCGGCGTCGGCGGGACGAAGAGCGCCGTGGCCGAGACCTGATTCGGAGAGAGGAGGCACTTCAAGTTCCAGCCCTGGACCACGGCGAGTTCCATGCTCACCGCCACCTCGCCCTGGAGGGAGAGCTGCCCATCCTTGACGGCGTTGACCCAGAACCCCTCGCCCGGGTCGATCGCGGCAAGGGGCGAAAAGCCCTTGCCCTGAGCGTAGGCGCCAGGGACCTCTTCGCCGGCCAGGAAGACCGCCCAGCCGGTGTCTAGCCACTTCCAGACGCTGACGAACTGACCCTGGTCGGCAAAGGTCTGGTCAGCCTTCATGATGGGCGTCCGGCTCCCCACCAAGTTCCAGCCTTGGGTCAAGGGGATGGTGAAGGTCGGCAGGGTGGTGGTCGTGGTAGTGGAGACGGTGGTGGAGGAACTGCCGGTGGTACTGGTGGTGCTGGTGGTGGTCGTGGTGGCAATGGTGGTCGTCGTCGAGGAGCCGGGCAGGGCCGGCGGCAGGGCCGGGGTCGTGCCCGCGAGGCCGACCTGGACCCAGAACCCTTGGAACTGCTTGAGATCGGTGAAGAAGGCCAGACCGTTGTCGTTGGCGTATTGCGCCCCCTTATCCGCCGCGGCCGGGAGGTTCACCGCCCAGCCGTTGTTCTGCCACTTCCACACCGAGATGACCTTGGCCTCGGGGGAATACTGGTCGTTGTCCATGAGGAGCGCGAATTGCACCGCGGCCGCCACCGTGGTGTCGGCGGAGCCGGTGACCCCGGTCAGGTTCCAGCCCATGCTCCAGGCGTAGGGCATGGCCATCTGCTCCCCGCTGATGGCAAGGGTCCCGCTGGCAGGGCTCTTCGCCCACACCCCCTTGCCCGCCAGCATAAGCTCATCCGCCGCCACCGGCTGCCAGGCGCCGTTCGTCCACAGCCAGGTCTCGGTGATCCCGGCCTGGGTAAGGAGCGTACCCGCCCCCTCGCCGGTGAAGACAAGGGGCAGGGTGATCAGGTTCCACCCCTGGGTCAAGGGCACGACCAGGTCCGTGGCCGCCCGCCCTTGCCCAGCCAGGGCCAGTGCCAGCACGAGGGCCAGGCCGACAGACCACAGGCGCGTGCGCGGGCAACTCGGCCGCGCCGGGTCACTATGGGTCAGGGGGGCAAGCATACGGTCGGCAGGGTGAACGAAGGGGAAAAGTGTTCGCTTCATGGCCATTCCTCCTTGGGGGTGGGTAGAGCGTCAGGGGCTGCGCTGGCAGTGCTGGATCATGGTCAGGCTCGGTTTACCTCTCAGACTATACCTCGGCCTCTAGGGTGTCAATATCCGCTGCCTATTCGTGATGAACACCTAAGGGCCTCGGCAAGAAATAATCATCCAATCTTGCTTGTCTTCCGATCCGTCTTCCGCGTTGTAGCAAGGGTTACATAGCGCTGCTATGCGCCCCTTGCTACGCCTTGAAGCCGAACCGGAATCCGGCGCAATCTTTGGACGCTTATTTCTTGCCGAGGCCCTCATCGTATTCCGCCAAAGAACGGCAAGCCGGAGCAACACCTGCCCTCCTCCTCCAGCATCCAAGACAATCCCTACAAAATCCAGCCATCCATACAAATCACCCCTCATCCAGGAAACCATTTGACCGCCCCCGACCAACAGAGATACACTGATCGCTAAACAACGGCCGCCTGCCCCTTGGCCGCGCATCTTTCCCCCTCTCGCCACCCCTGGTCCATGCACACCGCGAAACGACAAAAGATCCTGATTATCGACGACACCTACATGAACACCATCATCCTGATGCGTGGCCTGGAGGATGACTATCACGTCCTGATCGCCGAGACAGGCCCCCAGGGTCTCGCCTTGGCCCAACAGGAGGTGCCGGACCTGATCCTGCTCGATATCGTCTTGTCCGGCATGTCGGGATACGAGGTGATCAAGCGCTTGAAAGAGGACCCGGCAACGGAGGGGATTCCGGTGATCTTCGTCTCCGCCATGGACGGGCAGGCCCAGGAGGAGTACGGCTTCTCCCTGGGGGCCGTCGATTACATCACCAAGCCCTACAGTCTGGCCATGGTCAAGGCCCGGGTCAAGAGCCACATCAAGTTGAAACTCTTGCAGGACAACCTGGAGGAGTTGGTGCAGGAGAGGACCAAGGAGCTGGAAAAGGAGATCCTGGCGCGCAAGGTGGTGGAGACCAATCTGCGGGCCATGAAGGAGGTGGCGGAGAACGCCAGCCGCGCCAAAAGCGAGTTTTTGGCCAACATGAGCCACGAGATCCGCACCCCGTTGAACGGCATCATCGGCATGTCCGAACTGATCAAGGAGACCCGGCTCGATCAGCAGCAGGAGATCCTGGTGCAGAGCATCAATGTCGAGGCCAACGCCTTGAGCACCTTGATCAACGACATCCTCGACTTCTCCAAGATCGAGGCCGGCCGCCTGGAGCTGGAGCGCATCCCCTTCGACCTCCGCTACCTGATGGACGACTTTGCCACCAGTTTCGCCTGGGTGGCGGAACAGAAGGAGATCACCTTCGGCTCCTTCCTCCCCCCCGGCACCCCCACCCTGCTGGTGGGCGACCCCGGCCGCCTGCGGCAGATCTTTGTCAACCTGGTGGGCAACGCCATCAAGTTCACCGAACCCAAGGGCGAGGTCTTTCTCCATGCCCAGTCCATGGAAGAGAGTAGGGAGCAGCTGAAGATCGCCTTCACCATCCGCGATACCGGCATCGGTATCCCCGCCGACAAGCACCAGACCATCTTCGACAGCTTCACCCAGGCCGACGGCTCCACCACCAGGCAGTACGGCGGCACGGGTCTGGGCACCACCATCTCCAAGCAGCTGGCCGAACTCATGGGGGGTGAGATCGGGCTCGAAAGCGAAGAGGGCAAGGGGAGCACCTTTTGGTTCACCGCCCTCTTTGCCAAGCAACCCGCCTCCCAGCCCCCTCTCCGCGAGCCGGAGCTTGATCTCTCCCAGTGCCGCATCCTGGTGGTGGATGACAACACCACCAACCGCCGGACCATGGTCGAATACAGCCGCTCCCTGGGGTGTCCCACCGTGGCCGCCGCTTCCGCAGACGAGGCCATTGCCCTCCATGAACAGGCCGTGAAGCGCGGCGAGCCTTTCTCCCTATGCCTGGTGGAGCTGCGGTTGCGGGGGATGGGCGGCTTTGCCCTGGCCAAGGCCTTGCAGGAGGTGGAGGGAGGCCAGGAGGCCCACACCATCATTGTCACCACCGCCGGTGAACTGGGGGACAGCAGGATCTGCCGGGAGTTGGGGATTGCCGGCTATCTGACCCGGCCGATCAAGCTGTCCGATCTGCGCAAGGCCATTGCCCTGGCCCTTGGCCTCCCCAGGCAGGATGCCGATACCAAGGAGGCCAACGCCTTGATCACCAGGCATCTGTTGGCCGAAAAATTTAGCCGGACCGGCCCCCTCCTCTTGGTGGAAGACTACCCCACCAACCAGAAGGTGGCCCTCTCCTTTCTCGGTTCCGCCGGCTACCAGGTGGACCTGGCGGAAAACGGCGAGCGGGCCATCGAACTCTTTCGCAAACAGACCCCTCCCTACGCCTTGATCCTCATGGATGTGCAGATGCCGATCCTGGACGGCTATCAGGCGACCCAAGCCATTCGCGCCCTGGAGGCGGAAGGGCCGTCACCCTCCAGCAGGGTCCCCATTGTGGCCTTGACCGCCCATGCCACCAAGGGCGACCGGCAACGGTGCCTGGAGGCCGGCATGGATGATTATCTCACCAAACCCTTGCAGAAGAAAGACCTCCTGTCCATGGTGGATAAGTGGTTGCATACCGGGGAGCAGCGGGGGGCAGGCGCCGGCCAAGCGGCGGCCGCCCAGGAGGGAGGCGCGGTGGACGCCCCCCTGGATTTCGCGCGGGTGGTGCACGAGTTCGAGGGGGAGCAGGCGTTGGTGGAGGAGATCATGGCGGAATTTCTCGCCGATATCGACCTCCAGCTGGTCACCATTGTGACGGCCATCGACGCGGGCCTGAGCGCCGCGGTGCGCAAGGAGGCCCACTCCATCCGGGGCGGGGCGGCGAATCTCTGCGCCTTTCCCCTCGCCGTGGCCGCCCAGGAGAGGGTGGACGACTGCCCGGGCGCCTTGCGGGCCATGACCCTGGAGATCCACCGCCTGCGGGCCTATATCAATGACAAGGAGAGGGGATGAAGGTGCTCGTTATCGACGACAGTCGTTCCGTGCGCACGGTCTTGCGCAACTTTTTGGCAGAGGCCGGCTATACGGTAACCGAGGCCCGCAACGGGGCGGAGGCCCTGGCCATCGGCGCCGATCTGGCGCCGGACTGCATCACCATGGATGTGCAGATGCCGGAGATGGATGGTTTCGAGGCCACGGCCCGTATCCGCGAAACCGGCTGGGGCCGCCGGGTCCCCATCATCTTTGTCACCAGCATGGACTCCCTGGCGGATCGGGAGCGGGGGTTCGCCCTCGGCGCCACCGAGTTCATCTCCAAGAACTCCACCGCCTCCTGGCGGGAGGTGACCTTGGCCGTGGACAAGCTCCTCAAGAGCGAGGGCCGGCTGGAGGGGGTCTCCATTCTCGTGGCCGGCGCCGATGGTTTGCGGCGGCTGCCGGTGGTCGAGTGCCTGCGCCGTCAGGGAGGCAAGATCATCGAGGCTGACAGCGGGGCCCATGCCATTGAACTTTTGCGCCAGCAAGGGCCACAGCTCGACATGATCATTGCCGACTGGGTCTTAAGCGATATGCGTGCCGATGCCCTCTGTGCCCAACTCAGGCAGAAGGAGGGGTACCGCATCCTCCCCTTCATCGCCCTGATCGAGGCCGAGGACCGGGCGGACGTCCTCCAGTTCTTTGCCGGCGGCGGCACCGATTACGTGGTGAAGCCCTTTGTGAAGGAGGAGTTCATCGCCCGGGTGGGGGTGCACCTGGAGACCCGCGCGCTGATTAGGGAGTTGCGCCACAACGTCGATGAACTTGAACGACTCAGCCGCATCCGCGACAGCTTTCTGGCCATCGCCTCCCACGACTTGAAGTCGCCGCTGAGCGGCATCCTCAATGGCGCCGAACTGATCCTCCAGGACAAAGGGCTCAGCGTGCGCGACGAACACCTCCTGCGCTCCATGGTCACCGCCTCGAAATCCATGTTGGAGATCATCAGCGACATCGTGGAACTCGGCCGCACCGAAGAGGGCAAGGAGTCCCTGATCAAGGACCTGCTGCCGGTCATCCCCTGCGTCAAGATGGCGATCTCCACCCTGCACCAACAGGCCCTGAGCAAGGGGGTCCTCCTGGGGGCACACTACCTCCATGACCGCGACCCGGTCATCCGTGGCGACAGGAACCGCTTCCTGCGCATCCTCAACAACCTGTTGTCCAACGCCCTCAAGTTTACCCCCGCGGCTGGCTCCATCCAGCTGACCGTGGACAAGAAGGGGGACGATCTCATCCTCACCGTGGCCGATACCGGCATCGGCATCCCCGACGCCATGCTGCCGCAACTCTTCGAACGCTACTCCAAGTCCTCCCGTCCCGGGACCAATGGCGAGCGCGGCACCGGACTCGGCATGTCCATCACCAAACAACTGGTGGACCAGCACAACGGCACCATCGACGTGGAGAGCGCGGAGGGCAAGGGCACCGTGGTCCGCTTGAGCTTCCCCCTGGTTACCCTCTCGTGACGGCTAGGGGATCACGTGGTCACCGTCCCCCGGCCAGTCATCCCAGGAGTGCTTGAAATCGACATACACCGTCACCTGACCTTCCGCCTGCAAGAGGTAGGAGGTCTGCAGCGGGTCGCCAAGCATACCGGTGGCAAGCGGCATGTACAGCGGCCGGAGCTCATAGCCGATCACGCTGTGGTCCGGACCGTGGATGGCGCGCCTCTCCATGGTCCGGTAGGCGGCCAGATCGTTGATGAACCGCTCCCCCCTGTCCACCGCCTCGCCAACGGAGAGCCCCTTGACGATCCGGTAGTTAAAGGAGGCCCCGAAGGGCACGATGGTATACGGATCCCCGTCGCGATCGAGGATGGCGACGGTGCGCAAGTCGCGCGCATTCTGCCCTCCATGGAGGATCAGGGTGTAGCGGCCGCCGGCCGATTCAAGGCCGCTTAAAGCAAGGGTCGCCAGCAGGATGCCGCTGGAGCAGACACTCAGGCCTAAGAGAATGACAACGGCCAGCGACCAAAGTGATACTCGACAGGTGTTCATGATCTCCCTCCTCGGATGATGCAGTCTCTCCATTGGCAAACAGCGCCACGATCACTGGGTGTGTTGCTCATCGTGGCGCCTCCCTCTTGTCCTCGCCGCGGCCTCCTTGGCCGTGATCGCTCCTATCCCCCCCGACCCGTCTCATAGGTCTCGGCAAACTGGTCCGCCACCGCCAGGAAGGCCCGCAGCACCCGGGGGTCGAAGTGCGCGGGCAGGGTACGGCCATCCCCTTCACTCAAAATGCGGCAGGTGATAGCGTGGTCAAAGGCCGGTTTGTAGCACCGCTCGGTGCGGAGGGCGTCATACTGGTCGGCAAGGGTCAGGATCCGCGCCTCCATGGGGATCCCCTCGCCGGCCAAGCCCTGGGGGTAACCGCTGCCGTCGAACCGTTCGTGGTGACAGAGGGCGATGGTCTTGGCCATGGTCAGGCGCACATGGTTACCGATAATGACCGCGCCGGCCCGGGTATGCTCCTGCATGGCCGCGAACTCCCAGGGATCCAGCTGCCCCGGCTTTTTAAGAATGGCCGGCTCCACATGGATCTTGCCGACATCGTGCATGATCCCCTGCAGACGGATCAGATCGACAAACTCATCCGACATCCCCATCCGCCGGGAGAGCAAGGCGCAGTAAGCGCCGACCCTCTTGATATGCCCCCCCGTGTCGTCGTCGTTGGCCTCGGCGGCCCGGGCCAGGGCGTTGACCGTGTAGGCGAAGGCGTCCTCGGTCTCCCTGACCTGGGTGGCCAGGGAGGTGAGGAACATGCTTTGGGTCGCCACGCTGTTCAGCACCTCGGCGTCATGATGGGTGACCTCCCGGCCATAGTTGATGGCGCAAAGGGTGATCACCTCGCCCAGGTGACAGACCAGGTTGACCGGCACCACCCCCAGCTCGGTCAGGCACCTGGCCAGCAAGGCCCCGGAGTCGTTGGCCAGGTCGGCCAGGTTGAGCCAACACCCCCCTGAGCCACTCACCAACAGGGTCAAGGCGTGACAGGCCTCTTCGGGCAAGCGGCTCATGAGCAGACCGCGCTCAGCATCCTGCCGGCTGCGAAAGGCCAACACCCCCTCGGAGCCCGCCACCCCCAAGCGCACCACCACCAGCTCGGGTTTGTCGCTCTCCTCGGGCGAACTGGCCAGCAGGTGCCGGACCACGCCGGTGATCCCGGCCATGATGTCGTAGTGGAGCGGGTCGAACTCCTTGGCCAGTTGCTGGCCATAGCCGATCAGGCTGTTGATGTGCTGGTAGGCGGTAACCAGCCGATCGTTCAAGCCCTTGACCTTGAGGAGCATGGCGACCCGGGCCAGGACCTCGTCGATGTCGAAGGGCTTGGCGAGGAACTCCTCGGCCCCGGCCTCGATGCCGCGGATGCGATGCTCCTTGCCGCTGTTGGCGGTGATAATCACCACCGGGATGCCGCGCAGGTGCTCATCGCCCTTGATCTCACGGCAGACCTCGTAGCCATTCACCCCCGGCATGATCACATCCAACATCACCAGGTCGATCCGCTCGCCCCGCAGCTTGACCAGGGCCTCATGGCCGTTGCGGGCAAGAACGGTCTGGTAGCCGTGGGGGACCAGGACCGCCTCCAGCAGCGCCAGATTGGGTTCCTCGTCGTCCACGCAGAGAATTATTGGCCGTTGGTCCATGGTCCATCCTCCCCGTTATCCCAAGGTCTCGGCTGCCGAGGGTGGCTGCTCGGCCGGGGGCGGCTGGGTAAAGGGCAGGGTGAAGATAAAACTGCTCCCCTGGCCCGGGGTGGCCTCCACCCAGATGGTGCCGCCATGCAAGGCCACCAGCCTCTTGGTCAGGGCCAGACCGAGCCCGGTCCCCGCCTCTTCCTCGTGTTTCCGGGATGCCAATTGACTGAAGGGTTTAAACAGCCGCTCCTTGTCCTCCTCCCGGATACCGATGCCGGTGTCCGTTACCCTGATCTCCACCCACTCACCCTCCTCGCCCGGGGCCGGCAACCGCCGGGCGGCCACGCTGATCTCCCCCCCGTCCGGGGTGAACTTCACCGCATTCGAGAGCAGATTATAGAGGATCTGCTTGAGCTTACGCTTGTCGGCAACAATCTCCCGCTCCCGCTCCAGGGCCAGATCGAGGGAGATCCGCAGATGATGCACCATCGCCTTCTCCCGGACAATGACCAAGGCCCCCACCACCAACTCCTTGAGCGGGAACCGCTCCAAGTCCAGGTCCATCTTGCCGGACTCCACCTTGGCCAGATCGAGGATGTCGTTGATCAGGGAGAGGAGATGATGGCCGCCGTTCAGGATGTGGGCGACGTATTCCGTCTGTTTGTCGTTCAAGGGACCGACCAGCTGATCGCGCAACACCTCGGAGAAGCCGATGACCGAACTGAGCGGGGCGCGCAGTTCGTGATTCATGTTGGCCAGGAAATCGGTCTTGGCCCGCGAGACCGCCGCCAGCCGCTGGTTGCTCTCGGCCAACTCCCGCTGCTGGGCCTGCAACTCCTCGTTCATGGCCAAGACCTCGTCATTCATCGCCGCCAACTCGTCGTTGGTGTGCCCTAACCGTTCGATCAACCGTCCGCGCAGCAAGGAGTTGTTGATGGAGGCGATGGCAATGGCGATCTGGGGGGCAATCCGTTCGATCAGACGATGATCATCCTCGCTGAACCCGTGCAGCGAGGCCAACTCCAGCACCCCCATCGCCTCCCCCTTGCAGAAGAGGGGCACGGCGACAATCTCCCGGGGCAGGAACTCCCCCACCCCGGTTGCGACTCTCAGCTGGTTCTCGGGACCGAGCCGGTCAACCCTGATCTCCCGGCCTTGGCTGAGGGCCTCCGTGGCCAAGGCGTCCGTTGCCGCCGGCAAGGGGATCGCCAGGGCGGCCCCGGGCAGCAACTCCCCCTCGTGAAAGCCATGGAGCAGGGCGGCATCGGTGCGGGTCACCTCCGCGAGCTTGACCAGCACGACCCGGCCCAACTCCCCAAGGTCGTCCATCTGCCGGTTGAACAGGACGAGCAGGGCGGCATGGGCCTTATCAAAGGACTCCTGCCGCTGCAAGCGCAGCGCTATCGCCCGGCTGGCGCTGAACATGTCGGCCCAGCGGTAGGCAATCAGCATGGCCATCAACATCATGGTGCCGCTAAAGAGGGTCAGACCCCGGGTCAGAGCCGCCATCGGCGCCAGCACCTCCTGCCGCGAACGTTCGTTCACCACCCCCCAACCATAGCCGGCCAGGGGGTGATAGACCGCGGTGATCGCGGCCCCGCTCTCCGCATCCCGCATCTCTTCCACCCCGCCCCTGCCGCGCAGGACCTTGGCCACCACCGGCACCCCGGAGAAATCGGTCATGGGACCGTAGTCCCCATGGGCGGAGTGGTAGATCACTAAGCCTTGGGGATCGACCACAAAGGTGGTGCCGCTGGTCACCTTGAGGTCGTTGACCGCCCCGCGGATAAAATCCTCCTGGGGCTGCATGACCAGGATGCCGACCACCCGGCCCGCCTCCTTGATGGGCATGGCGATGACGAAGAGATATCGCCGGGGAGAGTCCTGCCGCTGGTAAAAGCGGGAGACGTAGGGGGTCCAGGTGCGCGACACCCCCTGATACCAATCCTGGGTGGAGAGGTCCTGCCCCATGGCCTCGGCGTCCTCAGGGTAGTCGCGGAGCACGACCCCCTGGGGCGAGGCCACCAAGGCCCGGTCGATGGTGCCCGAGGTCTCGACCAGGTTACGCAGGTGCAGGGAGATCTCTGTCCGCTCCTCCCGGGCCACGGCCGCGGTAAACCGGGGCCGAGCCACATAGGCCGAGCCCAGGACGATCTGCATCTCCAGGTGATCGGCCAGCTCTTGGGCCACCGAGGCGACAATCGCCCTTCTGGTCTCGTTCGATTGGGCCACCAAATACTTGCCGCAACCGAGATAGACGAAGAGGGCCAATGACACCAAGGGGATGGTCGTAATCAAGACCCCGGTGACGATGATCCGCCAGCGCTCGCGGAGCAACCACTCTACCATGATCAGCCTCCTCTTTGGCAACATCAGGCAAGGGGAAAAATCGACCTTTTTACCTCTTCCGGCCTTCTCCGGTGCACTGCATGAGTAAGTTTGTCGGTTTCGCAAAAACCGCTCAACCGCCGCCGTCACCCCTTTTAACGTGTTGATCTTGTGTAGGCGGATGGCAAGTGCATGGACTTTTTGCGATTCCATCGATTTGGCGCAGCGACATCGCTATCCCTTCAGCCTAGTGGGAAAAGAGCATGAACTAAATAGGGTCTTGCCCCTATTCCAGGGCCGCGGCATGTCGACAAACCTCCTTAGCGGTAAAAGCATGCGGTTAAGCACCGGAATAACCTCTCCCCGCCCCCTACTTACGCGGTCTGGGCAAGGAACAGCTGGCCGGGCAGCGTATCTCCCGTCCTGTCGGCTCGGTTGACGCCACCATTGACCAAGGTCTGCAACTCCGTGACAATGGACATCATGCCGGCGGACTGGCTGTTCAGTTCCGTGGCCGAGGCCGCGGACTCCTCGGCCGTGGCCGCGTTCTGCTGGGTCACCATGTCCATCTGGGTGATGGCTTGGTTGATCAAGGCAATGCCCTGGGCCTGTTCCCTGGAGGCGGCGGCGATCTCGCCAACCAGAGAGGCGACCTGGGCACTGCTGTCGCTCACCTGGCGGAAGGCGTGCATGGCCTTGCCCACCATGAACTTGCCGCTCAAGACCTTGGCCACGGTGATCTCAATCTGGGTGGCGGTCTCCTTGGCCGCCTCGGTGGAGCGCAGGGCCAACTTTCTCACCTCGTCGGCCACCACGGCAAAGCCGGCCCCGGCCTCGCCGGCCCGGGCAGCCTCCACCGCCGCGTTTAAGGCCAAGAG
>CAYSFY010000034.1:16206-18474 GCA_964430285.1 uncultured Desulfobulbia bacterium
ATTGGTCTGAAAGGCGATCTCGTCGATGGTCTTCAGGATCTTCGCGGTCGCGCCGCTGGCCTCAGCGATCTCCTCCATGGAGTGCCCCATCTCCCGCATGGTGTCATCGGCCTCCCGGATGGTGCCCAGGGATACGCGCATCAGGTCATCGGCTTGGGCCGCGTGCTCCGAGTTCCGCTGGGTCATGGCGGACAACTGCTCCATGGAGGCCGAGGTCTCCTCCAGGGCGGCGGCCTGTTGGCTGGCCCCTTCCGCCAAGAAATTGCTGGACGAAGAGACTTGACCGGAGGCGGAGGCAACCTGTTCGGCGCCGGCAATCATGCTGTTGACCGCGAGGTTGATCGGCCGGCAGATGGTACGAACCAGGGCGATGGTCAAGCCGCTAGCCAGGAGGATGGTGATCAGACTGGCGGTCCAGGCCCCCTTGGCCAGGGTCTGGGCCTGGCTTTCGATGCCGATGGTCTCCTGGATTCCCGAGCTGTTGGCCTCGACGGCAATCTTGTCGATCATGGGCTCCAGGCGATTGACCACCTTCCCTATTTTGTTTTGCAGGTCATCAATGGCGGCCTTTTCCGCCACCAGGGCGTCGAAGGCCTTGGCGTAGGCGGCCAACTGGTTAGTGACGTCATCAATATGCCCTTGGTCCACCCCGGCCGTGACAAAGGCCTGCCGGAGGGCATTCATTGCCACATGGGTCTGCCGGGCATACTTCTCCGTGCCCCGCAGCAGATAATCCTTCTCATTCTTGCGGATATCCAGCATCAGGGCCATGGCCCCCGGGACCTTGACCGAGGTGATGGCCCGCTCCATGGTGACCATGGCCACGCGCACCTGCTCTTGGTTGGCCGTACGATCGCTGTCGGGGTCGGCAAGCAGCCTGTCGCTGGCCGCCGTGCACTGACGTAAAGCCCCCTGTTGGACCCTTTTGGCCACCGGGTCACAGGAGGCATCGTTGAGGATGGCGCTGTAACGGGCCAGGGTGGCCCGGAACCGGTCATGACTGGGCGGGTCCCCGCCGGCCAGGTACTCCTTGGCGTCGCGTTGCAGTTCATAAAAGGAGGTGGCCAGGGCATCCAGGTCATGCTCGGGCATGGCTTGTTGCAGGGCATGGGCCATCTCCCGGAACTGACCCTGATAGCCTTTGCTCTCATCCAGCCCCATCAACTGATAGGCATTGACCACGGCATCGGTGAGCCCCCGGTACTCTCGGACCAGGGAGATGATGGCGGCGACCGCCTGGGCCCGTATCGGGTTGTCTCGCCCTTCGATCTCCTTAATCGCGGCCAGATGCTCAATCAGACCGGTGACGCTCCGCCGGTGGTCGTCCATGACCTGCGGATCCCGGGTCAACAGGAAAGCGTCCTTGTCCATCAATGCCCTGGTTAAGAGGGTGTCGGCCCGGGCCGCGTGCCGCTCGAGGGCGACATGACCATTGAGCAAGGTCTGAAATCCCCGGCTCATGCGCTGGGCAGAGAATTGGCAGATACCGACCACCCCGGTCATCAGCAGGATGACGAGAGCAAAGGCACCGATAATTTTTTCGCTGAGCTTGGTCTGTTTCATGGCAGTAAACCTCCCTGGCAATGGAAAAAATTTTAGAGTTGCCGTTCTCCTGGCGACGGCACGCACGCGGAGGGTGGGGGAGCAGCGTGGTGACGCGCGGCCCGCGCCCTCCTCTCCTCCTCTTCATGGATACACTGTAGGAAACAAACGACCTGCTCAACAATAGGGGGTTGGCCCTATTTATAGGAGGACGAGGAATAAAGGAGCGGGAGGAAGGGGAGGGAGGGGAAGGTCTCGCAAGGCGGCAATCAGTACGACTTTGTCACATGGACACCCCGGCATGTCCGCTTGGGGTCGGGCAACGGCGAGGGGGAAAAAAATACCCCTCCCCCGGCATTCGCGGGGAAGGGGCATGTCCACCGGGTTGTTGATCGGTTCACGCCATCATTTCTTGACCTAGGCCCCTACAGATAAGCGGGGTCATCGAATGTCACCCCGTCCAAGCTGTTCAGGTGCTCGGCAACCAGATACTCCGCCACGGTCATCAGCCGCGGGCCACCCTCAAGGGGCTCCGGTGTCAACTGGCCCTGGGCGATTTCGCAACGCCGCAACACTCTCGCGGCCTCTTCCTTGCTCTCCGTCTTAAAGGTAAACTTGCTGGCGTTGTAGTTGTAGGTGATAATGTTCATGGTATTTCCTCCTTCCGCGTCCTTAGTGGTTGGATCCGGGGTTGATCCTCATCCCCTCCCGCGGCAGATCGCGCTG
>CAYSFY010000034.1:18484-30677 GCA_964430285.1 uncultured Desulfobulbia bacterium
AAAAGGAGCGCCACCCCTCTTAACTGTAATAGTAATCCCTATCAGGATATTTTCCATCCCACCCCCGCGTCACACGATGTGGTAGTCAACAAGATCATCTGACCTTTCATAAATGAGGGATGCACCCTATGTATCGATTTTGCGCTCCGCACTATAGTGGGTGTAACCATTCAATAGAGGCCCCTCCACCATGCACCTGCGATTACAGACCGCCATCATCCTCTCCCTCATCCTCTCCCTGCCAACGATTCCGTCCCTGGCCGCGGCGGATGAACCGAGACTCACCAGCCAACGGGATCAATTCAATTACGCCCTGGGGGTCAACATCATCAACACCTTCAAGCAACAGGGCGCGGACATCGATTTAGACATGGTGACCCGAGGCATGAAGGACGCTGCCAGTGGCGGCAAGCTCTTGTTGACCGAGGAGGAGTTGCGCCAAACCTTGGCGGACTATCAGCGCCTGATGATGCAACGCCGGGTGACGGCCACCAGCAAACAGGCCGAGGCCAACAAGCGCGAAGGTGAGGCCTTTCTCCGCGCCAACGCCAAAAAGGAGGGCGTCGTCACCCTGCCCAGCGGACTGCAGTACACCGTCATCCAGCAGGGAAAGGGGGCCTCTCCCCAAGAGAGCAGCATGGTGGAGTGCCAATACCGAGGCACTTATATTAACGGCAACGAATTCGACAACTCCTCTCGTGCCGGCCATTCCGCCATCGTCAAGGTCTCCGACATGATCCCCGGATGGCGGCAGGCCTTGCCCTTGATGCCCGCGGGATCGAAGTGGAAGTTGTTTGTCCCGCCAACACTCGCCTACGGCGAGCGTGGCAAGGGCGGCATGATCGGACCCAATACCGTATTAATCTTCGATCTTGAACTGATCGCTATCAAATGATGATGGAATCGCAAAAAGTCGTGAAGCCGACCATCTGCCAATGCAATTTCAATATGTTACTGGACGTGCCAGCGGCGGTTGAGCGGTTTTTGCGAAACCGTCAAATGATGGATATCCGGAGCGGTTATGGAGGATCCGACAACAGACCCTCCATGTCTGATCGCCCCTTCTTGAGAGATTCAATTTTAGTCATGGGAGGAGTTATGAAACGATACATATCGGTTGCCGCTTGGATTGCCCTGTCAATGCTAACGAATACCCCTTCGTTCGCCGCTACTGATGCCCCTGCCGATCCCGGGGGGCAAACAGCTACGGGGGTCGCCCAAACCCCTAGCGCGGCAATCACGTGGCAGGCGAAAGAGCTGGCCCGCTATGCCAACCAGAAGAGGGCCGCCGAGAGAAGACAGCTGGAGTTAAGCAAGGGCGATACCCCCCCGACGGCCCCGGTTACTACGACGGTTACGGCCAGAAAACGGTCCAGCGCCAAGAGAATCGGTAGGGCCAAAAAATAATCCTTGGGCCAACCTGACCTCCGTCCACCCCAGGCTGGCACTAAGCATAGACAACCGACGAACATTGACGGATCGCCATACCATCGAATTGCAGCCCGCCAGCAAACAGTAAGAGGAGGATTTATGTCCAGACGAAATCAGTTGCTACTAAAAACCATGGTCATTGTGTACGCCATCCTTGCCAGTGGGATTGAGCTTTGCCGAGCAGCCGTGCCCATGCCGGACCCGGGCGGCCCCCCGGATTACTATACGACCCCGAACTGGGCATTTTCTCCTCCTCTCCGCAAATTTGTCGATACCCTCCCCGGGTTGAACGTGGGTGCCAAAAATAACTTGGGCCAGTACCTGCCGGTGGCCATCCCGGACACCACCACCTACCCCGGCTCCGAC
The DNA here is from genome assembly GCA_964430285.1 of uncultured Desulfobulbia bacterium. Lineage (GTDB taxonomy): Bacteria > Desulfobacterota > Desulfobulbia > Desulfobulbales > VMSU01 > VMSU01. Next base: position 20,282 of record CAYSFY010000034.1, read on the forward strand.
TATTACGAAATCGAACTGGGCGAATATGCGGAAAAGATGCACTCCGACCTCCCGCCCACCAGACTCCGGGGCTATCGCCAGACCAACACCACTGATGCCGATGTCAAGAAGTTCCACTATCTCGGCCCGGTGATCGTCGCCACCAAGAACCGGCCGGTACGGGTCAAGTTCACCAACGCCCTTGGCGCCGGCGCCGCGGGAGAGCTGTTCGTCCCCGTGGACCAAACGATCATGGGCTCGGGGCCCTATGATATCGACTATGACCCCGTCACCAAGCAACCGCTGCTGACCCACAAGACCGGCAACTTTGCCCAGAACCGGGCCACCCTCCACCTCCATGGCGGCCGCACCCCGTGGATCAGCGATGGCACCCCCCATCAGTGGGTCACCCCGGCAACGGAGGATCAGAGCTACGGCAAGGGAGTCAGCGTGGCCTATGTCCCGGACATGTGGTTTACCGCCACCGGCCAGACCATTACCGCCTGCGCCAAGCAGACCACCTGCAATACCAATGGGGCCAGCAACAACCCCGGACCCGGCTCGCAGACCTTTTACTGGACCAACCAGCAGAGCTCCCGCTTCATGTTCTACCACGACCACGCCTGGGGCATCACCCGGCTCAACGTCTATGTCGGCGAGGCGGCCGGCTACCTGATCACCGACCAAACCGAAACCGACCTGCAACCGTTTCTCCCCGCCGACCAGATCCCCCTGGTCATCCAGGATAAGACCTACGTCGATGAGAACACCATTGTCAATACCGATCCCACCTGGAACTGGGGCACCAACCCCGGTTGGGCGGTGACCGGCGATCTGTGGTGGCCCCACGTCTACATGCCGGCCCAAAATCCATACAACCCCGACATGAGCGGCATCAACGCCTTCGGCCGTTGGCACTATGGCCCGTGGTTCTGGCCGCCGACCCCCCTGTGCGGTTCGGCTGCCAATGCGATCTACCCCTTTTGCATCGCCCAGGGCCCGGTGCCCAACCCCCTCTATGACCCTGCCTGCGACCCGGCCACGGAGCCGTCAGGCTTTTGCCAACCGCCGGAAAACCCCGGGACACCAAACCCGTCATGGGGGGCCGAGGCCTTCCTGGACACCCCGATCGTCAACGGCACCCCCTATCCCGTGTTGAAGGTAGCGCCCAAGGCCTATCGCTTCCGCGTCCTGAACGCCTCCCATGACCGTTTTATCGACATGCAGCTGTATGAGGCCGACGCCAGTGTGCCTGCCGGCTGCCCGACCTGCGCCAACAACTCCGAGGTCAAGATGGTGCCCGCCAACCCACGCCCTGACTGCAGCACGATCAAGACCAGCGATTGCACCTGCACGGCCACTGACAGCCCCGCCGGCTGTTTCCCCATCACCTGGCCCACCGACGGCCGGGAGGGCGGGGTCCCGGATCCCGCCACTTCAGGCCCGAACATCATCCAGATCGGCACCGAAGGCGGCTTCTTGCCGCAACCGGTGGTGCTGGCGAATAACCCCATTACTTGGAACCTTGATCCCACCATGTTCAACGTCGGCAACGTCGACGGCGGCACCCTGATCCTGGGTCCCGCCGAGCGGGCCGACATCATTATCGATTTCTCCCAGTACGCCGGCAAGACCTTGATCTTGTATAACGATGCGCCCACCGCCTTCCCGGCCCTGGACCCCCACTACGACTACTACACCAACAACCCGGACCGCACCGATATCGGCAGCTCGCCGTCCACCCCCGTCGGTTTTGGCCCCAATGTGCGGACGGTCATGCAGATCCAGGTGGCGGCCACGGCCCCGGCTGCCCCCTATAACCTAAACGCCCTGAAGGCGGAGTTCGCCTCGACCACCAATAAGCCCGGGGTCTTCGAAAAGGGCCAGGAACCGATTCTCGTTGGCCAGACCGCCTATGACTCCACCTACATCAACACCACCAACAACACCCCCTTCCCCGCCACCTGGCCGGAGTGGGGACAATCGCGCATCTCCGACAACACCTTGAGTTTTTGGCGGCCCAATAGCGGCAGCAACTCCGGTACCACCCCGTTTGCCAATATACCGATGCTCCCCAAGGCCATCCATGACGAGATGGGCGGCACCTTCGACGACTTCGGTCGCATGAGCGCCAAACTGGGCCTGGAGGTGCCATCGGCCAATGCCGCCATCGCCAACTTTGCCCTGCAAAACTATGCGGACCCGGTTACCGAAATCGCCCAGGATGGCGAGGTCCAGTTTTGGAAGGTCACCCACAACGGCGTGGACACCCACCCCATTCACTTTCACCTCTTCGACGTACAAATCATCAATCGCGTCGGCTGGGACGGCTTCATCCGCCAACCCGACGTCAACGAACTGGGGTGGAAGGACACCGTGCGCTTCAGCCCCTTGGAAGACACCATCATCGCCCTGCGCGCCACCCTGCCCACCGTCCCCTGGCGATTGCCCGACAGCGTCAGGCCGCTGAACCCGGCAGCCCCCTTGGGGGACACCGCCGGCTTTACCAACCTGGACGCCCTGGGGCAGCCGCTGGCGATACCGATGACCAACGAGATCACCAATTTCGGCAGTGAGTATGTCTGGCACTGCCACATCCTCAGCCACGAAGAGAATGACATGATGCGCCCCATTGTCGCCGTGAACTTAAAGGCCCCAACCAACCTCCAGGTGGGCAACGGCTTCGCCCTGTCCTGGAACGACAACTCCCATAACGAGACCGGGTTTATGGTGCAGCGGGCAACAGATGCCCTCTTTACCCAAAACGTGACCGACTTCGCCGAACCGGCCAGCGCCCCCGCCTCCTCCTTCGGCACCACCCTCAACATGACCGACGCCTCGGCCGTCGCCGGCAACCAGTACTACTACCGGGTGCAGGCCCTCAACGACTACGGCTCGGCACCTCGCCCGAAGATTGTCGGCTCAAGTTGGTCCAACACCGCCTTTGCCGCCAGCGGCAAGGAGATGACCCTCTCCTCGTCAGCCCTGGTCTTTGTCAATCAAGGGGTGAATACCGTCAGCCCGGCAAAAACCATCACCGTCACCAACACCGGGACCACCGGCATTACCATCACCGGCGTCACCCTGGGCGGCATTGCCCCCAGCCAGTTCTCCCTGACCACCACCTGTAACGGCCAGCTCAATTCCAACAGCACCTGCACGGTGAGTGTCTCCTTCAAACCCACCGCCACCGGCACCAAGAACGCCACCGTTACCGTCAACGAGACGGACCCCGGCATCTCCAGGTCCGCAACCCTGAGCGGCACCGGCACCACCACCACCATGACGGTATCACCGTCCAAGCGCGCCTTTGGCAATCAGATGGTTAATCTCCCCAGCCTGCCGCAACTGGTGACCATCCGCAACGCCGGCGCCACCACCTTCAACATCAATAGCATTACCTTGAGCGGCGCCAATGCCAACAATTTTTCCCAGACCAATAACTGCCCGGCCAGCCTGACGCAATCCAAGGCCTGCACGGTCACCTTGACCTTTACCCCGACCGCCCTCGCCGCCCGCAGCGCCAGCCTCAATATCGCAACCTCGGCGGGCACCAGTGCCGTGGCCTTGACCGGCACCGGGACCCCGGCCGAGCCCATTTCGGCCATTGCCCCGATCAAGCTGACCTATCCCGGTCAGGTGATCACCACCACCAGCACCGCCCAACAGGTGACCTTGAGCAACGTGGGTCTAGCCAACATGCAAATCAACGCCATCTCCTTGGCCGGAACCGATGCCGCCGCATTCGGTTTCGATGCCGCCACCTCCACCTGCAATGTCGCCAACGTCTTTACCTTAACCGCGGGAGCGACCTGCACGGTTGGGCTTAAATTTTCCCCAACCACCACCGGGGTCAAGACCGCCTCCCTGAGCTTCGACACCCAGGCCCCGGCCCTGCCCAAGGTGGTGGCCCTGAGCGGCACCGGCATCAGCCCCAGCGCCTCGGCATTACCGGCAGCCCTGGCTTTCGGCGATCAACTCAACGGTGCGCAGAGTAGCCCGCAGACAGTGACCGTGAGCAACAGCGGCACCGCTGCCTTGACCATCAGCAGCATCTCGGTGGTTGGTGGCAACACCACCGACTTCACCATCGGCGCCAACACCTGTGGACCTACCTTGGCAGTCAATGCCTCCTGCACGGTCGGTGTCACCTTCACCCCCAGCGCCACCGGCCTCCGCTCCGCGACCTTGAATTTCGCCGTCGCGGCCCCGGGTCAAAACCAAGCGGTCGCCCTTGGCGGCAACGGCATCGCCCCCAGCTCCGGGGTGTTGCCGACAACACTCGCCTTTGGCAATCAGGTGCAGGGCATCGCCAGTACGGCGCAGACGGTAACGGTCAGTAATGGTGGCACCGCCCCCATGACCATTTCCGGGGTCGCCTTGGCTGGCGTGGACAGTACCAGCTTCGCCATCGCCAGCAACACCTGTGGACCTACCTTGGCAGTCAATGCCTCCTGCACGGTGGGTGTCACCTTCACCCCGACCGCCACCGGCCTCAAGGCCGCGACCCTTGATTTCACCATCGCCGCCCCAGGTCAAAACCAATCCGTCACCTTGTCCGGGACCGGCATCGCTCCGGTGGCGACCGTGGCCCCGGCAGCCTTAAGCTTTAGCAACCAAATCATCAACACGGTCAGCGCCCAGCAGATGGTCCAGGTGAGCAACACCGGCGACGGACCGCTGGTCATCACCGCGATCAATATCACCGGGGCCAATGCCTCCGGCTTCCTCTTCTCCCACAACTGCCCCTCACCCTTGGCCGCCGGCCTGAGCTGCGCGGTCAGTGTGGCCTTCGCCCCGATCACCGGGGTGGCCAACCAGAGCGCCAACTTGCAAGTGGTAGCCAGTGCGCCGGCCACCAGTAAGGTCGTCCCCTTAACCGGCACCGTCTCCCAATCGGTCGCGGCGGTTTCCCCCCTGGCCCTGACCTTTGCCGATCAGAACCAAGGGACCACCAGCGCTAGCCAGACCTTGACCCTGACCAACCAAGGGATCGCCAACCTGACCATCAATAGTATCGCCACGGTAACCGGCACCAACTTCGCGCTGACCAACAACTGCGTCTCCCCGCTGGCCTCCGGGGCCTCCTGCACGGTGACGGTGACCTTTACCCCCACCACCGCCAATGCCACCATCACCGACAGTATCCTCTTCTCTGTTGCCGCCCCGGCCACCTCGCAGACCATCGGCCTGACCGGTACCAGCACCCTGCCGGTCGCCACCGTGTCACCCGCCACCCTTGCCTTTGGCAACCAACTCATCAATACGGTGAGTGCCGAAAAGATCGAGACGCTAAGCAATACCGGCAGCGGCCCGATGACCATCACCGGCATCACCCTGGCAGGCGCGGATGCGGGGCAATTCCTCAAGACCACCACCTGTGGCCCGACCCTTGCCGCCAATGCCAGTTGCACGGTCTCGTTACGCTTTGCTCCCACCACGGCGGTGGCGACACAAGGGGTAACCCTGGAGGTTGCGGTAGCACCCCCGGCCCAGTCCAAGTCAATCGCCGTAAGCGGAGGAGGCACCATCCCGATCGCCGGCTTGTCCCCAGCGACCATCCTGCCCTTTGCTGACCAGGTGATCAATACGACCTCCGCCAACCAGGCGGTTACCATCACCAATACCGGCACGGCACCCCTCACCATGACCAACATCGCCCTGGCAGGGAGCAACCCCAGCCACTTTGCCCTGTCGCAAGTGAACAACTGTACCGCGAGCCCCATCGCAGTCAACGGTTCGTGCACGGTGAACGTAACCTTCACGCCGACGACCACGGGGGTCAAGAATGCCGTACTGAACGTCTACTCCACCGCGCCGGCCACCAATCAGTCCTTGATTCTGACCGGTACCGGCACTGCGGCGGCCACCAACACGGTGTCGCCGACCAAGCTCTCCTTTAGCGCCCAGACGGTCAAGACCACCAGTGCGCCACAGACCGTTTCGATCCAGAACACCGGTTCCGCCGCCATGACCATCAACACCATCGCCCTGAGCGGGAAATCGGCTTCCCAGTTCGCCCAGACCACGACCTGTAAGGCCACCCTGGCCGCCGGCAAGACCTGCACGGTCAGCGTGACCTTCAGACCGACCGCCATTGGCAAACTTGGGGCAGCACTGGATATCTCGGTGGCGGCCCCAGCTCAATCCCAGCAGGTATCCCTTGTCGGGATAGGACAATAACGAGTGCCCTTCGCACCTCCCTCCGAGGGAGGTGCGATTTTTTTGCCCGCGGCGTCAAACCCCCGCCGTGGCACAACAACATCATGGGAGGACCATTATGCCTTGGTTATATCGGACTATCGCCGTATGTCTCTTTTTCCTCGTCTCGATTGTTCCGTCGGCTTACGCCGGGACCTTGGCCGAGAGTTTGGACAACACCCTGACCTGGACCACGGGGGGGAATGCCGTTTGGGCTGACCAGGCGGTAACCACCCATGACGGAGTCGATGCCGCCCAGAGCGGCACCATCCTTGACCTCCAGAGCTCGTGGGTGGAGACCACGGTCACGGCCCCGGCCCAGGTCTCATTCTGGTGGAAGGTCTCCTCCGAGGACGGCTTTGATTTCCTGTCGGTTGCGGTGGATGGCGTGCAACAAGGCGGAACGGCCGCCCCCATCACCGGTGAGGTAAATTGGGTCCAGGTGACGATCAATGTCCTGGGCACCGGCGCCCACACGGTCCGCTGGCAGTACACCAAGGATGACACCAATGCCGCGGGCCAGGACAGCGGTTGGCTGGACCAGGTGGCAGTCACCGCCGCCGTGGATGCCGACAACGATGGCTTCAACAGCACGGTGGACTGTAACGACAACAACAATACCGTTCACACCACCCTGTTCGGCTATGCTGACGCGGATAGCGACACCTTCACCAGTGGGGCCGCTCAATCCTTGTGCACCGCCGGCACCCTGCCCCTGGGCTACGTGGCCACGCAACACGGCGAGGATTGCAACGATGCCGCTGCCGGGATCAATCCGGCGGCGGCGGAGATCATCAATGACACCATCGATCAGGACTGCACGGGCAGGGATGCCACCGCCACCCTCCTCGATAGCCTTGACAATCCCGCCTTGACCTGGAGCTTTGCCGGCAACGCCAACTGGGATGGCCAGATCGCGCTCTCCCAAGACGGCGTTGATGCGGCACAGAGTGGCATCATCGCCAACGCCCAGAGCAGCGAGCTCCAGACCTCTGTCTCCGGCCCCGGTGTGATCACCTATTGGTGGAAGGTCTCCTCCGAGGCCAATGCCGATTTCCTGACGGTCTATGTGGACAACGTGGCCCAGAGCGGGGCTGCCGCCGCCATCAGCGGCGAGGTGAATTGGACCCAGGTGACCCTGACCCTCCCTGCCGGCACCCACACCATTCGCTGGGTCTATAGTAAGGATGGCACCGTGGCCGCCGGCAGCGATTGTGGCTGGTTGGACGGGGTGACGATCACTGCCGGTGTTGACGCTGATGGAGATGGCTTTGCCAGCTCGGTGGATTGTAACGATGCCAATGCCACCATCTATCCCGGTGCGCCGGAGACCGTCAATGACGGTATTGACCAAGATTGTTCCGGCCGTGATTCCCAAGTAACGATTGCCCAGGGCCTTGACCTCTCGGCAGGGGCGGCGACCTGGACCATGGGTGGCAATGTCAACTGGGATGGCCGCACCGACATCACCCATGATACGGTTGACTCCGGACAAAGCGGCGTCATCACCCACTTGCAGAGCAGTGAGGTGTCAACAAGCATCACCGGCCCCACCGTGCTCTCCTTTTGGTGGAAGGTCTCCTCGGAGGCCAACTTCGACACCTTGCAGGTCGCCATTGATGGGGTGGCCCAGGCAACCATCAGCGGCGAGGTAAATTGGACGCAGAACCTGCTCAATATCCCGGCAGGCATCCATACCGTCAAATGGTCCTATGCCAAGGATGTGACCTCCTCCGCCGGCAGCGACTGCGGCTGGTTGGATGAGGTAACGGTAGGCGCAGTGGCGACAACCCCCGCCCCCACCACCTAGGACTCGTCGGTAGCCGGCAACGGCCAAGCGGTGGTCAACTTCACGCCACCCTCCTCCACTGGCGGTAGCCCGATCACCGGCTATACCGTGACCTCATCGCCCGCCGGGGGCGTGGACAGCAATGCCGGGCAGACCGGGACAACGCATACCATGACCGGCCTCACCAATGGCCAGGCCTACACCTTCACGGTGGTAGCCACCAACGGTGTCGGCAACAGCCTGGCTTCGGCGGCCTCCACGGCAGTGACCCCGAACCTTTCCGGGGCCACCGTCCCCGGGGCGCCAACCTCCGTCACCGCCGCGGCTGGCGACACGCAAGCCACCGTCTCCTTTGTGGCCCCGGCTGCCGACGGCGGTAGCGCCATCACCGGCTACACGGTCTCCTCGATCCCCAGTGGCGGTTTAGACACCAATGCCGGGACCACGGGACTCTCCCATGTGGTTACCGGTCTGACCAATGGCCTCTCCTATACCTTCACGGTCACCGCCAGCAATGTGGCGGGCACGGGTGGGGTATCGGCCGCCTCAAGCCCCATCTTTCCCATGGGCAACCAAATCATTACCATCACCACCCCGGCGCCCGCCTCCGCGAGCTATTTCGGACAGTTTACCGTTGCCGCCACCGCCCCTGGCGGCCCGGTAACCTATAGCAGCGGCACTCCCGCCGTCTGCACCAACAATGGCGCAATCTTCACCATGATTGCCTCTTCCGGCAACTGCACGGTGCAGTTTGATCAGGTAGGCAGCGGCACCTTCAACCCGGCCCCGCAGGTGACGACCACTGTGACCGCGCAACAGGCCACCTTGACCGTGACCGCGAACTCCTTGACCAAGACCTACGCCGCCGCCAACCCCACCTTGACCTACACGGCGACCGGCTTTATGAACGCGGACACGGCGGCGGTCATCACCGGCGCACCGACCCTGGCCACCACCGCCACCGCCACCAGCCCGGCGGGGAGCTACCCGATCACGGCCGCGGCCGGTAACCTGAGCGCCACCAACTACCTGTTCGCCTATGCCAACGGCGTGCTGACCGTGGACAAGGCACCCTTGACCGTGACCGCCGATGCCAAGAGCAAGACCTATGGTAGCGCCAACCCGGCCTTTACCTACACCGTGACCGGCTTTGTCAATGGTGACACCGCGGCGGTCATCACCGGCGCACCGACCCTGGCCACCACCGCCACCGCCACCAGCGCGGCGGGCACCTACCCGATCACCGCCGCTGCCGGTGACCTGAGCGCCGCCAACTACCTGTTCACCTATGCCGACGGCGTGCTGACCGTGGACAAGGCGACACTGACCGTGACCGCCGATGCCAAGAGCAAGACCGCAGGCTTCGCCAACCAGCCCTTGACCTACACGACTACCGGTTTCCTGAATGCCGACACCGCGGCGGTCATCACCGGCACCCCCGCCATATCAACCACCGCCACCACCTCCAGCCCGGCGGGCACCTACCCGATCCAGGTGGCAGCCAATAACCTAAACGCCGCGAACTATGTCTTCACCTATGTCCCGGGGACCTTGACCGTGGGGAATCCCCCGGTGACCACCGCCACCCCGGCCGCGGGTACCTACAACGGCGCCATCAACGTGACGCTCAGCAGCGTGCCCGCAAACTCCACCATCTACTACACCACTGACACCGCCCCCTTGACCAAGGCCAATGGCCAGCTCTACAGCGGCCCGATCACCATACTGACCACCGCGACCCTGCAGTTTTTCGCCATCGATCCGGACCAGTACCAGGAGACGGTGCAGAGCGCCACCTACACCATCGCCAACACCGACCTCACCGGTAGTGTGCAGATCAACAACGGCGCCGCCTTTACCAAGAGCGCCAGCGTCAATCTGCAACTCGCCGCCATGGATCCGGCCGGTGTGAAGTCCTACATGCTCTCCAACGACAACATTACCTACCAGACGGTCGCCATTACCCCCGCGACCGCCACCTTCGGCGCCACCGTGCCCTGGACCCTCTCCCCGGGCGACGGGCTGAAGACGGTCTATGTCAAGTATGTGGACACCCCGACCCCCAACAACATCTATGGGCCGTTTACCGCCGAGATCACCTTGGACACCGCGCCTCCGGTGACCACCTCCACCCCGGCCAGCGGCACCTACAATGGCGCCATCAACGTGGTCCTGGCCAGTGAGCCCAACACCACCATCTACTACAGCGCCCTCTCCACGCCCCTGACCATCGCCAATGGGCAGGTGTACACGGGACCGATCACCATTGACGCCACCGCCACCCTGCAGTTCATGGCCGTGGATCAGGCCCACAACCAAGAGTCCATCCAGAGCCGGAGCTACACCATCGTCGGCAACGACTTGACCGGCAGCGTGCAGATCAACAACGGCGACCCCTTCACCAACAGCGCCACCGTCAACCTGACC
>CAYSFY010000035.1:0-14794 GCA_964430285.1 uncultured Desulfobulbia bacterium
GGGTAGGAGCGTCGTCCACGGCGCGATTCAGGCTTGATCGCGCCGTGGACGACGCGCCTTGAATTCAGCCGCCAGGGGCTGAGAGCCCAGACAGCTTGGCTGAGAATCCTGTATAGCCACGGTTATTATAGTTGTCGGTTACGCAAAAACCGCTCAACCGCCGCTGGCACGCCCAGTAACTCACCGAAATTACATTTGCAGATGATCAGCTTCACGACTTTTTGCGATTCCATCATATTGAGCAGCATGGATCTCTCAGGGTTGATGACACGACCCTGTCTTTTTCTCTGTCGGCCAAAACTGCCCGACCCTTACGAACAAATAGGGGCAACACCGACACAAGACCGGTTTATGTGTGAAAAATTTCCCACTTCCCGTTGTGCGGCCAAGGACGCTGGTGCCGCCCCAACCTGACTCCTCCCCACGGGGGCCTGCCACCGCTAGACCAGACCCGAAGAGCGCCAATCCGGAGTTTCTAACCCCGGCCACCGCCCGTCTTCAGGCGGACGCCGCCAGCCAAGCGACACACCCCTGTCCGTCACTCACCCTGAGGCAGACCACCTTAAGCCGTGGATCTACCTCCCCTATTCTCCCCGGTGGCCTCGACCTCCTGCGGGATCTTGCCAAAAACACCGCAGCCATCACCCTGATCGAGGCCTTCCCCGCCCCCGCATCGGCAACGCGGTGGCGACGCACTGACTTGCCCCCGGATGCCTACCATCACACCTTTACCACCGATGTCAGTCCGTCTGTGCTCGGCAAAGGTGTCACCGGCTTCTCCAGTTCGCAGGAGAACGCTGTTGGCCTGACTGAGGTGTGGTACCGTTTCGGATGGAAGATGAGCTGTGCCATAAGGGTGACAAATGTTCCAATGGTGCGGACTGACAACCTTCCCGCCAGACGCCAAGTAACCTGGCCACCGGCCAACCCTTGTCTTGTTTCAGCAACCGCCAACCTAGATTCGGCCAAAAGACTCGACAAGACTATAGCATTTTCTGCTCCGACCCTGGACGCTCACCACTCTCACCCCTTATGACCTGCGCCAGCAAGCACCCTCTGCGTACTTTGTCTCAAAAGACTTAAACCAACAAATAACATTTATATACCCCCACAGCAGTCAACCTGACAGATTGTTTCACGTGAAACAATCTGTCAGGTTGACAAGAGTGCACGGTTTATGTATTTGTGCTTGATCGCGATCGGGAACGCCCACGCGGCGATAGCCCATAACAAACACGATGGCTGAAGAGTTCCAAGGCGCCCTCCTAGGGGAGTAATCCTTACGGGTCGCCCTAAATCCCCCGGATCACCCCAACACCTTAACGAGAACACATGAACGCACAATCCGATACTAAAGGAAAGATTTACAGCTTTGCCAACCAAAAGGGTGGGGTTGGCAAGACTACCAGCACCATCAACCTAGCCTCAGCCTTGGCACAACTCGGGCACAAGGTGCTGGTGGTGGATTCAGACCCACAAGGGAACGCCTCCAGTGGGCTCGGGGTCAACACGGCCAAAATGGGGCAGCACCTCTACCACTGCTACCTCAACGAAGCGGATGTGACGCAGACCATACGCCAAGTGGACAAAGAGGGTTTCTTGTATATTCTACCAACCCACATCGATCTTATCGGCGTTGAAGTGGAGTTGATCTCAACAGCCAAGCGCGAACGTTTTTTAAGCGAGCTGCTTGAGCCCTTGCTCAGTTCCTACGAATTTATCTTTATCGACTGCCCCCCCTCCCTGGGGCTGTTGACCATCAACGCACTAACCGCCTCGGATGCGGTCATCATCCCGCTCCAGTGCGAATACTTTGCCCTGGAAGGCCTCAGTCAACTGGTCAGGACCATCCGCTTGGTCAAAAATTCATATAACCAACGCTTAGCCATCGAAGGCATTGTCCTGACCATGTATGACAGGAGAAACCGGCTGACCCACCAGGTGGCAAAAGAGGTCAAAAAACACTTTAAGAACCAAGTTTACGATAGCGTGATCCCAAGAAATGTACGATTGAGCGAGTGCCCCAGCCACGGGCAGTCAATCCACCAGTACGATAGCCGTTCAGCAGGGGCATTGAGTTATCTGAATTTGGGCAAGGAGTTCATCAAGAAACAACAGGGGAGGAACCAATAACATGGCCAAATCATCATCCCCGCTGGGGAGAGGGCTAATGTCCCTACTCCCAGCGGACGAGGAAAACAACGCGACATTCATGGGTGGCCAGGAAATGCCGGTAGCAGACAACCCGTATCTCCTATGTCCGATCGCCTTTATCCACCCAAATCCGTACCAGCCAAGAAAGACATTCAACCCTGAAGAGTTGGAGAGTCTAGCAGCTTCCATTACGGAGAAGGGGATACTGCAACCGTTGGTGATCAGAAAGATCGCAGACAACAACTATGAACTGATCGCTGGCGAACGTCGTCTGCGAGCCGCGCAGTTGGCAGGGCTAGAGAAAGTGCCGGCCCTGGTCAAGGAGATCGCCATCTCCGATCGACTGGAACTAGCTCTCATCGAAAACATCCAGCGCGAGAACTTGAACCCTCTGGAAGAGGCTGAGGCCTATGCGCAGTTGATTGCCGAATTTGGGCTGACTCAGGAGATGGTCTCCAAACGGGTGGGTAAAAACCGCTCCACCGTAGCCAACAGCCTCCGGATCATCCAGCTCCCTGACTATGCCAAGGAGAGCCTGAGCAAGGGCTTAATATCCTCGGGTCACGCGCGGGTGTTGCTAAGTTTGGCTAACGAGGAGCAAGTCCAATTGCTTCACGATTCGATAATCGCTCAGTCCCTATCGGTGCGTGAGACAGAGGCCATGGCCAAGCGGATGAAAAATCCAGTTAAACCAAAGAGCGTTGCCCCGAAACCTGAACCTGCCCTACCCGTCTCCTATTGCCTGACCGTGACCAAGACCCTGTCAGACTATTTTGGTGCAAAAAGCATTATCGTGCAAAACGGCGATAAAGGAAGGATAGAGATCGAATACACCTCAGCCGAGGAATTTGAACGGCTCCTGACTCTCATCATCCAGGAGTCGTAATGGAACAATGCACCGCAACTCTCATCACTAACGAGCGGCTGACAGATGACATCGTTCGTTTGACCATGCTGGCCCCCTCAATAGCTTGCCAGGCCAAGCCAGGCCAGTTCGTTACCATCAAGGCCGGTGGCGGGTATGATCCGCTCCTCAGACGGCCTTTTTCTATCCACCAGATCAATCGCAACGATGGTACCATCCAGGTCCTCTTTAAGGTCCTGGGTAAAGGGACCAAGGCCTTGGCTGAACTCCGGGAGGGTGAAGGAATCGATCTGGTCGGGCCGTTAGGCAATCACTTCAAGACCGGGGATGCGATGTGCCTAGTGGGTGGAGGGCTGGGTATCGCCCCCCTCCTTTTTCTTGCCCAAAACCTGCTGGCAAAGACCCCAGCTCCCGATTTGGCCATCATCCTTGGTGCTAAAAATAAGGGTGAATTGACAGCTCTCAGCGCAGGATTCATGACTCTGGAACTCCAGGTCCATCTGGCCACTGATGACGGCAGTCTGGGCCACCATGGCTTGGTCACGGAACTGATCCCTGCTTTGCTGGACAATGGCCAAAATTGGCAGATCTGCAGCTGCGGACCATACCCGATGATGCGTGCCGTGGCCGACCTCTGCCGCGTACATGAGTGGCCCTGTCAGGTATCGTTGGAGACCATGATGGCCTGCGGCATCTCGGCCTGCCTGGGGTGTACGGTTGAGGCCACCACCAACAGCAAGGGCGGCCGATACCTCCATGTTTGTAAGGATGGTCCGGTCTTTTTCGCGGGAGATATTGCATGGAAGTAAACAGAATGGCAGAGAAGGAAGTCGCGGGACAAGAACCTGACCTAACCGTCAGCATAGGCACCTTGCTGCTGCCAAACCCGGTGATGACCGCCTCGGGGACCTTCGGCTATGGCAGCGAATATGAATCCTTCGCCGATGTTGCGGGCCTGGGGGCGGTGGTGGTCAAGGGCATATCCCTCAAGCCGCGGCCGGGCAATCCCCCCCCGCGCATCCACGAAACCGCCTGCGGCATGCTCAACGCCATTGGCCTGGAGAATGTGGGCGTGGAGGCATTTATCAAGGAGAAGATGCCCTTTCTCCGGCAACGCCAATGCCGAGTTATCGTCAATGTTTTGGGCGACACGATGGAGGAGTATTGCCAGCTGGTGGAACGGTTGAGCGAGGTGGAAGGGATTAGCGGCGTGGAGCTGAATATCTCCTGCCCCAACGTCAAGAAGGGGGGTGTGGCCTTTGGCACCGACGCCACCATGGCCTACGAACTGACCCGGGCCGTGCGGGCCAAGACCCAGCTACCCATGATCGTCAAACTCTCTCCCAACGTCACCGACATAGGCGCCATGGCCTGCGCCGTGGAAGAGGGTGGGGCCGATGCCGTATCCTTGATCAATACCCTGATTGGCATGGCTATCAGCATCAAAACACGACGGCCGGTGCTGGCCAACACCTTCGGCGGCCTCTCGGGACCGGCCATTAAACCGGTTGCCCTACGCATGGTCTACCAGACCGCTGGCCGCGTGAAGATCCCGATCATCGGCATTGGCGGCATCAGCACTTGGGAAGACGCCATGGAGTTCATCATGGCCGGGGCGACCGCTATTCAGGTGGGTACGGCCAATTTCGTCAATCCCAAAGCGGTGGACGAAATCCGGGACGGCATACGAGCGTATCTGGCCAGTGAAGGGCTCAACTCTCTACGAGAAGTGATTGGGGCTGCACGGCAATGATAATCGACTGGGGGGAGATAGATACGGTGCTGCTCGACATGGATGGCACCCTACTGGACAAACACTTTGATGACTACTTTTGGGAACACTTCGTGCCGGCCATTTATGCCGAAAAAAACGGAATTGACGAACGGGCCGCCAGAAAAAAACTGCTGTCAACCTATCAAGCCCGGGAGGGGACCCTGGACTGGACAGACCTGGACTACTGGAGCGAACAACTCGATCTCGACATCCCGGCCTTAAAGATCAAGATCGACCACCTAATCCAGGTCCACCCCTACGTCATTGAGTTCCTGGAGCACCTGCGCAAGGCGCAAAAAAAGGTCTTCCTGGTCACCAACGCCCACGGCAAGACCCTTGATATCAAAATGGCCAAAACAACGCTCAGCGGTTATTTTAATGGGATTGTCTGCGCTGCGGAGATTGGCATGCCAAAAGAGGATCCCGCCTTCTGGGAAGGACTGAAAGAGAGGATCCCCTTTAACAGAATGTCCACCATGTTGGCCGAGGACACCGAAAAGATCCTCTATTCGGCCCAAGCCTATGGGATCCAGCACCTGGTCTATGTGGCAAGACCCAGCAGCCAAGGGCCAATCAAACCCTCGGCGGAGTTCCCGTCCATCGTCTATTTCAGTGAGTTGATGGAGAACGGAGAAGGGCGAAGTTAACTCCTGCCCCACCCTTTTCCCGATTCTACTTCCCTTCTTCCCCGGTCAACTGCAAGGGGAAGCTCAAGACCGCGCTGTTACCATTGCTCAAGACGTCGAAACCGCTGCTGTTCAGAACAATACCGACATTCAACTCGGCCTGGATGCTCTGTGCCTTACCCTCCTTGGCCGGGACCGCCGTGACCTGACCCAGGTGATAGTCGGCAATATAGCCGTCGATCTTACGTGTGCGCCACAACTCGGTGAGGCTGATGCCGTTCCAAGTGAGGGCATGGATCTCGCCACTGGGGTAACTCCTGGTGCGGGCCAGGATACGTGAGGCCGAGGAGAGATTTTTATTTACGATGACATCAGGGATGCCGTCATTATTCATGTCCTTGATCACGATGCGGGCCGGGATATAGAGCCGTTGCCCTTCGTTGCGGTTATTTTCAAGGTCCTTATTCAAGTCTTCAGGGCTCTCACCACCGATGAAACGGGTCGTGCCCCCATAAAAGTCATCACTGGTCCACAGCTCCTTGCCAGACTGGGTCATGACCATAAGCTGATCTCCCTGGGAGATGGCAACCACCTCCAGACCACCGTTGGCATCGAGATCGGCGTAGCTGAAGTCAAAGAGGTTCATGCCACCGGTCTGCAACTCCTCACCTTTCATGATCTGACCTTGAGAGAGATCCACCCGAAAGACCCCCTTGCCCATCAGGCGATTGAGACCTGACTTTTGACCGGCTAAGACCATGCCTTGACCGGGGATGTCGATAGCTCGCAAATACCAGCTCAGGTTGTCTGCCAGATGGGCAAATTCCTTGCCATCCCACTCCAAAACCAGAGAGTTCGGGTCTTTGGCATCGGCGGCGCTGACATAGATCTCCTGGCGACCGTTGTTGTTGAGATCGGCCATGGTTACGGAGTGGATGCGAAAACGATGAGCGAGGGCGAGCTGACCGATCTTCTGGTACCGGTTGTCGGTGCGGCGGTAGATGCGAAGCTCATAGGTGGAGGCCAGGACAAACTCCTCTTGTTCGTCTCCATCCACATCGCCAACCTCCATGGCGACCAAACCATAGTTGAAGGTCTGGCTCTTGGTAAAGCCCAAGGCGCCGGTAACCACACCCAAGGGTCGAATGATCCCGGTGCCAGCGCCTGCCTGTCCCATGAGCAGGCGGTCTGGGTGGCCAGTTTGGTAACTGGCGTTGTTATCCGCACCGGCAGCGGGGACCGATACGGCGGACGGGTGTGATTGCGAAGCGGTAGCCGGACGCTGTTTACCAAAAGACTTCTCGGCAATCTGCCAGGAGAGGCTATCGATGGCGGAGATGATCTCCTCCTCTCTGGGCGCCGTGGCGTAAAAGGTTTTGGGTTCTGTTGTACCACTCATGGCATGGAGAGTGGAATCAAGGGAGATGCTACCTGCCAAGGCCGTGAGGCTGCCGGCCAGGACATAGTCGGCCTTGAGTCTCGTGCCTAAAAGACGAATAGCAGCCGGATCAGCGGGGACAGGCCTACCGGCAAAGGCACTGTTGACTTCGGTCTGGGGGACAATCTCCACCCCGGCCCCTGCTGCCAAACGGCTGGCCAGCATATCGCGCAGGCCACTGGTCAAGTAGGAGAGATCCCGGTCGGCATGACTCGCAAAGGGCAAGAGGACGACCCGGCCTGGAGCCGAGGCGGCGAGGCCTAGGGCGGGGGCGGTGAACAGCAGACACAGGGTGACGAGGAGGTAGCGAACTGAAGATATGGCTTTGCTTTGCTTCATGACAGTATCCGATTCCAATAGGGGTTAATTTGAACTGCTTGGCACGCCTGGCTTCACGCGTGTAGCCAATAAAACGTGGATAAAGACCCACGGCGTGTGGCATACATACCAAGATGAAAGAGGGTCGTCAACGAATTAGCAAGGGAAGATAGAAATGCGCGCGGCAGTTGAAGGGCAAAAGAGAGAGGACATTAAACTATCAACAAGTAACACAACGCGCCAGCATCGGTTGAGCGATTTTTGCGCAACCGACAATACATGCAATCAAAAAAAACCCCGCCCTGGCCAAGGCCAGGGCGGGGTTTACGATCAACTACAATGAAAACTGAAAGGTAAGACTAGAACTTCAGGTCAAGACTGTGACGGACGAAGACCAAGTCATCGGTGTCGCTGGCATTACCAAGGGTTTCGACCTCATAGACTTCACCGGTGAACAGGTAGCCGGCTTCCACCTTGTAGTTCAGACCAGCGGTCAAGGCCCAGGTGGCGATCAGGTCGAGTTCCGTCCCGACGTTATCAACCTCGTTGTCGGTGCCATCTTCCTGGGTGCCGTTGATCATGTCCTCACTGAGCTGCATGTAGCTCGCCGAGGCGAAGAGGGAGAGGTCCTTGCCGGTCAACGGGCAGACGACCTTGGTGCTGCCGTTCAACTGCAACAGGGTCAGGTTGGAGAGGCCGGTGTTCTTGCCATTGCCGTTACTGGCACCGGCAGGGCCGGCCCATGAGTTGGCGCCCGGGATGGCGGCGCGGTAACCAGCGACGATGGTGTCATAGGTTGTATCGGTCAGGAAGTTGATGTAGGCCTCATGATCCAAATCATTGTCGCCATTCGCCAGGTCATCTTTATGTTCCTGATCATCATCGCCAGAGCCATAGCCAACGAGCAGACCGACCTTGCCGGCGCCCAAGTCATAGTTGGCGCCCAATTTGGCGGCCCAGCCCCCGGCATCAACGGTAACTGTATCAGCGCCATTATCATAGTTGGCTACATCACCGAACTGGAACTCAAGGTCAGCCAAGTAAGAGATAGCGCCCACCTTGCCATCGGCGGTCAGGCCGATGTTGGACATGGACATCCCGGCAGCCAGCTCGTAACCAAGGCCAGTGGGGGCAGCGTTCAAATCACCGTTTCCACCGGCTCCAAGATTAAACGCTCCACCGGGGATAACCGCGCCAGGACCATTGGCACCACCGCGCAGGTAGGTCCAGTTGGCGCCCAGGTTCAAGGAGTCACTGAGTTTGTGGGTGATCAAGGCAACATAGCCATCCAAGTCGGAAGAGTCATCATACAAACTGCCAGTAGTCGTCTCGTCAAACTTAATGGTCAGGCCGGCGATATGGGTGGCCTCATTGAGGTTGGCATAGAAGACCAATGCATCATCACCGGAACCAGTGTGATCGAAGAAGATCTTGTTGCCAAGGGCCAGGGGCATATGACCGGCCTTAACGCCCCACATCCCGGGCTGATAGTTAACCCAGGCCTCCAGGATGGTCAGTGCGCCCATCTTGTCACCACCGGTGTGCAGACCGGCAGCGGTTCCAGCACCCCACACATCAACATCACTGTTAGCAGCGTCGCCGCTCTCCAGCTTAACGTAGCCGGTGGCCTCGGGAGAGACCTGGGCCTTGACACCCAACTGCACCCGTGAATCATAGCCGGATTTGCCGTTGGAGCCAGCGACTTCCGGGTTCGCGAGATCCCGGTCATAGTAGCCACGCTCACGGACGTTGCCGTCGATGGTTACCTTGGTGGTGCCCTTGGTCACGATCGGCTGTTCAGCGGTCTCGGTGGCATGCAAGGCCAAGGCGGATGAGGCCAAGCCCAGGACCAACAACGAACTCAATGCTGCTGCTGTTAATGTCTTCTTCATTATCGTACACTCCTTTCCAAAATGTTTTTTGTGCCGTTCGACTCTTGCCTTGGACCTTTTTGTCCTTGGTCAACAATCGCTCCCTGGCACGTTTGCAGCGCCACCCCAGCCAATCTCCCGATATCGTTGGGTAACGCCATTCACAAACCACCCTACCCTTTGTAGGGTGGTTTCATTCTATCGAATATTCCGCTGACATTGTCAAGTTTTTTTTACAATAGGTTCAATTTTTTGTACCACGGGGGTCGAATATGAACGTGGGCCTATACTGTTTATCGGTTTGGAAGAATAGTGGCTGGCATGGATCACCTTGAAATTCCTTGTTAACTTGATGGATTTTCGAGCTAATGCCCGGTCCATGATTCTCCGCCATGCCGCCCATGCAACTTTGACCATCGCCCTGCAAAGAAGTCGCGTAGTGACCCTGCTTGGTCCACGCCAATGCCGAAGACGGCCCTACGCCATCTATTTAATAAAGGATGTCATGGCCCGTAGACATCGACCACACACCATACCCACAACTCTTAGCTCTACATCCAAAACCCATTTATTTATTGGCTCTCGGCTCGCTCGGTATCCCCAGTGACAGGAGCATGACAGCGTTTTTGACCGTATCGGTTAGCAAAATCAAATCAGCCGCCTTCAGGGGGCTTGAGGACGGTGCCAAGCCCACCAAACGTTCAGTCATCTGGGCGATGAACACTTCGCCAGGATGAAAACCATCGAGCATGTATCGGTCATCCAGTCCAAGATCTGACGGACAGAGGATGGAAATGACCGGAATGCCCTGGTGGTGAAGTAGTTGCGGCAGCTTTTCTTTATAGTAGCACCACCATGGGGCCATATCGCTATCGTAGTCTAAAGCCGTCAAAGACTCCGCTGAAAAAGGGGCAAAAAAGGCATAGACCTCAATGCCCCGACCTTTCAGGGTCTTCAAAGACTCGATAATGTGTCCGACTTGTTCTTGGTCAACGACTGCGGGCAAGGAAAAAGGACTTATGTGTTTGCGAATCCGCTGGATCACCGGAGGTGACTCACGATCGACAAAATTGGGTGTTTGGGCATAATCAACAAATACCTGCAGCGGTGACAGCTTGCTGCCATCCGGCCGAAAGCCACTACTGTTCCTTCGAGCCAAGGAGCCTAGGCCAAGATGACCGGATGGGGTATGGACAGGTAGTTGATAATCGGTGATTAACGCCTGAAGTTTACTGCCACTCCGCAAAATCCGGCGCATAACGCTGACATGGGCAGCGGGGCTATAGACCTCATCCGGGTCGGCAAGCCATGAACTCTCGCCATAGTCCCGTTTGATCCACCAAGGATCAATACCAACGATAAGTACCCGGGGAGCGGGGAGTTCACCCTCCATGATCATATTGGTAAAGGACCGCAGGTCGAAGGCATTCTGTAACATGCCACCGGCGTTGTAAAATTGCTGTTCTAACGGGGCAAACATCAGGTCACGGAACTGCATGACCCTGGAGCTGCCAAGGACCAAAATCGTTGGCTTTCGCAGCCGCATGGCGGCGATCTTGTAGACGTTGAATTGCTGGGAAAAATAGCTACGTCCGTACAAAGTGTCGACTTGCCGTTGCTGCTGAATAAGAATTTGTCTCGCCGGCACACTATCCCCGGTATGCCACAGCATCCATTCCAGCGCAACCACGACAAAAAGGAGCGGCAGGGCAAAGAGGATGATCCTGACCACGAAGGAGATGATGCTTGAGTGTCTGGATGCGAACATGTCAGAACTGAAAATAGATGAAAGGCACATGGTCGGTGGCGCTAAGAAAAAAGATGGCCAGGACTAACCCATAATAGCTGGTCCAACGGGCCCAAACGGGCAGTGCTCCAATTTGTAACGCATGTTGTTTCTCCCGCTGCACCCATTCAATAACAAGTAAGGCCACAACATATGGAATTCCGTGCATGAGTTGCGATGAATCGAGGGGAGGGGCAGCCAGCCAGTTGCTGCTCCAGACCCTACCAATGATGCCGGTTGCCTGGGCAAGGGAGTCGGCGCGGAAGAAGATCCAGGCAAAGAGGGTAAGGAGGAAGGTGGTACTCATCTGCATGGCCTCGCCCAGGGAAGGAAGCAGGCGCCCAGCGGCAACCGTATTGGCAAAGGCTTTGTGGCGGCCCGACAACACCAAGGGGATATAATAGAGGCCATGGAGAAACCCCCAGATGATAAAGGTCCAGTCGGCGCCATGCCAAAGGCCGGAGACGGTAAAGGTGACGATGAGATTGGCAAGGTGGCGGGCCGTGCTCGTGGTGCGGCTGCCCCCCAGGGGGATGTAGAGATAGTCGCGAAACCAGGTGGAAAGCGAGATGTGCCAACGATGCCAGAACTCGGCCATGTTCCGAGAGAAGTAGGGAAAGGCGAAGTTTTGCATGAGCCTGAAGCCAAACAGACGGGCCGTACCGATGGCGATATCGGAATAACCACTGAAATCACAATAGACCTGAATGGTGAAATAGAGGGTGCCCAGCAGCAGAATGGCGCCGTTATAGTGGGTGTAATCAGAATAAATCGTTTCGATAACCGGGACAAGGTTGTCGGCAATTACCATCTTTTTAAAGAGACCCCACAGCATTTGCCGCAGTCCGTCCTTGGCCTCTTCGCTATTGAACTGTCTCTGGGTGAGAAATTGCGGAAGCAGCTGGGAAGCGCGACCGATGGGGCCGGCTACCAGTTGGGGGAAAAAACTGACATAGGCGAAAAAGGGGACCACCTCCCGGGTGGCCGCTACCTTGCGCTGATAGCAGTCAATGACGTAGCCCAGGGCTTGGAAGGTGTAAAAGGAGAGTCCTATGGGCAGAATCACCTGAATCGTCCGTAGTTCCAGGTCCAGGCCAATCAGCTGGAGGGAGGAACGGAACGACTCGACGAAAAATCCAAAGTATTTAAAGAAGCCGAGGATAGCGAGATTAGCGCAGAGGGTAAACACGAGCAGGAGTTTTCTGCGCGCTTGATCATCGGTGGCGGCCAAGGCCCTGCCAGCCAAAAAATCAATGGATGAGATGGTGACTATGAGGAACAGAAAACGCCAATTCCACCACCCGTAAAAGAGATAGTTGGCAAGCAGGAGAAAGCCATTCTGGAGGATCAGGGGGCGTGGCCGCAGTATCCAGTAGAGAGTAAAAACGAGGGGAAGAAATATCGAAAAAGCGAGTGAATTGAAGGGCATGGGACAAAGATAAGAGCTGCGGGGATAGATTACGGAACTAACGGAAATGATAGGGGGAAAACGTAGCCAATCTCGTCAGCTTTTATAAAGTGAGAACACTCTCCGAACCTTCTCCTTGATGGATGAATACTTAATCGATGTTTGGCGCATCATTTTTTCTCCCTTCTCCTGTGCCGATTTGACTGGCATGACAGGGGGCTGAAATGACCTCCTAACAGTACCCAGCTGCGCTACAACGGCCAGATATTTGGCCATATCGGTGTCGGTAATTCTTTCAATTTCGGAAGGGTGCTTTTCATGCTCGGCAAAGATTGTCTCAAGACCGGCTGCCTGCAAAATCCCGTGGAGGGTTTCAGGACTAAAAATGTATGGATGGTAGGGGTTTATGGCATTGTTGTAATAAATATTGCAGGTATCGATGTATACTACCCCGCGCGGGGAGAGCAAAGCTGTTATTTTTTTTAAATTATCAATAGGATCAAGCGTATTTTCAAGAACATGACTACATACCACGAGATCAATCTTCCCCTTAAAACTCTCTAAAGTATCAATTTCTTCAAAAACACGCCCCACAAGTTGAATACCGAGTTCTTTCTCCATATACTGCCGGGCCAATTCAGACGGTTCAATCGCAACTGCCCGGCATTTGGTTTTTTGGGTCACAAGTTCAAGGAATCTTCCCCACCCCGCACCGATTTCAAGAACAGTACTTTCAGGGACGAGTTGCACATAGGGCTGAGTAATACTCCAAATTCTTTGCGCTCTCCAGGCCTGACGCTTTCTACTCTTGACCAGTTGCTTCTCCTGCTCAACCGAGACAACAGCTTCTTCTTGCCAAGGCCGATTCTTTTCACCGGCAACATCGGCATTGAAAGAGCGCTTATGTAATCTGCTTTGCTGCCAAAATTCATTACGATAAAACTCGGCATACCACTCTCTTGTGGGACGCTGAGCCATGTATTTCAAGCCACATTTTTGGCAGATGGCGTACACTAAATGCCCCCCCATCCATTCGATGGTTTCAGCAAGCTCCTTGTCCTTACTGCCGCAGAGGAGGCAATCTGAATATTCCAAGACAACGTCCTTCATTTTTTAATCCTTGATTGTAAAAAACATCTGATTACCATCGATCTTCAGCCAATTATTGAGTCATTATTACCACGTACCAGCGTGGCAACGTCCAGCTATGGACGCTCCTGCGTCCAGGAGTGCAAGGGGCGGCACTGACTGAGAGTCCTTCGTCAAATCGGCAAGAGATTGGGCGCGGGAGCGCCCCTGGACTGAAAAACGTTTCCACGCTGGAGCGTGGGAACGATAAAACCTGGCTGAAGATCGATGGTAATCAGCAAAAAATATGTCCATGTTATGGTAATTTCCATTCATCAAGATTGTCGCCCAAGAAATCACTCAGTTCATCAATCGACTGGCGGTAATAACTGCTAAGATAATTACGGTCTTCGACCGACATTTTTATGGAGTCAACAGATATGACAAAATATTTTAAGAATGATCTTAGAAGAAGACGACGATGCTCCTTTTCTTTGGTATACATTGATATCAAACATTTTGCGACTGGTCGATAACATTGATAAAGAAGTGAACCAATGAATGTCTTGCAAAACTCATTTTCTACATATGACCAGTTTTTATTTGTTGAGCGAGGCACCATGCAATCATTATCAGAATAATCAAGTTGTAAGAAGCGAAACACTTTGGCTAACTCTTCTTTCTGGTTTGTAAACATTTTTTCCAAAATGACGATATGGACCTGTTCCCGTTTAAAAACTTTAAACAACTGTTGCAAACTTTTCATGTATAACCCACGATCAACATAGCTAAAATGACAACGCTCATAATCGTTTTGGTTAATCCGCATTTTCTCCTGTCTGATAGCATCGGAAAAAGAGATTTTTTCACGACCTTTACCTACCTCGTTCCAATACTGGGACCATGCCCTTTTAATCGGGTTCCGCAAAATCACAATCATCTTGGCATCCGGGGCATACCGAAAAATCCGCTGATGGCTTTCGGTCATGTACAAAAGGTCGGCCCCTTTATGGCCTTGGTACCTATGAACTGCTCCCGATTTAAACTGGCCATAATAATCTTCAACCGATGAATAATTATCCCATGCGGCCGGATCTAATTTTCCGGGAAAGGGGTGCCGAGAAGAGAGTTCTCGGGCAATAAAATAGTTGAAATCAGCCTTTGGGTGCATCCAAATGTCGGCGTGTCGATCTAACACCCGATACAAGGATGTCGTGCCGGAGCGACGCTGACCAATAATGATGAGCTGATCTTTAGGTTGTGTCACGATGGTTTTGTTCAAAAATTCAGACGACGTAAGAGGTCTTCCATGGCGTGCAGGGAGTCTTCTTGGCCTCGGTAGGTTTTTTTTATATCCTGCTGGTAAAACTTTCCGATAAGCCGCAAATATTCATGCAGATCCATGGTTGAGAACAGCTCGATATATCGAGATTCACCAGCTCTTCTCAGATAGCGGACATTCCAGGCGTTGAGTCCGCGATTGATG
>CAYSFY010000035.1:14804-21891 GCA_964430285.1 uncultured Desulfobulbia bacterium
ACTGCGATACCGGATCGACAGCGCGGGAACAGTGTTGGAACATGGCTATCTGGGATGCGTAGCAGCGAATCATGGCCTCTTTCTGATCAATTACCGACGTGATATCGACATAGGTATTGGCAATCAACATATTGTGGACCTGGTATTGAACCACCTCTCTGTTACCCAGGCCGACAACTCGGTCCGCCAGGTACAGCAAATGGTTGATCATCCGGTGTTTACCAGGGTTATCCAGAATCCACGGCACAAACAGGGTATCGTTTTTGTGAGAGTTGATCGTGTCAGCCAGCTTGGCTATATGCTCCTCGTTGATCTTAAGTTTCAGGTTATCAATTCCCAGGTATTCAATTTTAGCCCCGACAAAGTCAGCGGCAGCCAGGGCCTCTTTTTTTCTGGTTTCCACAATTGATTGGACATCAGAGACCATCAAGGCCCCATCCGTACCGTACAACCAGTGAATGGGAATGCCCTTGGCCGCAGCGAGCAACATCAGGCCACCACAACCCAATGTCTCATCGTCCTGATGGGGAGATATCACTAACATACCCTTCAGTTTTTTCACATCGAATGGCGCCGGCTTTAACTCGCGCTTAAAGAACTCCGAATCACAGACACCTGCCGCTACATCAATATCAGAAATGTCCTCCCACGTCCTGATGATATAGCGCAAAGCACCACGAGAATTGCCGTGGTATAAAATTTTATTCAAAATTCTTTTAAGATTAATAAGTGCACTCATTGGTCGTTACGCTGAAATTTCCCTTTTTATAGCTCTTTCTTTCCTGTCTACAATAGCTTTTCACTCAATTAAACTACACCGTTCAACATCCATATCAATTATGGTGCGGCCAAAGGTCTTCAATCCCCCGGTAAAGGCCACGGAGGAGGATTTTTTCGCCTCCCGGATGTCTGTGGCCAGGCAGGGGCCAACAATCCCCAAAGAGCGCACCTCGTCATAGCGTATGTTGCTGTTACCAAAGATCTTCGAGTAGACAAAGCAGGTGGAGAGCCTCTTGTCGATCAGACCCAGGACTGGCTGACTGGTCCGCCTGACCACGTTGATATAGTCAAAGTTGAAGGTGCGAGTGCCATCCGAGGGGGCAATGGTCCCCGGACCATCGATAAAGACCAAGGTATAGGCCCGCTCCGGGACATCAGCGTACCCTACCCCTCTAAACAACGAATGGGTGTACTCCATCTTCGGGCTATAGCGTAAGTCGACGTATCCCTGAAGTTCCTGAGGCAAGAGCTTTCCCGCCAAGGTGTACCACTCCTCTTTCTCTTCCATGGAGGTCACCCGGCCCCGGAGCGAAAACTCCTGTTCATTGTCCTTCAGGGCAATGGCAATAACAATGGTACTGACCCCGGTGCCACACTCCAGGACCTCTTGATGCCGACCAGTACGGATGGTTTCATACAAATACCAATAGTCGGTAAAGGAGCAGCCGGTGGAGTTGGTCTTTTCAAGATAGCCGGCCAGGATTGGCCAGGAGGGGAGCTGTTTGATCTTGGCGGCGCAGGATTTTTCGAGAAAGTAGCGGCGCAGCTTAGTGATGCCCCTGGAAATTGGATCCATTAGGATTCTGTTCCTCCGAGGATAAAAGGCAGAGAGGCCTTACCCTTTTCAAGCAGATAGGTGGCGTACTCCAGATCATCCGGTCCATCGACATCAATGTCATAGGGCGGTCTGATCTCGAACCCTAGGGAGATGTCGCCAAAGGGGTCCTTACCGGCCAGGATGGAGCTACTGCGGGAGACGACCAGGTTGCCGAATTTATAGAGCTTGGGTTTACGCTGTTTGTTATAGGCCTTTTTGCGCTCATCCGCGAATTTGAAACTAACCCGCTGCTCCGCGAAGAGGCGCTGATTAAAGGCGTGGTTGTTATGGGCGATGGCGGTAATGGTCTGGGCGGAATCGGCATCCGGGTTGCGGTGCAGCAGATCGATGCAGGCGGCGATATGCTCCGGCAAGAGAAAAGGTGAGGTGGGTTGGAGGAGAACGACTAGTTCCGCTAGCAAGCCGGTTTCCGCTAGCCGAGTCTCCAAGACATGGCGGATGACATCCACCACCGGTGAGTCATCCTGGGCCATGGCCTCGGGCCGCTCGATGACTGTTACCCCTTGGGCCACGCAATAGGCGGCGATACCGCTGTGCTCGGTGGAGCAGCAGAGGGTAGTGACCAGGGGGCAGGCCTGGGCCGCCCGGATGACATACTCCATCAAGGGACGACCGCCTAAGGGGGCCATATTTTTCAAGGGGATGCTCTTCGACCCCCCCCGGGCCGGGATCAGGCCGATAATTTCGCTCCCAAGGTGGGCGGTATCCATGCGGTTCGTCCTTATGCGGTTGCTAAAAAGGCCTGAATCATGTCAATGGTGTGGCCTTCGGTGAGACGCCAGGCATCGACGGTGGAGCCGCCGATATGCGGCGTCAGGATCAGATTATGGTGGCTGCGGGCATACTCCAAGACCGGGTGCGAGGGAAAGCGGTCCTGGAACCCCGGCACAAACTCCCCTTCAAAGACGTCGATGGCTGCGCCGGCCAAACGGCCATCCTGCAGGGCCTGCAAAAAGGCCTGCCAGTCAAGCAGTTCACCGCGGGCGGTGTTGATCAGATAGGAGCCCGGTTTGCAGCAAGCGAAGATCTCCCGGTCAAAGATGTTTTCCGTCTCCGGCTCATGGGGGATGTGGATGGTGACAATATCACTGACCGCCACCAGATCCCGCAGGCTCGGCATCCGCTCGTAATCGTCGTTCTCACTCTCCACGTAGGGGTCGTAATAGCGGACACGCATGCCAAAGGCCCTGCCGTAACGGGCAACCAGGGAACCCAGCCGGCCCAGACCGACAATGCCGAGGCTCATGCGGGAGAGCATGGCCGGCGCGCCAAACGGTCTGCGGTCCCAACACCCCTGCAAGGCGGCGCCATGGGCCTGGAAGAGATTGCGGGTCAGGGCGATGATCAGACCCCAGGTCAGCTCCGCCGTGGGGGTGATGGTGGCTAGAAACTCCTGGGCGAATTTGAGACAGGCTATCTGGATGCCCCGGCTCTGGGCGTAGACCACATCGATATGGGGGTGACCCGTGGTGTTGGAAGCGATCACCGCAAGCCGCGGGGCGGCATCGATCTTGGCCCGGTCCACCTGATAGCCCAAGGGGGCAAACAGGACCTCGACCCGGGAGAGCAGCTCCGCCGTGTCCTGACTGGGATCGGTAAGCTCAACGACCTCGAACAGCTCCTCAAGCCGCTTACGGTTTTCGGGCTGATACTTGAGGATCGAGTAGTAGAGGGCAACCGGTTTTGGGGTATGCATCAGTAAGTGATCTTCTTCTGGAGTTTAAAGGTGAAATTGGCCAACACCTCCACCATCTTTTTGCCGGAAGCGCCATCGCCGTAACGATGGTCGGCCGGGTACTTGCCCACCGCCATCTGCCGCTTGATGGCCTGGATGATCTCCTGGCGGTCATAGCCCACATCCATCACATTGGGGCAGCGGTCGCGCCCGGCCTGGCGGGTGCCGATATTGACGCTGGGGGTGCCCAGATAGGCCGACTCCCGGATACCGCTGGAGGAGTTGCCGACGATACAGGCCGCGTTATACAGCAGCGGGGCAAAAAGTTCGATGGGTAGGCTCTTAAAGAAGTGGGCATAGGGGGGCTGGCGATGCTCGCGGAAGAGTCTGAGCCCCTTGCTGATGCCGTCGGAACCGGCATCCATGTTGGGCCAGATCCACACCGTGGGCATCTTCAGGGTATCGATGGCGTCGATGGTCTCATTGATGTGGCGCAGGTTATCGGTGTATTCGGTGGTCACCGGGTGCTGGATAATCACCAGATATTGACCCGGCTGGAGTTCAATGGGTACGCCGACCCCGCCGGTCTTCTGCCGCGCCCGGACCGGATCCAGATCGTGGAGATCGAGTTCCGCGAATACGTCCAGGCTGGTGCCCCCCACCGCAAAGACGGAGGCGGGGTCTTCCCCCATGCGGATAATGCGCTCCGCCGCCTCCTGGGTAGCAGGGAAGTGGAGATGGGAGAGCTTGGTGATGGCATGGCGGATACTCTCGTCAATGGAGCCGGAGACCTCGCCGCCCTCCACATGGGCCACCGGCAGATTCATGTAGCTTGCCGCCATGGCGATGGAGAGGCACTCAAAGCGGTCGGCAATGACCACCACCATGTCTGGTTTCAGGCTTTCAAAGGCGGTGCTGAACTCGGAGACGGCAAGCCCGGCAGACTTGGCCATGGTCACCGGGGTCTCCCCTTCAATCACGAAGTGGATCACCCGGTCCACCGGGATCTGCTCCTCCAGGGAGTCCATGATCCTGCCGTATTTCTCCAGGATGACGCTACCGCCAAGGATCAGTTGCAACTCCAGGCCCGGGGTCTGCTGGATCTCCCGGATAACGGACTTCATCTTGGCGTAGTTGCCGCGGGTGGTGATGACGATACAAATCTTTTTCATAGGAGGTCTTCCGCTCGGATAAGGGTGTCGGCCGCAATCGCCACCTTGGCCCGCCGGCCCAGGTAGCTCTCCAGCTCAGAGGGTGGGATGCCGGTGCCCGGCCGCTTGCAGACCACGTTTTCCCGGTCGAGCAGCTCTCCGGCCTTGATCTCCGTGGCCGCCACCAGACTCTTTCTGGCCCAGGCCAGGCTCTGCTGTTCGGCTGGGGTCGGGGTGATCTCTCCAGATCCCATCCCGGCCTCGATCTCCCGTAGCTGCTTGATGAACAGGGGGAGGTCATGCCAGCCGCAGGAGACCTTCCAGTCCTGGGCATCGGGCACATCAAAGTCCAGGGTGATGTGTTTCTCGATGATCTTGGCGCCCAAGGCCACCGCCGCCAAGGGGAAGTGATACCCCTGGGTGTGATCCGAGTAGCCGGTCACCACCTGGAAGGCCTGGCGGATGGTATTCATGGCCTGAAGGTTGACCTCCGCCGGCAAGACCGGATAACTGGTGACACAGTGCAGCACCGCCACTTCGCCATTTCCGGCCTCGGCAAAGAGCCCCAAGGCCGTGCGCACCTGCTCCAAGGTGTACATGCCGGTGGAGAAGATCACCGGTTTGCCGCGCCGGGCGATTTTGGTGATGAAGGGCCAATTATCCACCTCGCCGGAGCCGATTTTATACGCCGGAACCTCCAGGGTGTCAATGTATTCCAGGGCCGATTCGTCATGGGCGGTGACCAGGAAGGTAATGCCCTGCTGGCGGCAGTAGCCCTGGATCTCCTTGAAATCGGAAAAAGGGAGGGCGCGGGAGCCCAAGCGCTTCTTCCACTCCGGCGCCTCGGCACAGATCAGGGCGTCGGGCCGGAAGATCTGAAACTTGACCGCATCGGCGCCCGCCGCCACCGCCATGTCCACCAGTTCAAAGGCCTTGGCCAGGTTGCCAAAATGGGCCACACCGGCCTCGGCGATGATATAGGCCGGAGAGCCGGCACCGATCACGCGGCCGTCAATGGCAAAGGTAGGACTAAAGGTAAATGCTTTCATCGTTCAAAAGTTATCCAAGGGTGAATGAGGATTGCGGCCAACGGCTATCAGCCTACAGTCCAGAGCCTAAGTTGCTACCTCTATTACCGCATTGCCGGAGAAATCACATCGAAAATAGCATCGGCGATGCGTTGTGAAGCCAAGCCGTCAAAGGGGTCCAGGTGCTGACTGCGCAGCCGTTGCCGCCCTTCGCTGTTCGCCTCCGGTGCTTGCAGAAAACGCACCAGGGAGCTGTCCAGTTCGTCATAGCTGTGCACCAGGATGGTCCCCTTGGTCTCGACAATGGAGGCGTAGTGTTCCAGCTGGTAGAACAGGGCCACGCTCTGGTCCGGCGGCAACACCAGGTCACCGTCAAAGGCGATATTGATGGTGCAGGTGTCAAAGGCCACGGCATCAAGGGAGATGGTGCCGGCCGAGGAGATGACGATATCGACGTTTTTGATCAGGTTGGCAAAGTGCACCCGGTCGGTATAACTCGGCTGTTGCACCAGGATATTCTCGACCCCCATGAACTCGGCAAAACGCTGTTGCCACTGGCCGTCACCCGGATGGGGGCGAATGATGAGGAGGGTGGATTCACCATAGTTGCCCGCTTGCAACTCTCCCCTCATGTGCCGCAGGATACTGATCTCGTGTTCCCCCAGCCTGCTGGTGTTGGCACCAAAGAGGATCAGTTTACTCTCCTCGGCCAGAGCCAAGGAGGTGCGAAAGGCCCCCTTGCCGACCAGGTTCTCCATCTTATGGTAGATGTCCATCTGCGGCCAACCGGTGACCACGATCCGGCCCGCGCCCAGGTCATGATGGTTGCTAAGCTGCTCCGCCATGTACCGGCTCTGCACCAGATAGGTATCCAGGCCGGGAAAGACTGGCCCTTTCAGGGTCGGGTTGTCCCAACTGCCCACCATGCCAATGATGGGAATGCCGCGCCGTTTGGCGGCATTGATGTACGGGAAGACCCGAGTGGTCTGGATGAAGTTGATGACCACGGCATCGATGGGGTTCACGTCAAAAAAGGTCTCCACCCGGGGGCTATTGCCCCACAGCCAGTAGAACACCGGCCGCAAAAAGTGGTAGAGGGCCTGACTCTGGGGAAAGGGCCAACCCAGCTTGGGATCGGCATAGCGCTGGGCGTTGAAAGGGCTTTTGGCTCCACGCAGGCCGGCAAAGAGCTTGGCCAGCAAGGGCACTTGCCGGCCACCGGCCATGCGCTTGCGCAACTGATGGCCAAAAAACCCCTTCAGTTCGTTGAAACGAAAGACCAACGAGGGATGGCGGGCACGGTTGAAGAGCAGCAGATGGACCAGGGTGTAAACAAAGGAGCAGAACCCATAACGCAGGGTCTTCATGCGCATGAGCCGTGCCGCGGGACACGGTCTCTTCAGGTGCAACCAGGTGAGTCTAGGGTTGTGAAACGATTCCACCTTCTCCTGGTCTTCACGGTAGAGGGAGGCAAAAAAGAGGCGCATCCCCCCATGTGCCCCCAGAATCCGGGGCAGGTCGCTGGTGAGGATATTGCGGGAGGCAAAATGGGTCGGCAGGACAAAGAGGACCGTCTTGGCGTGCTGTGGTTGCGCTTCGGTCATGGGGAGCTTAG
>CAYSFY010000035.1:21901-29843 GCA_964430285.1 uncultured Desulfobulbia bacterium
CGCACCAACCGTTCTCCCGCCTTGCCGTCAAAGGGTTCCAGGTGCAGGGCGCGGAGGGCCAAGCGTCCGGCCTCGTCTTGCTTGGGGTCTTGTAGATAGGAGTTGATCGCCTGGTCCAGCTCGCTACAGCTCGCCACATACCGGGTGCCGCCGGTGTTGATCACCGAGGCGTAGTGTTCCGATTGGTAGAACAGGGCGGCCTGATCGCCTGGCGCCAACTGCTCATCGCCATCAAAGGCGATGCTGATGGCGCAGGTGTCAAAGGCCACGGCATCCAGACAGATGGTGCCGGCGGTGGACATGACGATATCGGCGTGGCGCAGCAGATTGGTCAGATGGACGCGGTCGGTATAGTTTGGCGGCTCGACAATCACCCGGGTGCGTCCCTGAAATTCGCCGATACGCTCTTGCCAATGGTGGTCGCCGGGATGGGCACGGATCACCAGGGCGACCTCCGGGCCATAGACCCCACCCTCCAACTGGCGGAGCAGGTGGCGCAAGACACTGGGCTCGTGGCGGCCAAAGCGCTTGGTGGAGGCGCCGAACAGCAACAGCCGGCAGCCGGGCGCAAGGCCCATGGTGGCGAGGAACTCCCCGCGCTGGGCGAGGATCCCGGGACGTTTGTAGATATCCATCTGCGGCCAGCCGACAATGGTGACCTTCTCTCCCTCAACGGCGTGATATTGTTTCAGCATCTCGGCCATGTAGCGATTCTGGACCACATAACGCCGGCAGGGGTACAACGGCCCCTTGGTGGTGGGATTATCCCAACTGCCGACAATGCCGACGGTATTGATGCCACGACGCTTGGCAGCCATGATATAGGGGAAGATGGGCGAGGTCTGCACAAAGTTGAACACCACCAGATCGAACTGATTCTGCTCAAAAAAAGCCTCCACCCCGGGGTTGCAGGACCACTGCCAGAAACGCAGGGAGAGCAACAGGTCAAACACCCCCCTGCTGTTGGGCCAGGGCCAAGCCAGGGTGGGATCAATCAGCTTTTTTTGCACCTCCCCATCCAGGGAGCCGGGGGCCTCCTGGCGCTTGGCGGCCCACCAGCGGTGGATAAAGAGGTTGTGCAGTTGATGGAAACGATAGAACAGGGCATCATGGCGCCCCTTTTTCAGCAGCAACAGATGCACCAGGCCATAGACCGCATTCATCAACGCATACTTGAGCCGCAAGCACCAGGGCAGCGCGGACCCCTTGGCCGGCTTGGCCAGGTGGCGCCAGGTGATGTTCGTGTTGTTGAAGGCCCGCACCCGCTGCTCATCATCGGCAAAGAGTGAAACCACGGTGAGCGTGACCCCCTCGGTCGCGGCAAGGATGGCGGGGATGTCGCTGGTCAGGATATTCCGCGAGGCAAAGCGGTTGGGCAGGACAAACAGGAGACGCCGGGGTCTATCGGCGCCGGCTGGGGTGGGGCTGCAATCCGTCATCGTCCCTCAGCTCTGCAAGGTATGGAGTCTGCTGTAGAGACCACCCTGCTCGATCAAGGCGTCATGGTTGCCTATTTCCACGATCTCCCCCTTCTCAAAGACCAGAATACGGTCCGCCTTCTTGATGGTGGACAGGCGGTGGGCAATGACAAAGGTGGTGCGGCCCTGCATCAGGTTGTTCAAGGCCTGTTGCACCATCTGCTCCGACTCCGTGTCCAGGGCCGAGGTGGCCTCGTCGAGGATCAACAGGGGGGTGTTGTTCAGCAGGGCGCGGGCAATGGAGATGCGCTGGCGCTGACCGCCGGAGAGCTTCGCCCCGGC
Organism: uncultured Desulfobulbia bacterium; assembly: GCA_964430285.1. Taxonomy (GTDB): domain Bacteria; phylum Desulfobacterota; class Desulfobulbia; order Desulfobulbales; family VMSU01; genus VMSU01. Next base: position 23,662 of record CAYSFY010000035.1, read on the forward strand.
CTCGCCAATCTGGGTAGCAAAGCCCTCGCTCAGCTTGTTGATGAACTCGGTGGCATAGGCCGCATCGGCTGCCGCTCGCACCTCCGCGTCGCTGCAGCCCGGACGGCCATAGGCGATATTGTTGCGCACCGTGTCGTTGAAGAGGATGGTATCCTGGGTCACCAGACTCATCTTCGCGCGTAGCGACTTGATGGTCAGCTGCCTGACATCCTCACCATTGATGAGGATGTTGCCGCCGGTGACATCAAAGAAGCGGGGGATCAGGTTGACCAGCGTGGTCTTGCCGGCACCGCTGGGACCGACCAAGGCTATCACCTCATCGGCCTGGACCTTGAGATTGATGCCCTTGAGCACATCCGGACTTTTTGGGTCATAGCTAAAATGGACGTTCTTAAACTCGATGGTATGGATCTCATTCCCCAAGGTTGTGGCATCCGGCGCATCGACGATGGTGGGTTGAAGATCAAGCATCTCAAAGACCCGGGAACAGGCGGCCAGACCCTTCTGCAGGGCGTTATTGACCTTGCTCACCTCTTTGATGGGGTCGTAGATCATGATCAGGGCCGTGAGAAAAGAGAAGAAGGTCCCGGGCGTCGATTCACCGCGAATCACCTTACTCCCTCCATACCAGACGATCAGGGCAACCCCGATCCCTGCCATCATCTCCATGATCGGATGCGACAGGCTACTGGCCTTGACATCGCGCATCAGGCTGGTGAACAGGTCATTCATCTTACCGGCAAATCGATCCGCCTCCCGCTGTTCCATGCAAAAGGCCTTGACGATGCGGGCACCGACAATGGATTCATGGAGAATGGAAGAGGACTCAGCGCGCAGCTTCTGGGCCTTGATGCTCAGACGTCGATACTTCTTGCCAAAGGTGACGATGGGGTAGCAGGCCACCGGCAGAAAGACCAAGGAGATGAAGGCCAGTTTCCAGTCCTGATAGAAGATGACGCCGATGAGACCGATCACTTGAAAGAGGTCTTTTAAGGTGCCCACCAAGGCCTTGGACACCGAGTTCTGGATCAGGGCCACATCGTTCATGATCCGGGAGATGATTTCGCCGGGCGAGGTCTTGTAAAAAAAGGTGATCTGCATGGATTGCAGGTGCTCAAAAAGACGGATGCGCATCGTTTTAATAATGCTTTGCCCGACAAAATCCATTAGATAGGAATAGTTATAGTAAAAGATGCCCTTGACCACAAAAATGCCAATGATGGCAAAGGGCAGCATGGTCAACATGTACTCGTTTTTATTAAAAAATATCTCATCGAGCAGGGGCTTGACCATGAAGGCCTGCAACGAGGAGAGCCCGGCCACCGCCACCATGCACAGCATGGCGATCAGCAGGCTGCCGCGATACTCCGTGGTCATGGCAAAAAGGCGCCGATAGAGGCCGGGTTGCTGGGTCTGATCTTGAGACATAGGTCTTTCACAAGGGAACGTAAGGCACTGAGAGGACGGGCGGATGAAGCCGTGCACTATAGGCGAATTTATGCAAAAAGGCAAATGTTAGCGCTTGCAGACAAATGGAACCTCCACGAAATAACAACGGATGAACATTGACTTCACCTCCCCCCCGGCAAAGCTGCTCATCATCAAACCGAGCTCCCTGGGGGACATTATCCACAGCCTCCCGTTTCTGGCGGCGATCAAGGGACATTTCCCCAACACCGAGATCCACTGGCTGGTGGCCCGCGGCCTCCATTGCCTCTTGGAAAACCACCCCCTGATCAGTAAGCTGTGGGTGATCAATAAGGATGCCTGGAAACGGTTGGCCTATCTCCCCCAGACCCTGCGCGAGGTCCGCGACCTCTATGGCGGCCTGGGCCGCGAGCGGTATGATGCCTGTGTCGATCTCTCCGGCCTGTTTCGCAGCGGCCTGTTGACCTTTGCCTCCAAGGCCCCCATCAAGATCGGTTTCGCCGAGTCCGACGAGGGGAGTCCCTTGTTCTACACCCACAAGGTCAAGGGAGACATGGAGCGCCACGCCATTGATCGCTACCTGCAGATCGCCCAAGCCATGGGCTGCCCCGTGGAGAACATCCGCTATCCCATGGCCGATTTTGACCACGACCCGCCCATCTGCCGCACCCTGCCCAAAGAGTATGCGGTGATCGCGCCCTCGGCGGGCAAAGAGGCCAACCGCTGGCCGGCCCAGCGCTTTGGCGAACTGGCCGCCAGCCTCCCCCTGCCGTCGGTGGTAATCTGTGGCCAGGGAGACGCCGCCATTGGCGCCGAGGTGGTGGCGGCGGCCAAGGGTCGAGCCATCTCCCTGGCCGGCAGGACCTCGCTGTTGGAGTTGTTGGCGGTCATCAGGAGTGCCCGGTTTTTTATCTCCAACGACACCGGCCCCATGCATATCGCCGCTGCCTTCCAGGTCCCGGTCTTTGCCCTGTTCGGACCGGCGAATCCCCAAAGGACCGGCCCCCACGGCCCCATGCACACGGTGATCAAGACCGGTATCGCCTGCGCCCCCTGCTACCGCTGGAAACCGTGTGACCATTGGCAGTGCATGAATGATCTGACCGTGGACCTGGTCCGGGGTGTCATCGAGGGAAAGTTGCCGTTTTTGCCCGCGAGGGCAAGCTGACCTCTTCGCCCTGTGCGTGCGTAAAGGAAACCATTTGACGCCACGATGCATTTTGAGTAACAAGCGACCAATTGCGTATCGCCGGTAGCGGTTTAGCCTGGTAGCCACCCAAGCACGCGCGATAGCCACCAGGCATGAACCATCATCCTTGTCGGTTTTTTTCCATAACACCCTTCAGCCCATAGCCTAATCAACCTCAGTCATCCCGAGAGAACCATGGAATACGAGAAAGGCCTAACCATCCTGGTGCCTGTCTATAACGAGGAGGAGTGCCTCGACCATTTCCGGCAAGAGATGGATGGTTTTCTCGCCTCCACCCCCATCGCCACCACCATCCTCTTTGTCAATGACGGCTCTCGGGATGGCAGCCAGGCCTTGATCACCAAGGTCTGCGCCGCCAACCCCGCCTACCGCTCCCTGCAACTGGATGGCAATTACGGCTTGAGCACCGCCATCAAGGCCGGCATTGATGCCTGCGGCACCGAATTGGTGGGCTATATCGACGCCGACCTGCAGACCACGCCTACTGATTTTTTGAAATTCTTCGAGTTCTTCCCGGCCTATGACATGGTCAACGGCATCCGTGCCCGGCGCCAGGATACGGTGGTAAAAAAGCTCTCCTCGAAGATCGCCAACGCCTTCAGAAGGCGCATGATCAATGATGGCATCACCGATACCTGCTGCCCGTTGAAGATCATGAAGACCGCCTATGCCAAGCGGATCCCCTTCTTCACCGGCATGCACCGCTTCCTGCCGGCCTTGATCCAGCTCCAAGGAGGCCGGGTGCGGCAGGTCCCGGTCACCCACTTTCCCCGCTTTGCCGGCACGGCCAAATACCACCTGTTCAACCGATTGGTGGGACCGTTTTTCGATACCCTCGCCTTCCGCTGGATGCGTAGCCGCTATATCCGTTACGGGATCGCGGATCAGAGCAAATGAATCAATCCCTCGTCTTCGGGCTGGGATTTTTCGCCCAGGCCCTGTTTTCAGCCCGGCTGCTGGTGCAATGGGTCTCCTCGGAAAAGGCCGGCCGCTCCTTGTCGCCGCTGCTCTTCTGGCAGCTCAGCATCATCGCCTCCCTGCTGCTAATGGTCTATGGCATCCTGCGGCAAGACCTGGTGATCATCCTTGGCCAGATGATAACATATTGTATTTACATAAGAAATCTTCATTACCACCACAGTTGGCTGAAGATCCCCCTCCCCTTTCGCCTCTTCACTCTCCTCTTCCCCTTTGCTGCCCTGCTGTGGCTGCTCCAGGGCCAACACAACACCCTGGCCGGCATTGTCAAAAATAAGGAGATCCCGCTCATGCTCATGCTGTGGGGCGGGGCCGGACAGGTGGTGTTCAATTTCCGTTTTGTCTATCAGCTGATCTGCATGGAGAGGGCCAAGGCGTCCATCCTGCCCCTGGGTTTCTGGGTGATCAGCATTGCCGGCTCGCTGATGGTCATCTCCTATGCGGTATTCCGCCGTGACCCGGTGCTCTTTGTGGGCCAACTCTTCGGATTCGTGGTCTACGGCCGCAACATTCTGCTCTATCTGCGGACCAATAGACGATGAGCAGATCCCCTTGGCTTAACCGCCACCTCGTCATCCTGACGGTGTTGTGCCTCTCCTCCTTTTTCGCCTTTCTGGACGCGGTGGATGTGGACCTGATGGAGGCCAGAAACTTCGTCACCGCCCGGGAGATGGTCTCGGAACACCACTGGCTGGTCCCCACCATGAACGGCGAGATCCGCCTGGCCAAGCCACCCATGCCCACCTGGTTTGCCGCGCTCAGTGCCAAACTCTCCGGCAGCATGGATAGTCTTGCTTTTCTCCGCCTCCCCAGCGCCATGGCCGCCTGCCTGCTGATCTTTGCGGTCTATGGCCTGAGCGGGGCCATGGGCCGCCACCCGCAGTCAGGGTTTCTCGCCGCCGCCATGCTCGCCACCTCGCTCTTGGCCATAGACAGCGGCCGCACCGGCACCTGGGACATCTTCTGCCACGCCTTCATGGCCGCCGGCCTGTGGGCCTTGTGGAACGGCGTGCACAGACAAGGGGGGATCCCATCCTTTGTCCTGGCCGGGCTTGCCCTCGGCCTGTCGTTCATGAGCAAGGGACCGGTCTCCTTCTACGCCCTGTTCTTGCCCTTTACCCTGGCCTACATCGCCATCTTCGGCATCACCGCGATCAAGCGCCAATGGCCTGGGCTCACCCTGGCCCTGGCCGTCTCTCTGCTGCTGAGCTGTTGGTGGCCGCTCTATATCTTTTTCTACCACGCCGATCTCGGCCTGGCGGTGGCCCACCAGGAGCAGGAGGCCTGGTCCAACCGCCACCTGCAGCCGTTTTGGTACTATTGGCACTTCGTGGTCTTTAGCGGCGGCTGGCTGATCTGGGCCGCTGCCGCCCTCATCCGCCCCTATGCCCGCCTGCGCAGTGGAGACCAAAAGTCCCACACCTTTGTGCTCCTCTGGCTCGTGGCCGCCATCATCTTGCTGTCGCTGATCCCGGAGAAGAAAGAGCGCTACCTGTTGCCGGCCATGCTCCCCCTCTTACTGCTGGCCGGGGACCTGGCCCACGGGGTGATCCAACGTTTTGCCGCGCACCAGGATCAACCTGCCGACCGCGCCCTGGTGCGCGCCCACACCGCACTCATGGCTCTGCTGGCCTTGGCGCTGCCCGTGGTGCTGTACTTTTTCGTACACAGGCAGGGCCACGCGGTTGATGGCTGGATGGTGGTCTATGGCATCGTCTCCTGGGGCAGCGCCCTGTTCCTAATCCGATCCCTGGGCCGACGGGAGGTGGAGCGGCTGCTGCTGACCACCATGGCCATTGTGGCCCTGACCACCCTCGCCTCCTTGAACTACTACGGGGTGTTGACCACCAAAAACAAGGGGTACAAACGAATTGACAGCCACCAGCTTGCCCGGGAGCTTGGCCCAGCTAAGGTCTATTTCCTGGGCGATCCGGTGGATATGCGGGTCATCTGGGACCTCGGCCAGAGGGTCTATCCCTGGCAGCTGGAGGAGATCAGCCAGAGATTGGCCCAGGGCGAACCGGTGGCCGTGCTCTCCAAGGGTGACCCCCTCCCCTTGCTGCCGCCGGCGCTACACGATGAGGTTGTCATCAACACTATCGATACCTTTGATTACAATAAAAAACCGTCGTCTAAGCGCAGGATCCACCTCTCCCTCTTGCGGTTACCGTGACCAAAGCCTCCCCCCCGATCAATAACGGCAAACAGCTGACCATAGCCCTCATGGTGGCCTCGGTGTTGATCTGCATCTGGGGCATCTGGTCGGTGCCCATCCTCGGCCACAACGAGGCGAGACGCATGGTGGTGGTCCAGGAGATGCTGAACCAGGGCGACTGGCTGTTGCCCACCTTGAACGGCCAGGTCTATCTGGCCAAGCCCCCCCTGCTCTACTGGCTGATGGCCGCCTCCTGCACCCTGTTCCACACCCAGGCGGAGTGGGCCATGCGCTTGCCCTCAAGCCTGATGGCGATCCTGCTCCTCACCCTGGTTCTCCAGCGAGGGGTCCGCCGTCTGGGCCAAGGTCCCGCCCTCTGCGCAGTGGCCATCCTGGCCACCTCCGAGTCTT
>CAYSFY010000036.1:0-24706 GCA_964430285.1 uncultured Desulfobulbia bacterium
GTCGCCATGGTAGCCGTGCCGGATGGTGAGCAGCCTATGCTTCTCAGGGCGATGGAGGGCGGACCAGTACTGGATCGCCATCTTGATGGCCACCTCCACCGCCACCGAGCCGCTGTCGCAGAAGAAGACCTTTTCCAGGGGAGCGGGGGTGAGGCGGATCAAGGTACGGGCCAATTCGATGGCCGGTGGATGGGTGAGGCCGCCGAACATGACATGGGACATCCGGCTCGCCTGCTCCAGCAGGGCGGCATTCAAGACCGGATGGTTATAGCCGTGGATGGCGCACCACCAGGAGGACATGCCGTCGACCAGGGTGCTGCCGTCCGCCAGCTGCAGGCGGACCCCATGGGCGGCCACCACTTGGATAACCGGCAAGGGGTTGGTGGGTGAGGTGTAGGGGTGCCAGAGATGGCGACGGTCGAAATCCAGGGGAGAGGGCATGGGGAGGCAATGACGAATTAGAAATGACGAATTACGAATGCGGGATCGACAAACAGCAAGAGCGCATCAGTCGTAAGTCGTGCCGTGCCGCGGGAAAGGCCGGCTTCAGCCAACAGGCTAGCAGACAAACCTGCTCATGCCGTCAGTTAAACCTGACCTTGCAGAAGCGGCGTTTGCCGACCTTGACCAGGATCTCATCCTGGGCCGGGACCATCTGCTCTTCGCTCTCGACCTTATCGCCATCAATGGAGACGGCCTGTTGCTTGATCAGACGCCTGGCCTCGCCAGTGCCGCTCACGAGCCCTGCATCCACCAAGAGCTTAGGGATCCACACCGGCTCCCCGGCCGGCAGATCCACCTCGGGGAGGTCATCGGGCAGACCGTGGCGCTGGAAGACCCGTTCGAAGTTCTCTTCGGCCCGGGTGGCCTCATAGGGTCCGTGGTAACGGGCGGTCAACTCCAGGGCCAACCGTTTCTTGACCTCCTTGGGGTGGATCTCGCCTCGCTCCATGGCCATGCGCAATGCCTGCACCTCACTGATCGGCAGGTCGCTCAGCAGCTCGTAATAGCGGAACATCAAGGTATCGCTCACCGACAGCACCTTGCCGTAGATGTCATCAGCGGAGTCGGTAATGCCGATGTAGTTGCCCAGGGACTTGCTCATCTTGTTGACCCCGTCCAACCCCTCCAGGAGCGGCATGGTCATGACCACCTGGGGTGCTTGGCCTGCGGAACGCTGCAACTCGCGGCCCATGAGCAGGTTGAAGAGCTGATCGGTGCCCCCCAACTCCACGTCGGCCGCCAGGGCCACCGAGTCATAGCCTTGGACTAGGGGATAGAGGAACTCATGGATGCTGATCGGCTGCTGGCTGTCGAACCGTTTTTTAAAGTCATCCCGCTCCAGCATGCGGGCCACCGTGCACTGGGAGGCCAAACGCACGAAGTCGTAGGCGGTGAGGGTACTCAACCAGCTGCTGTTGAATACTACCTGGGTCTTATCAGGATCAAGGATCTTGAAGATCTGGGTCTTGTAGCTCTCGGCGTTACGGGCAACGTCCTCTTGGGTCAGGGGCTTCCTGGTCTCGGACTTACCGGTGGGATCGCCGATCATACCGGTAAAATCGCCGATCAGGAAGAGGACCTGATGCCCCAGCTCCTGGAAGTGCTTGAGCTTCTGGATCAAGACCGTGTGCCCGAGATGGAGATCCGGGGCCGTGGGATCGAAGCCGGCCTTGATCTTCAACGGTACCCCGGTGTCAATGGACCTTTTGATCTTCTTTTCCAGGTCCTCCCGGGAGAAGAGGTCAACCACCCCGCGCGCTATGAGGTCAAGCTGTTCCGCTACTGATTTCACTTGTGCCATCCTTTTATTTTGTCGCTCGCGTAAAACCGCTTATTTGGCGTACTCGACGGAGCGCGTCTCACGGATGACCGTGACTCGGATCTGGCCGGGGTAGGTCAGGGTCTCCTCAATCTTTTTGGCTATGTCCTTGCCCAACATGGAGGTCTCGGCGTCCCGCACCTGGGAGCTATCGACAATGACCCGCACCTCGCGTCCCGCCTGGATGGCAAAGGACTTCTCCACCCCCTTGAAGCCGTTGGCCAACTGCTCCAGGTCCTCCAGCCGCTTGACATAGGACTCCAGCATCTCGCGTCTGGCCCCCGGCCGGGCACCGGAGAGGGAGTCGGCCGCCTGCACCAGGATATCGAGCACACTCTCGGGTTCGAGATCCTCATGATGGGCGCCAATGGCGTGGATCACCTCCGGTGCCTCCCCGTACTTGCGGGCCAGATCCCGGCCGATGATGGCGTGCGACCCTTCCACCTCGTGGTCCACGGCCTTGCCGATATCATGGAGCAGACCGGCACGCTTGGCCTGCTTGACATCCAGCCCCAACTCCGCCGCCATGATGCCGCACAGGAAGGCCACCTCCAGGGAGTGGACCAGGACGTTCTGGCCATAACTGGTGCGGTACTTGAGCCGGCCCAAGAGCATGATAATCTCGTGGTTGACGCCATGGACACCCACGTCGAAGGTTGCCTGTTCCCCCGCCTCGCGGATGGTGATATCCAGCTCCTTGCTGACCTTCTCCACCACCTCTTCGATGCGCGCCGGATGGATCCTGCCATCGGCGATCAAACGCTCCATGGCCTGGCGGGCCACCTCCCGACGGACCGGATTGAAGCCGGAGAGGATCACGGCCTCCGGCGTATCATCGATGATGATATCGATGCCGGTGGCCGCCTCAATGGCACGGATGTTCCGGCCCTCGCGACCGATAATCCGCCCCTTCATCTCCTCGTTGGGCAGGGGGACAATGGAGACTGTCTTCTCGGCCACGTACTCCCCGGCATAGCGGGAGATGGCCAAGGCCAGGATATTCTTGGCCTTGCGGTCGGCGTTGATCTTCATCTCGTTTTCGATGCGGACCACCTCCTTGGCAGCCTCCATCCGCGCCTCGCTCTCGATGCTCTCCACCAACCGTTTTTGGGCCTCCTCACGGGTGATGCCGGCGATATTTTCGAGTTTGGTGCGCTGTTCATTGATGAGTTGCTCGATCTCCCCTTGCCGCTTGGCCAGCACTGTCTCCTGTTGGGCAAAGCCCTTCTCCTTCTGCAGGAGATCCACCTCTCGCTTGTCCAGCAGGTCGATTTTGCGCTCGATCTGCTCAAGCTTCTGGGAGAAGCGCTTCTCCTCCTTTTTCAGTTCCAAGCCGCGATTTTTAATCTCCTCATCAGCCGCCTGCTTGGCCTGCAGGGTCTCTTCCTTGACCGTGAGCAGGGCCTCTTGCTTGAGACGATCCGCTTCGGCCAAGGCGTCATTGACGATCTTTCTGGCCTGCGTGGCGGCGTTATCCTTACTCGCCGCAGCCAGTCTCTTCTGGAGCAGAACCCCGCCAACCCCCCCGATGACGAGCGCGACAGCACTAATTGCGATGGTTACAATGTCCACGTGTTTTCCTCTTTTCGCTTAAGCAGCGGCAACTCTGGGACCACGGCAGCTCCCCGCCGACGCCACCTCCCCAATGGGGATTTGCGTCAACAGGAAGCGAACAAGGGGCTCAACAGAGTTTCAGACGCCGAAGGCGTTGTTTAATGAATTAATAAGGTATCGGGCAAGACCGGCGATCCAGGCGGAAAACCGGCCTCCCCTGCTTTGTTGGTCGCTGGCCCAAAGGTGCCACGAACAACTCCAGAAAAGGCAACAGGCTAAAAAAAAAGGGTTTGTCCAACTAGGCAACTGCAGGGGAAGGGGTGGCGTGCACAACTTTCTTCAGCGCTGATCGTTCAGGGGACTGAAGTCGATGAGAGAGGGCTAGCGGGGCAGCGGATTCAATAACGCGGCATCAATGTGCACCGAAAAAAAAAGCCCAAGAAACATGTATGCATATCGTGTTGTTTCATCAAAGAAAGGAGACAAAAAACACAATTCGATTCTCATCACAATTGTACCGCACCCTAAAGGATCCAGGGCAACTGCCTATATCAACCGTTTTTCATCATGGCCCCTAAGGCGCAAGCGAGGTCAATGACGACGTAAAAACGGATTATTGGTAAAAAAAATCCCCCGCCAATGCCGTGTTCCAGTTCATCCGAACCTAACGTAACGTTAGGTGGGCAGTACTCATGGCCCTTTCGAGGAATAACGCAAGGAGATTCCTTTCCTGAGACAGCGGAGGCGCCCTCAGACGAATAAACGGCTCGGAAAATTCTGGCTAGCACAAACATGGCAGGGGAAACTGCCTAGCTCGGGAGTACAGATGATATACCAACCCGACCTTTTACCTTGATAAAGCCAAAGCCTCCTTTGACTTTACGCATACTACCATCACGATTCAATACCTTGTTCTATCTGGCTGACCAGTTGGCTGATCCGCTTTTCCTCTTGCTGTTTCAGCCTTTCATGGTCTCTCTTCAACCTGACATATTTGGCGGCCATGTTCAAAGTCACCAGCACGGCTATCTTCACCGGCAAGATCTTGGCCGACTTGGCATGCAACTCCATCTGAGATTTGACCAGTTCCAGGATCTCGCGGACATCATCTTCCGGGGCATCGGTATTGAGGGGGTACTCCTGCCCGAAAATCTCAAATTTGACCAGTCGTTCCAATACAAAGCACCCGATGCTGTTTTGTTACCAGAATATGGAGGCCCTGGCAAGGTGTTTTCACCACCCACCCTAGGCTGTGGACAGAATGAGCCACTTGCCAGGGTGGCCCTGCTCCACCAAAACTAATCGGCGATGCTGAAGAGGTTGGCCCCGCGGGAAGAGTGTTCCTGCCCCCCCTCCTTCCGGTCGACCCTCTCGGGACTCCTCGGCATCCTGGGGTGCCTGGGCGTCAGGGTCAAGCGTACGCTCCCACTCCTCAATGGAACTCAACAGGGTGGTCACCCGAGTGCTGACCTCATCCTGGGTCGAGTTCATGGCCTTGACCTCGCTCTCAAGCTCCGCCACCCTGCTGTTTTTGGCTGCCAACTGGGCCTGGAGCTGGGCATTGTCCCGTCTCAACTCCTGCAGATTGTTGAGCATTTTTTCCACCATCGCTTCCAGCTTCTCTAAATTCATCCCTTCCATGTCCATCGCTCCTTTGCCCTGCCCCTTCCGGCGGCAGGGAAGATATGATTTATTGATATGAACTCCATTGTTCAAGAGGCTTAAGGCTGTTAGGCCGCGGGAGTGGTGGCCATTTTTCATGATCAGGAAACTACAACCTTGCCACTCTTGGTCCGCTTTTGCTAACCGCCTTCAGTCCAAAGCCTAAACGACCTCCGCCTTTATAGGACCTCGCCGTGGAGATCGGCAAACGAGCGGATGACGGCGTTATCGCCGATCCTACAATCGGTGAGCTTACAGAAAGGTTGCAATCGGCACCCCTGGCCGATCACCGTGTCGCCGGCCAGGACGCAGTGGGAGTGGATCTCGGTATCCCGCCCCACCCTCACGCTGTTCTCGATAAAGATCGAGCCGGGGTCAATCATGGTCACCCCCTCCAGCATCAAGGCCTGATTGCGGCGCTGCTGCATCACCCCATTGGCCCGGGCCAGTTCCACCCGGGAGTTGACCCCGGTGATCTCCAAGGGATCGGCGCAGACAAAACGGGTCACCGCCAGCCCCCGCCTGCGGGCGATAGCAACGATATCGGTCAAATAGACCTCACCCTGGGAGTTGTCGGTGCCCACCTCTCTGAGCGCGGCAAAGAGAAAGGCGAGATCAACGCAGTAGATGCCGGCGTTGATCTCGCTAATGGCGCGCACAGCGGCATCGGCATCCTTCTCTTCGACGATACGCTCAATGGCGCCGTGGGCGTTGACCACAATGCGGCCGTAGTTCGTGGGGTCATCGACAATGGTAGTCATCACCGAGATCGTGCTTTGCTGCCGGCAATGGTCAGCGATCATGGCCCGCAAGGTCGTGGCCTTGACCAACGGCGTATCGCCGCAAAGGATCAGGGCGACGCCCCGCTTCTCCCCCAGAACGCCCTCGGCGGACAGAACCGCATGACCGGTGCCCAACTGCTCCTGTTGCCGGACAAAACTAACGGCAAAGGGGGCAAGAGCCTCCTCCACCCGCTCGGCCTGGTGCCCAGTCACCACCACGGTCTGCTCGGGGCCAACAGCAGCCAAGGCCTCTAGGACGTGACAGACCATCGGTTGAAAAAAGACCGGGTGCAGCACCTTGGCCAACTCCGACTTCATGCGCGTCCCCTTGCCGGCGGCCAAGACAATGGCATAGATTGCGTCTGTCATGGCGCTATCAGTGATGGTCGGAGATGATGTTCAAGGCCGCTCCGGCCTTAAACCAGGCGATCTGTTGGTCGGACATGGAGTGCCTGAGCGCAAAGGAGTCCGTGGCGCCATCGGCGTGGCTCAGGGTCATGGTCACCGTGCTACCCGGGGCCAGTTGGCTCAAGCCGCTGATCGCCACCCGGTCCTCGTCTCTGATCTTCTCATAGTCCGTCGGATCGCTAAAGGTCAGGGGAAGCACCCCCTGCTTCTTCAGGTTGGTCTCGTGGATGCGGGCAAAGCTCTTGACCACGACCGCCTTCACCCCCAAATAGCGAGGCTCCATGGCGGCATGCTCGCGGCTGGAGCCCTCGCCGTAATTCTCGTCACCCACCGCAATCCACCCCTGCCCCTTGGCCTTGTAATCCCGGGCAATGGCGGAGAGGCCCACCTCGGTCTCGCCGGTCAGGCAGTTGTGCCCCTTGCCGGCCCCGTTAGCAAAGGCGTTGGTGGCGCCGATGAACATGTTGTCCGAGATATGGTCCAGATGACCACGGAACTTCAACCACGGTCCGGCCGGCGAGATATGGTCGGTGGTGCACTTGCCCACCGCCTTCAGCAGCACCAAAAGGTCGCTGAACTCCTTGCCATCCCAGGCAGGAAAGGGCGAGAGCAGTTGCAAGCGCTGACTGGCAGGATCGACATCCACGCTCAGTCCGCTCCCATCCTCAGCCGGTTCTTCGTAGTTGGGAACGCCGGGATCAAAGCCACCCGCCGGCAGGCTCTCCCCGGTGGGCGGCTGCAAGCGGACCCCATCAATGGTGTCACGGCTGGGGTCAAAGGTGATGAGCCCAGCCAAGGCCATGGCGGTCACCGTCTCCGGGCTGCCGATAAAGGCCAAGGTCTCGGGGTTGCCATCGGCCCGGCTCTTGAAGTTGCGGTTAAAGGAGGTGATGATGGAGTTCTTCTCCCGAGCGGTGAAGTCCTGCCGCTGCCACTGGCCGATACAGGGGCCGCAGGCGTTGGCCAGCACCACCCCGCCGATTTGGCGCAGGGGGTCGAGCAGACCGTCCCGCTCCACCGTGGCCCGCACCTGCTCCGAGCCCGGGCTGATCAAGAACTTGCTCTTGGCCGTGAGCCCCTGGGCCAAGGCCTGCCGGGCGATATGCGCAGCCCGGCCGATGTCTTCGTAGGAGGAGTTGGTGCAACTGCCGATCAGACCGACCTTGAGTTCGGCGGGATACCCCTTCTCCTCGGCCTCGGCCTTGAGTTGCGAAAGGGGGCGGGCCAGATCCGGGGAAAACGGACCCACCACATAGGGGGTCAGGGTGTCGAGATCGATCTCAATCACCCGGTCGAAATAGGCCTCGGGGTTGGCCAGCACCTCGGGGTCGGCGGTGAGCTCGGCGCGATGAAGGGCGGCAAGCTCGGCCAACTCGCCACGGCCAGTGGCGGTAAGATAGGCGGCCATGGCCTGGTCAAAGGGGAAGAGGGAGTTGGTGGCCCCCAGTTCCGCCCCCATGTTGGTGATGGTGGCCTTGCCGGTGCAGGAGAGGGCCTCGGCGCCAGGGCCGAAATACTCGATGATCTTGCCGGTGCCCCCCTTGACCGTCAGCACCTCAAGCAAGCGCAGGATGACGTCCTTGGGCGAGGTCCAGCCGTGGAGAGTGCCGGTGAGCTTGACCCCGATCAGCCCGGGCCAGGAGAGTTCCCAGTCCATGCCGGCCATGACGTCCACCGCGTCGGCGCCACCCACGCCCACGGAGAGCATACCCAAGCCCCCGGCGTTGGGGGTGTGGGAGTCGGTGCCGATCAACAGACCGCCCGGGAAGGCGTAGTTCTCGATAATGATCTGGTGAATGATGCCACTCCCCGGTCCCCAGAAACCGATGCCATACTTGTTGGCCACCGAGCGCAGGAAGGCGTAGACCTCGCGATTCTGCTCGCAGGCCCGGTCCAGATCTTCCTGGCCGCCGTCCTTGGCGGAGATCAGGTGGTCGCAGTGGACCGTGGAGGGGACAGCCACCTTTTTGCGACCGGACTGCATGAATTGCAAGAGGGCCATCTGGGCGGTGGCATCCTGCATGGCCACCCGGTCCGGGTTGAGCAGGCAGTAGCTCTTATGACGCTCCGGGGCCGTGGTCATAGGGGAGGCCAAGTGCGAACTCAATATCTTTTCAGCTAGGGTCAGGGGCCGGCCAAAGAGCTGCCGGGCTTGGGCCTGTTTGGCAGCCATGGCGCTATAGACCTGTTGGATCATGGCAAAGTCACGAATCATCGAAAAAAATCTCCTGGGCGCGGTATGGTTTTTAGGAATTTGATCAAGACGGAGACGATGGGGTATTACCCTCGCGGTCAACCGGGCCTGTAGATTTAGCAAGGATGTGGGCGGAAGACAAGAGAAATTGTTTTGCGTCCACGATGGCCGAAAAACCAATCAAGCAAATTTGTTACATATTATATAATAGTTAGCAAATGTTTCCTCAACTCCAAGAGAGAAACGATTGCCCCGTGGTCAGCTGCCAGGCGGCACCTCTGGGAGAAATTTTTGCTGGCCGACAAGCCCTGTGACCGGCGAACCCGCCACATTTCAGCTTGCCTTTTCGTTTCATCCCCAGTATATTATTCCCTTTTTTTCTGCGGCTAAACCGCACAACTTTACGGAATTCACCCGAAGGCCCATCATGAACCAACAAATGCTCCGCAATGTCGCCATTATCGCCCACGTCGATCATGGCAAGACCACCCTCGTTGACCAACTCTTCAAGCAGAGCGGTATGTTCCGCGATAACCAGGCCGTGACCGAACGGATGATGGACTCCATGGACCTGGAGAAGGAGCGCGGCATCACCATCGCCTCCAAAAACGGCTCTTACAAGTACAAGGATTATAGCATCAACATCATCGACACCCCGGGCCACGCCGACTTCGGCGGCCAGGTGGAACGGGTGCTGAGGATGGCCGATGGCGCCCTGCTGCTGGTCGATGCCCAGGAAGGCCCCATGCCCCAGACCTACTTCGTGCTGAAAAAGGCCCTGGCCGCCTCAATGCCGATCATCGTGGTGATCAATAAGATCGACAAGCCCGCGGCCCGCTGTGACTGGGCGGTCAATCAGGTCTTCGACCTCTTTGTCAAACTCCACGCCCCGGACCACCTCCTGGACTTCCCGGTGGTCTACGCCTCGGCCAAGGCCGGTTTCGCCCGCCACGACCTGGCTGACACCAATACAGACATGGCGCCGATCTCGGAGATGATCGTCAAATTCATCCCCCCGCCCTCGGGCAGCGCGGATGCGCCCTTGCAGATGCAAGTCAACACCATCGACTACTCCCCCTACCTCGGGCGGTTGGGGATCGGCAAGGTGGTCAACGGCATCCTGCGTATCAATAAGGACGTGGCCGTGGCCAGACGGGACGGCACCCTCACCCCGGCCAGGATCTCCAAGATCTTCCGCTTCGAGGGTAACGAAAAGGTGGCCACCGATACCGCCATTGTCGGCGAGATCGTGGCCGTGGCCGGCCTGGACGACGTCACCGTGGGGGTCACCTTCACCGACCCTGAAAACCCCATGCCCTTGCCGATCATCGAGATCGACCCGCCGACCTTGGCCATGAACTTCATCCCCAACGACTCCCCCTTTGCCGGCCGAGAGGGCAAGTTCGTCACCTCCCGCCACATCGAGGAACGCTTACGCCGCGAAACTTTGGGCGACGTGGCCCTGCACGTGGAGCCGCTCACCGATGCCGTGGGCTACCGGGTCTCGGGACGCGGCGAGCTCCACCTCTCCATCCTCATTGAGAAGATGCGGCGCGAGGGGTACGAGTTCCAGGTCACCCGGCCCCAGGTGATCATGAAGGAGATTGACGGCGTCTTAAACGAGCCCTTTGAGGAGTTGACCATTGACGTGGATGAGCAGTATCAGGGGGCGGTGATCGAAAAGCTGGGCCGCCTGAAGGGCAGGATGCTGGAGATGACCAACGAGAACGGCATCACCCGCCTGATCTACATCATGCCCACCCGCGGACTCTTGGGCTTCCGCTCGAAGTTCATGACCGACACCAAGGGCATGGGGGTGATGAACTATGTCTTTGCCGAGTATGCCCCCCATGCCGGGGAGATCATCAACCGCCAGAACGGGGTCCTGGTGGTAATGTCCACCAGCGTCACCGTGGCCTACGCCCTGTTCAACCTCCAGGAGCGGGGCCGTCTGTTCATGGGCCCGGGCATCGACGTCTATGCCGGCCAGATCATCGGCGAAAACGCCAGGAACACCGACATGGTGGTCAACCCGGCCAAGGGCAAGAAACTCACCAACATGCGGGCCTCGGGTTCCGACGAGGCAGTCATCCTCACCCCGCCGGTGCAGATGTCCCTGGAGGACTGCATCGCCTACATCAACGACGACGAGCTGGTGGAGGTAACACCCAAGTCGATTCGTCTGCGCAAGCGATAAAGAGGGATTCGGCTGTAGAGTGTTAAGCTCTAGCCTATAGGCCCCGTGGGCTGAAGGCTACCACAAACAAAAAGAGCCGCGATTTGCATCGCGGCTCTTTTTGTTTGTGGCTACAGCCTATCCACCTCTAGCCTACAGCCTAAATAATCACCGTCCGCCGAATGGTGTTCACCACCTCGTCCGGGTCGTCGAGAATGTTGAAAAACAGCATGTCCTCGCTCTGGATGTTGCCAGAGGAGAGCATCCTCTCCTTGATCCACTCCACCAACCCCGACCAGTACTCCTTACCCACCAGAATAATGGGAAAGCTCTTAATCCGCCTGGTCTGAATCAGGGTCACCGCCTCGAACAGTTCGTCCAGGGTGCCGAAACCGCCGGGCATGCCGATAAAGGCCATGGCGTACTTGATAAACATGACCTTGCGCACAAAGAAGTACTTAAAGCTGAGCGGCAGGTTGGAGTAAGGATTCGGCTGCTGCTCGTAGGGGAGGTTGATGTTTAGGCCGACCGAGATGCCACCCGCGTCGGCCGCCCCCTTGTTCGCCGCCTCCATGATCCCCGGCCCGCCGCCGGTAATCACGGCGTAGCCTGCCCGGGCCAGGCCGCCGGCAATGGCCTCGGCCAATTGATAGTACTTATCATCCGGGGTCATGCGCGCCGAACCGAAGATGGAGACCGCAGGCCGATTGACCTCGGAGAGGGTGTCAAAGCCGTCGACAAACTCCGACATGATACGAAACAACCGCCAGGAGTCGCCGGCGTTAAAATTATCCAGCCAGTACTGATGCTTGTCCATTACATTCATGCCGCCATTAGGTAGCTTCACCGTGATCTCCTGCTCTGATTGATTCTTTTCAAGGCCTTGGCGGCCCGGGGGTGGGTGCCGTCCAGGCGCAGGACCTTCTCATAGGTCCCCCGGGCCAATACCGGCTGCTCCATCTTTTCGTGGATGGTGGCCTTCAGCATCATGGCCTCAAGGTAGCCGGGGTCAAGGGCCAAGCAGTGCTGGACCGTGTGCAAGGCCTCATCCCACTCCTCCCGGCAGGCAAGCACCTTGGCCATCCGATACCAGTACGGGGCCTTGCCGCCATCGATCTCCACCGCCTGGCGGCAAAAGGTCAGCGCGATATCCAACCCCTGTTGCTCGGCGGCGTACAACTCTCCCAAGAGGCTCAAGGCCTCGCTGTCACGGCTGTTGTAGCGGGCCGCCCGCTGCAGGTAACGCATCGCCTCCCGATTGTCGCCAATCCCCTGATACGACTCACCCAAATAGCGATAGACCAGGCCATGGCCCAGCTCATGGTGCTCCCCCTGCCACGGTTCGCAACGCTCCCAGGGCTTGGCCTCCGCCGATGGCCCGTGGCTGCTGACACACTGTTCCGCCTTGGTCAGCACCTTAAGCGCCTTCTTAAACTGGCCCCGCTGGCAGTAGAGCTGGCCAAGCTGGAGCAGAAGGTCGAAGTAGGATGCGTCGATGCGCATGGCCTGCTCGAAGTAACTGACGGCCCTGTCCGCGTCCCCATTACAGAGATGGGCAAAGCCCAAGTTGAACAGGGCCATGAAGTCGGCCGGGTTTAAGGCGATGGCCCGCTCAAAGAGGGGGATGGCCTTGGCCTGGGAGTCGATCTGGGCGTAGATCACCCCCAGGCTGTTCAAGAGATTGACATTATCGGGATTGAGGTTCAAGCCCAAACGATACTCGCGGATAGCGCTGACCAGATCCCCTTCATTATAAAAGACGTCACCGCTGATATTGAGACTCACCCCGCTGAACGAGGTAATGGTCCCAGCCCCAAAAAATTGAGTGTGAACCAGGGCCTTCTTGGCATTGCCGGGGATATCCGCCTTGTGAAAGCCCGGACAGGGGTAGGTTGCGATCCCCATGGAGAAGGTGCCGATGCCAAGCGGCGTGACGCGGTTGGCCAGGGCACAGGCCCAGTCGGCAGCCACCTGCTCGTCAATGCCGCCAAGATAGATGAGCGCCCGGCGGGCATCCACGCCAACAAGCGCCGCCCCTTCCCCGATCAGGGCCTGGACCCTTTTGGGGAAGCTCGCCTCTGCCTGCTGCGCGGCTTCTCCGGTATCCGTCGTATCCTGTTGCAAGAAGATGATGGAGAACTGATTCTCCCTCTGCCACAGACGCTTCAACTGGTTGTGAACCTCCGGGGCCAAGGGGGCCAGGAGATGCGGCCCGGCCTTGGCCTCCGCGGCCACGCTCATGGCAAAGACCCCACGTTGGCGGGCAAGGGTCAAGGCCTCCCAGGCCTGATCAAGCAAGCGGTCAACCGGCCGCGCCACACCCTGCTGTCCCCCACGGGCCACGCTCATGGGCGCGATACCGATATGGACCTTTTGCGTCCCCTGGCGTTTCAGCTTGGCGAGCAGGGTATACCCCAGCTTCTGAACCTCATCCAGCCCCCCCCCGTGCCAGATCAGGGCAAAGACCCCACCCCCCACATGGTGGACCGAGCCCTGATCACCCACCAAGGAGTCGAGGTAGGCGGCGGTCCGGCTGATAAACCCAAAGGCCTGACCGGCATCCTTGGCCCGCATGGAGACCTCAATCAACAACAGTTGCCACGGTTCGACCACCGGCGCGGCATCGCTTAGACCAAGCAGCATGGACAGTTCCGTGCGCAGATGGGTGGCGTTAAACACCCCGGCCACCGAGTCTATGGCCCACTGTTTGATCAAGGCAAACTCCCGGGTGACCAACCGGCCCCGCTCCAGGATCCACTCTTCCGAATAGCGGCCGTAGAGATCTTGCCCGCCGCCGGAGAGCACCGCCACTGCCAAGGGCTCCGTACCGCTCCACACCGGCAGGAAGAGGGCAAGTCCCTCCGGGTCCACCACAGGCTTCTTCTCCTTCAGGGCCATGAGGATCCCGGCCCGCCGCTCCTCGGAGAGCCCCGGTGGCGCATCGTCCAGCTTCTCTACCTCGGCCAGTGCCCCACCGGCAATGAACCGTACCGAGGCACAAGGGAAAAAATCGAGGACCGTCTTGGTGAATTGCAACTCAAAGCGATAAAAATCATGGTGAGTCAAGAACTGCTCACCGATGATGCCAGGAAACCCCATACACACCTCTTTTGTCCATGCTCTGATGTCGATGTTGGATAGAGCCAAGCCGAAGCCCAACGAATTTTGTCGGTTTCGCAAAAACGGCTCAACCGACGCTGGCACGTCCTGTAACACATTGAAATTTCATTGGCAGATGGTCAGCCTCACGACTTTTTTGCGATTCCATCAATTTTGTCGGTTTCGCAAGAACGGCTCAACCGACGCAGGCGCGCCCTGTAACCCATTGAAATTTCATTGGCAGATGGTCAGCCTCACGACTTTTTGCGATTCCATCAATTTTGTCGGTTTCGCAAATACTGCTCAACCGACGCTGGCGCGCCCCGTAATACATTGAAATTTCATTGGCAGATGGTCAGCCTCACGACTTTTTGCGATTCCATCAATTTTCGGCCGCACCTCAACGCCAAACCTATTCCCGTAAACCGGCAAAAAATTCAATCACCCCCAGGGCCAAGGGTTGGACCTCCTGGTCTGCCACGGTGCGTAGATCGAGGAGCAAGGCCCCGTTCTCGATGCGGCCAATGATCGGCAGGTCAAGCCTCCGCAGGCCCTCCTCCAGGGCATTAACCGAGATGGTCAAGGGCCGCATGGCCAGGGCCTTTGAGGGGAGCCCCTGCTCGGGCATGGCACCACCACCCACCCGGGATTCAGTGTCCACTAGGTCGAGCCGGCACACCTCGCCCACAGTCAGGGCAAGCCGCTTTTTCAGGCGCGCTGCCCGTCGAGCGATCTCCTGGTGGCTGGCCGCCAGCATGACCAAGGTCGGGATGGTAGCCATGGCCTCACGCTCATCCCCGTAGAGTCTGAGCACCCCCTCCAGTCCGGCCAGGGTGAACTTGTCGATGCGTAAGGCCCGGTTCAAGGGGTTCTTTTTCACCTGGTCGATGATGGCCCGACGACCGACGATCAGCCCGGCTTGGGGTCCGCCCAGGAGCTTGTCGCCACTGAAGGTGACCACATCCACGCCGCTCCCTACCACCTCGCCCACGGTGGGCTCCTTGCTCAGACCCAGGCGGGTCAGGTCCAAGAGCGAACCGCTGCCCAGATCCTCCATCACCGGCACCCCATGGCGGCTACCCAAGGCCACCATCTCGGTCAGGGGCACCTCCGAGGTGAAGCCGATCATGCGGTAGTTGCTGGTGTGAACCTTGAGCAGGAGCGCCGTGTCCGGAGTAATGGCCCCCTCATAGTCACGGAGATGGGTGCGGTTGGTGGCCCCCACCTCGACCAGCCGGGCACCGCTCCGTGCCATCACCTCGGGGATGCGAAACGATCCGCCGATCTCCACCAACTGGCCCCGGGAGACAATGACCTCGCGGCCCGCGGCCAAGGTGCCCAAGACCAGGAGCACGGCAGCGGCGTTGTTGTTGACCACCAGGGCGGCCTCGGCCCCGGTCAACTGGCAGAGCAGTTCCTCCACCAGGGCGTAACGGCTACCTCGCTTGCCGGTATCCAGGTCAAACTCCAGGTTTGAATACTGGCGCCCAACCCGCATGATCCTCTCCATGGCCGATGCGGGCAGGAGCGAACGGCCCAGGTTGGTATGGATCACCACGCCGGTGGCGTTGATCACGTTGCGAAACTTGGGCCGCATCATCTCTGTAAGACGCTGCCGCAGATCGGAGAGCAAGGGTTCAGACCCCAACTCCAGCACCTCGGTGAGGCGGCCGTCCAGTATCGCCTTACGCTTGGCAGCCAAGGTCTCACGCACCGCCCGCTTGATCAGCTCAAGGGGTGCCAGCTCCAGGTCTCGGGACAACCGCTCTTCGTGTTCGCCGCTCACCACCAGGGCCAGGAACTCATCCATCTTGGGGATGGCCCGCAGTAGCTGCTCTCTAGTATCGGATCTCTCCATCATCTCCTTTCCGTCTGCTACCGAATCAGGTGGCAGAACCTTAGGCCGAGGGCCCACTTCGCATGGACAGCAACAGATTTATCTACACCCTGTGAGGCTACAGCCTAACGTCTAGAGGAATAATGCCGTCTGCACGATGTACAGTTTTCAGGGGTAGCTGTCAAGTTATGTCGCCTCTCAGCAACGGCTCAGGGATGAGAGCCTAGGGAGGTCCCTGAGCGCCAACCGGAAATCCCTTGACACCCTCACAGACTATTTTATAGGATCTCAGGATGACTCATGATCAATAGGCATGTCTTCTGCATAAGTTTAGACACATGCGCCCCCAACAACAAAGGACTCCCGCCCATGACAAAAAACACTCCAACAACGCTTAAACGGCAGACCGCCAGCACCGCGCATGAGGCCGGTTTCAGCCTCGTTGAGCTTATGATTGTAGTGGGGATTATCGGCATCCTGGCCGCGATCGCCGTCCCCCGTTACCAAAATTATATCTCCAACAGTAAGGCGCAGGTGGCAAACTCTACCCTGCAACAGCTCTATGTCGCCCTGGAGACCTTCCGGGCCGAGCAGACCAACGGCTACCTATGCCCAAGCACCGAGTGCAACGGTACCGCCGCTGCCCCCGATCCTGCTGCTGCCTATACCTATACTGAAAATAGCAGCGGTGTTGCCACATCAAGGACCATCATGGATGGTACCGGTGCCCTGAACTCCAATTTATATTTGGCTGAATTTCAACCCCGTGCCCCGGGGACTACCGGCGCCATCCTCTACGACTATGCGGTGACAGTAAATGATGCCGCCGGGACCGCTGTCCTCACCGCCACTCCGGTGGCGGGACGAGGGGCACCGGCCGGGGCCATCTCCATCAATTTTCCATAGGCCGCAAACACCATAAACTTTTTTTATGACTATTAACTTTTTTATCACAACTAAGACCGGAACCAAGAGCGAGGCAGGCTTCTCCCTGGTCGAACTCATGGTAGTCGTGGCCATCATCGCCGTAATCGGGGCCATCGCCGTACCGAACATGTCGCCTGCCAACGCCCGCCTAAAGCAGGCAGCCAGGGAGTTATACGGCAACATGCAACGGGCCAGGATGGAGGCCATCAAGTCCAATCAGAATGTCGGCATTGTTTTTGATACGGTAAACAACCTGTATCAGCTCTGTCAAAACTTCAATAGTGACAATGACTGTACCGATGCCGGAGAGACGATTTTGACCACGATCAATCTCAGTTCCTATGGCAGCGACGTTCAATATGCAGGCGGTTTTGCCACTTCACCTGGTGGAGGGAGTGGCCCCTCAGATGGGGTTAGTTATGGCAATATCCCCCCCAGCACCAACACCATGCTCTTCTCGTCAACCGGAAGGCCCAACAAAACCGGGTATGTCTATTTAAAAAACAACAAAAACTCCTACTATGTGGTTGGCACCCCCAGCATGGCCGGAGTGGTGGTGATGAAAAAATGGCAAAACAACGCATGGCAATAACAGACACCTCGCTATACGGCCGACAGGGGGTAACCCTGATCGAGCTGATGATCGCCATGGTGCTGTCGAGTTTTGCCATAGCCGCCATTGTCATGGCCTTTCGCTCACAGGAGAGCAGCTCCCTGGTGCAGGAGGCCGTAACCGTCATGCAACAGAATAATGCCGCAGCCATGGATATCATGACCAAAGAGCTCCGCATGGCAGGATATGACCCGACAGAATCAAAAACCTCCCCCCCCGCTACCGGATATGCCACTACCGATGCGATCCCCGCAGCCACTCCATCAACCATCGCTATGATCACGGCTAGTTCCGCCACCCTCCGCTTTACCGCTGACTTGAACGGTGACGGCGATGTCGACGACCCCTCCACCGCGCTAAGTCCGGCCATTCCAGATCCCAACGAAGATGTCACCTATGGCTTCTCGGCAGCCAATGACGCCAATGGCGATGGTATTGCCGACAGTGGTGCGGCCGACCTCGGACGCAAGACCGGTAACGGAGCAGGGAGCAACATGCTGCCCATGGCCGAAAATATCCAGGCCATCAACTTTGCCTATGCCTATGACGCCAATGGTGACGGGATCCTGGATCAATACACCCTGGCCGCCGGTCCATACGCAGGACAACAACGAACCATCTGGGCCTTTCATTCCGGTGGCATCTGGTACGACCTCGATACCAATAGCGACGGAGTTATTGATGCCCTTGACGACACGAATGGCGATGGTGCTATTGAGGGCAGAAATACCACCACCCCCTCCAGCGTCAACGATGTCAGGGCTATCAGGATTTGGATTCTGGCCCGCTCCAACCGGGCGGACTCAAAAATCACCGACACCAACACCTACGTTGTCGGTCGGCGGGTTCTCACCCCAAATGACAGATATTTTCGGCGGATACTCTCTACAACCGTTACCTGCCGGAACATGGGGATATGATCAATCCACAACAGACTTTCAGCGGATCCTCTATGCGGCACACCACTCCCCATCTGGACACAGGTTGCTCTCACCATCGCCAAGGCGGCTTCACCCTGATTGAGGTCGTGATTGCCCTGACGATCTTTGCCATTGGCCTGCTGGCGGCAAACATGATGCAATCCGCCGCGATCAAGGGCAACAGATCAGCCACAGCCGTCTCTCAAGGAGCGAACTGGGCGGCGTATAAGATGGAAGAGATGAAGTCCTGGCCCTTTAACGATCCCAGGTTGCAGGCGGCCTCTGCCGCCAATCTCCGAACCGACACCTCCCCGGATGGGGTCTATACCATGACCTGGAATATCACGGACAACACCGCGGCAACAAATCCCCCTGTCCCCAACACCAAAACCATTCTCTTCACGGTAACGTGGAATGTCCGGGGGAGACAAGTAAACACACAGTACACAAGCATCATCGCCCAGGCTCTGTAACCAGCAGAAGGATTTCCATCATGCCCGCCACCGACTCAAACCTCCCCCTGCTCGATAACGAATCAGGCTTTGTCCTGGTGTTGTCACTCTTGATCCTCATGGTCCTGGTGATCATCGGCATCGGCGCCACCAAGGACTCCCAGATCGACCTGTTGATTGCCAGAAATGACAAGTTGTCCAAACAAAATTTCTACATGACCGAGGCCGTGATCGCCCAAGCGGCACAAACAGCGGAGGACACCCCTGCTGATATTTTGAAGGCCAGAACCCTGGGTGGACTCTTTCTGGAGTCCGCGATACCGCGACCGACAGACATGACGGATAGCAACAACTGGGCGGCAGGCTTTGCCGCCCCAGCGGGCTGGAACCCCGGGGCCTCATATCTGATTGTGGACAAAGGGATCGCCGCCGGCGGATCGATGGACATGTCATCCAGTCAGCTGCACCGCTTCGATATTTCCGGCCGGCTGGTCGACATCTCCGGGAACACAACCATCATCAGCATTGGGTATAGAAAACGCTTCTAACAACCTATTCACTCTGGGAGGCCCGTTGCGCCATGAAACCAAATACCGGACCACGTTTGTCGCTCGTCATCTTCGTAACGGCGTTGCTGTCCAGCCTCCTGTGGCCCTTGCCGCCGGCCCATGCAGCACCCCTTTGCACCGCTGATGCCGGCGGGACCTATGTGGAAGCGGAGACCTTCTCCTCCACCATCAGCGCTACCGGCTCCTTCAGCCAGGGCAGCGATACCAATGCCAACGACGACAAATACCTCCTGGCCAGTGACAATTCCGACACCAACCCGCCACCATCCACGGAAGGCAAGGGGTACCTGCTCAACTTCCCCGCAGCCGGCACTTACTACCTGTGGATGCGGGGTAAGGCCCCCGATGGCAGCTCAAACTCCGTCTATTTCGGTCTCGACGGCACCTGGAAGTTCTCCTTGACTGAAACGGTCTATGATCAGTGGGTGTGGAGCAATGTCTTGCAGAATGGCACGACCAACCAGATTATCATCCCCACGGCAGGCCAGCACACCATCAACATGTGGATCCGCGAAGGAAACCATCGCCTGGATGGCTTCTACATCACCACCGGGTCAGGGACACCTTCAGGTTTCGTGTCGA
This sequence comes from uncultured Desulfobulbia bacterium, assembly GCA_964430285.1. Taxonomy (GTDB): domain Bacteria; phylum Desulfobacterota; class Desulfobulbia; order Desulfobulbales; family VMSU01; genus VMSU01. The sequence goes on from CAYSFY010000036.1 coordinate 19,598, forward strand.
ACGGCAGCAACTACTCCGGCACCATCCCCATCGGCGCCTTCAACTGTAACGGCACGCCCCCGACCACCACCACTACGACCACAACCACTACAACCACGACAACGACCACTACGACCACCACAACCACCACAACCACGACCCTCCCCAGCACTCCCTGCACCATCGACACCGCCGGCACCTATATCGAGGCCGAGTCCGCTTCTTCTCTGGGGAGCAACTGGTCCAGCCAGACGGGTGACGGCAACGGCAATGCTTACCTCTTGGGGCTGGTGACTGATTATGGTTCGCCAGCAGGGAGTCCGGCCCAATACACCCTAACCTTCACCTCAACCGGTACCTATTACCTCTGGTTCAGGGGCAAGGATAACGCCTCAGGCTCCCAGAACTCCCTCTACTATAGCCTTGACGGCGTCCTGGTCGGCAACGCCACGACGCCGGGGACAAATTGGAACTGGAACTGGATCAATACGCGGCATAGTTCAGGACCCAACCCCACCGCCATCACCATCACCACTGCCATCACCACTGTGGGCAGCCACACCCTCACCATCCATGACCGGGAACAGGGGGTCAAGTTCGACGGCTTCTATCTGACCACCTCCCCGGGTGCCATTCCCGCAGGTGACATTCCTGCCGGCGCCAAGGTGGTGGATCCAGTGGGCTGTAGCGGTTCGACCACCACCACCTCAACCCCCACCTCCACGACCACCAGCACCACAACCACCACCATCTCCGACTGTGCCATCCTCATGGACAACAGCCCCTTGAGCACCGAGGGCGCAAGCGGCCGCCGCTTCTATCTGAAGGATGCAGCCAACTGGACCTTGACTTCCAATTCCCAGGCAGAGGAGGGCAACCACTACGTGTCGACGCACGAGGATGACTCGTCCCATAACACCAAGGCCTACTGGGTCCCCATGCTGCCACGCGGGGGGTTATGGGAAGTCTGGGTCAAGTATGCCGCCAGTTCAAGCTATGACAGTAATGCGTATTACCGGGTTACCGCCAATGGCAATGACACCCCGGTCTGGGTCAACCAACGGTCTGCTGGCGGCACGTGGGTCTCCCTGGGCAGCTATACCTTCCAAGGCAACAGCAACAGTAATGATCGGGTCAGGCTCAAACAAGACAATTCCCCAGCGGTGAGCGCCGATGCAGTCAAGTTTATTGAGGCAGGGTGCAGCGCGCCGGTAACCACCACCTCCACCACCTCCGCCACTTCCACCACCACCACGACTCTGCCCGCCTGCACCTACGTCTACGACAACGCCGACCCTGCCTTTGCCACCACCAGCGGCACCTGGAGCACTGCGACCAGCCCCTTTGCCTATAATGACAGCCACCGGGTATCCACAGGACTCAATGACCGGGCGGAATGGACAGTCTCGGTCCCCGCTGCCGGCTATTACGACGTCTCGGTCTGGTTTGTCTCCTCCTCCGCCATGCACACCGGCAACGAGTACCGCATCACTTACAACGGCGGCAATGACCAAGACGATGTGTCAGTGGATCAGACCCAGGACGGCGGCCAGTGGTTGCCCCTGGCCTCGTACTACTTTACCGGCGCCAATGAAAAAATCAGGATCAAGGCCACCAATGGCAGCAAAACGGCCAGCGCCGACGCCGTCAGATTGGTCTGTGCCGGGGGGGGGGCCACCACCACGACCACTGTGGTGACCGCCACCACCACGACTTCAGCCCCGACCACCACCATCACTTCGAGCACCACCACGAGTTCGAGCACCACAACAACCATCACCGGCTGCGGCGTCAACACGATCTCCGACATCCCGTTGGAGACCAGGCTGCAACCAGCGCCGCCCATCATCATGTTCGTGCTCGACGACTCCGGTTCCATGGACTGGACTATCCTCACCTCCGAGGCAGACGGTCTCTTTAAGAGCAAACGCTATGTCTTTGACAACCCGGGAGACGACCTTTACACCGGCACCCTCTCCGGGTCGGACCGGGAGTTGTGGAATGCCCAATGGAACGGCTACAACAAGATGTATTACAACCCCCAGGCCACGTACACCCCTTGGCCCACCCCCAGCGGGGTCACCGGCATTGAGTCGCCGGCCAACATGGATACGCCCCGTTCACACCCCCGTCACGCCACCCCTACCTTCAATCTGGAGACCTCCTACGACTCCCTGTTTTCGGTCAATATCCGCTCCTCCCACTACTATATCCATGATGACGCCAATGACAACGGCCAGCTGGAGAGCGGAGAGCAGGTCTATCTGGTCAATCTCTCCAAGTCGGGCGCCACCTATGTGCGCGACTACTACCTGGTCACCCGCGACAGCACCAACCGCGTCACCGGACTCACCGCCGTGGCCGAGGCGGATTGCCCGGCACGGACCAAGAGCCTGTTGTCGGCAGCCGCGGATCGTCAGAACTTTGCCAACTGGTTCTCCTTCTTCCGTCGCCGGGAGCTGACCGCCACCGCGGCGGTCTCCTCCACCATCAATACCCTGGAGAACGTTAAGGTGGGCATCAAGTCGATCAACAACCGTATTGTCCTGCCGGTGGTCCCCATCAAGACCGGAGGCCTGGACCAGACCGTCTCACTGCTCAACACCCTGTATGCCATGGTGCTGCAGAGTAACGGCACCCCGCTCCGTAAAGGATTAGAGGCCGTGGGGCAGTACCTCGACCAAGACGACGGCCTGACCGGCGGCATCGGCAGTTCACCGCTGGCCAGCGCCGCCGAGGGCGGAGAGTGCCAGCAGGACTTCGCGGTGATCATGACCGACGGTTACGACAACGGCGGCACGCCAAGCGCAGCCATCGCCAACGACGACGGCAACAACGGTGTTCCTTACGCGGACAGCTACTCCAAGACCATGGCCGACATCGCCATGTACTATTACGAGAACGACCTCTCCGCCAGCCTGGCCAACCCCGCGCCCAGCGCCACCACCCCGGACACCTGGCAGAAGATCATCACCTACGGCATCTCCTTCGGGGTTAACGGCACCTTGAACCCCAACGACTACAACTTAGTCACCACCTTCCCCACCTGGCCGCTCCCTGTGGACAACGATCCCACCAAGATCGACGATTTGTGGCACGCATCCATCAACGGTCGCGGGATATTTTTAAGCGCCGACAACCCGGAGAACCTGGTTGAATCCCTCGACAACGTCATGCAGAACATCGCCGCCCGCCGGGGATCCGCGGCCTCGGTGTCGGTAAACGGCGATGAGCTCTACGAACAGATCAGCGGCGATATCCGCATGTATCAATCTTCGTACAACTCCGACGGCTGGAGCGGGGACATGCACTCCTATGCCATCGACCTGGAGACCGGTATCCCTGACATGGCAAATCCCCTATGGTCGGCCAGCGAACTCCTTACCGATCGTATCGCCACTTACAGCCATGGAGACCGCAAGATCGTCACCTTCAACGGCACCAACGCCACCCCCTTCCGTTACGATAGCCTGACCACGGAGCAGAAGGCGCTGATGAACAACGCCAGTTCCATGGTCGACTATCTGCGTGGAGATCCCGGCAGTGAGGTAAAAAATGGCGGCTCGTTCCGCAACCGGGTCTCTTCCTTGGGCGACCTGTTCAACTCCACGGCGGAATTCGAGGAGGGCATCCTTTATGTCGGCGGCAACGATGGCATGCTCCATGCGTTTGCCGGAGTACCTCTCAGCGACGGTGCCACTTCCGTGGCCGCCGGCACCGAGTTGTTCGCCTATGTCCCCAACCTGGTCTATGACCATTTGGCCGAGTTGTCGGCACCGACCTACACCCATAAATACTATGTCGATAACTCCCCCTATGCCAAAAAGATCGGCAACACCTCCTTGCTGATCGGCGGCCTGAACAAGGGGGGCAAGGGCTATTACTGCCTGGATATCTCCGAACCATTTCTCCGCGATGCCGCCCATGGCAGCAACTCTATCCTCACCGAGACCGAGGCGGACCTGACCGCCCGGGTCAAGTGGGAGTTCCCGGCCAGCGGCACGGTGGATAACGACATGGGCTATAGCTTCAGCCGTGCCTTCGTCGTCAAGTCGAACGCCACCAACGCCGACCTCAATCTCCATGACGACCTCGACGGCTATGTAGTGATCTTCGGCAATGGCTACGAATCCACCAATGGCCATGCCGTCTTCTACGTGGTCAACCCGAGAAACGGGCAACTCCTGAAGAAGATCGATGCCGGTGCCGGTGCGGTGTGCAACGGTCTCTCCACCCCGGCGGCCATCGATACCGACAGCAACTACACCATGGATTTCGTCTACGCCGGCGACCTTGCCGGTAATCTGTGGAAGTTCGATGTGCGGGATAGCGATTACAACAATTGGCGGGTGGCCTACAGCACAGGCACGCCGCCAGTACCACAACCGCTGTTTACCGCCACGGCCAACCGCGGCACCCCCGGGTCCAGCGGCATCCAGCCCATCACCACCAAACCGGACATCATGATGCAGTGCCAAAACAAAGAGGGGTACATGGTGCTCTTTGGCACCGGCCGCTACATGCTGGACACCGACTCCAACGACACCACGCTCCAGTCTGTCTATGGGGTTTGGGACTATGGTGACTACACCGACCAGAGTGAGTATTTGGGCACCTTCGACCCCCGGGCTTCAGCCAGCAAACCTCTCTCCAACCAGGCAAACTACGTCACCCTGGTGCAACAAACGGTCGAATTCGCGGGTGACGTCAACACCGTGGGCGATGCCCAAACCGATATGTATCTGCGGGTACTGAGCAATCATGGGCTCAACCTTGCCACCACCGCCGACACCACTGTTGGCCAAGCTGACCCCAAGACCTCGGACCCGGCAGCCAACGCCGGGTGGTATTTTGATCTCCCCATCAGCAAGGAGCGGGTGATTGTCGAACCTCTGATTCGCGGCGGCAAATTCATCTTCAACTCCTTTATTCCCGAGCAAGGGACCTGTTCAGGGAGCGGTGGTTTTTCCATCGTTCATGAAGTGGATGCGTGTACGGGAGGAAGAATGGATGAACCGGTGTTCGACATCAATGAAGACGGGATTATTGATGATACTGACAAGATTAATCCACCTGATCAGGTCCCGCCCAGTGGCAAAAAGTTCTCGGGAAAACTGCACAAGCCGCTCA
>CAYSFY010000036.1:24716-28580 GCA_964430285.1 uncultured Desulfobulbia bacterium
ATCCTGCGTGAGCAACCGGCCGTGCCCGGAGCGCCACCGACAAAAGAGAAAAAATACTTTAGCTCCTCTGCCGGCACCATTGAAATCGTCACCGAAAAATCGGAACCGCAAGGGATGTTTTATTGGAAGGAAGAGAATTAAGGTGATAGACAACCGCCGAAGCGCTAACACTCACGCGCCTTGGGCCAACGGCAGGTAGAGCGATGCGCTCGCGAGACCGAAGCCGCTTATGAAGCACCAGCAAACAGACCATCATCACCCACCACCAACAGCAGAAGGAACCCTTATGAAAGCAAAAACATGGATTCAGGTTTGCACCGTCCTGATCGGGATGTATGCCTTGGCCTCGCTAGCAAACACCATCCTCCCCGGCCACAGCTTGGCCTTTGCCGCGGACAGCGAGCAACTGCTACTGCTAGAAGAGGATGGACATATCGACTCCTTAGAGGCGAATCGCATCGTGATTAACGACAGCTCCTTTACGCTCACCCCCACTACCCTCTTCTTCAATACCCAGGGGGGAAAAAGTGAGAGATCAGCCTTCACGGCAAACACTTTCGTGCACTATACGGCCAACAACAACCATGAAATCCTCTCCCTCCGTAGCATCACCCACGCCACTCCTCCCCCTGTCACGGGGGAATCCTCCTCAACAACGGAGGGCCAAGCGCCGAATCAAGAGCAACAACCCGTGAAAAAAACAGATCAACTAATCTTTGAAAATGGTGTATGGCACAACTGACAGTAGTAGCTATTGACACGGACGAGACGATCCATCCACGACGACCAACCGAGCATCCCCCTTGACAAAGAGAGTAACTGCCACAGAGCATCATTCGACCTGCCGACGTTGCGGCATTTGCTGCACCAAGGGTGGACCGGCCCTGCATGCGGTCGACCTACCCCTGATCCACGAACAGAGGCTTGCCTTCGCTGACCTGATCACCATCCGGAAGGGGGAGCCGGTCGTCTCTCCTCTGGTCAACGGCATCGAGCCCAGCCGTACCGAGTTGGTCAAGGTCGCCGGCCGCAACGACTCCTGGACCTGTCGTTTTTTTTTAGGGGAGGAGAACGGCTGCGGTATTTACGCCCATCGCCCTCAGGAGTGCGGATTACTACAGTGCTGGGATCCGTCGGCCCTGACCAGCGTCATCTATCAGGCGTGCCTGACCCGCCAAGACATCTTGCCTGACGATGAAGAGTTCACGGCTTTGATCGAGATCCAGGAGGAGCACTGCTCATTTGCCACTGTTGCCCGCCTGGCAGAGGGGTTGACGCAGGAGGGGGAGGATCAGGCGATATTAACGGAATTGGCGCGGATCATCACCCTGGACCTGAAGATCAGACAACGCGCCATGCAGACTCGAGGACTCGGGCTGGCCGAGGAGCTTCTCTATTTTGGCAGACCCCTGTTCAAATCTCTCTCTTACTACCACCTGACCATCCTGGAAGGACCATACGGGGTGCGGGTGATCCCGGCCTCACTTGGGGCGTAGGGAGAGTTTTCCTTCGTTACTGTTCAAATCCATCTTGAAGCGACCGAGATAGTTCAGGCCCAGCAAGCCGACACCGGGTTGGCCCGGAATGTCGATGATTAAGGCATTGACGTTGTGCTCCTCCCACCCCTCAATATTCAAGGTCTCAATCAGTACCTCTTGTGCCGAGACCATCCCCCCCACCGTCGACACTTGGTGTCGGTCCCAATGATCACCACTTACCACCTGTAGGCGCAAGGCCTCGGCCGTTGCCAAGGGGATGGTCACCATGGAGGCGCCGGTATCCACCATAAACTCCTGGTTGAAGGAGCCATTCAGCACGGCAGTGACCGGAATGCGGTTGCCTCCAGGCGGGAAGTGGATCAGGATCTTCCCCTCATCCCCTTTCAACTCCGAGATCCTGCGGATCAGCAACTCATAGCGATCCCGGTACTTGGGGGGATACTCCATCTGGCCGATGAGTCGTTCCGCCTCCTGCCAGTCGTTGTTTAACAGCGCAATCTCAACGCCCAACAGATAAAGATAGGGGTCCGCGGCATAGTAGGCCCGGCCCTTATTCAACACCACCGTCGCCTCTGCCGCCGCCTTGGCCGTGACCAAGGACTGTAACCACTCCTGATAGAGCTTGAGGTGGAGTTCGTTGACCGCGGGCCTCGTAACCCCACCCCTCTCCACCAGCTCCCGGCCAATGCCCTCAATGGCCACAATCGCGGATTCAAAGCCCCGACTGGCCGTGATGGCGGGGACCAAATCCAAGAACAGGGTGAGGTCGCCAATCTCCCGTAGACGGTTGTCCGTCAAGATCCCCACCACCTGACCTCCCTGGCCCGCGGCGATGAGCTGTGCGCTAAGCTGCCGGATCAGCTTGACCGCCTCGGCCGCGCTCAAGTAGTCCGGGGTATCCTCCAGTGCCAGTTTCGGCTGGAGGGCAAAGCCATCAACCAGGGCGGTCAACCGCTCGATATCTTGGCGCTTATCCTTGATGGCCAGCGCCATGGCAAATTTCTCCTCGCGGCCATTGGCAAAGGTCTGGGCGTAGAAATTGCGGATCTCGGTCTCGACCTTCAGTTCAGCACCGGCCTTGCCCTGCCAGAGATAGCTGTTTTCAAGCCAGGGGCCAAAAGACCAGCCGACAATGCTCTTCTCCTGGATAAAGACCCCGGCCTCCCGGATGACGGCGGGGGTCGGCACGGCCCAAAAGTCCCCTTCTTGCTTCCCTGGCGAGAGTTGGATTTCCGGCACCTCATTCATGGACTCCAGACTCATCCAGGCCAATGGCGCCCCCTCTTTCCAGGCGGCAAGGGGCAGGCCATCGCCCGCGGGTACGGGGCCGGCAAGGTGCCAGAGACCAACGGCATCGCCCATCCTCCACACCCCGCCACTAATCTCCAACGGGGCACTCTCTCCCCGGGAGAAGAGCCATTGCGCCCCGGCATAGACCGCCCGATTGGGCAAGGCCAACCAGCCATCACCAATCAGGGCGGCCCGGGTCCTGCTCACCGGGTGGCCCCAGGGGTCGACGACAGAGACCCAGCCGACGTTCAGGGTAGAGTTCGTGGAGGGCGATGCGTCATCAGGGGGGGGAAGGGCAGCGGCTTGTGGTTTCAAGGGCTGTTCTGGGGGAGTGACGGGGGAGTTCTCGTTCTTCTTCATGACCGCCTGCAGTTGCGCGGTCATCTCTCGATGTTTCACGAGCCTTCTCGCTTTGACCTGTTGCTGCTGTTCAGCGGAGATGTTCTCCTCCCCGGGGAAGAGAACATCTCGAAACATGAAGGCAAAGCCCGCCCCCCAGAGCAGAAAGACGATCATGACCATCAAAATCTTGCGGGTACGAAAACGATCGGAGCGGCGTTTAACCTGCAACGGCGCGCCGCACTTGACACAATGCGCCGCGGAACTTTGATTCCGGGTGTTACAGCGGACGCAATTCACGTCTTTCGGCTAAACAAAAGGGAGATCATGGTATGACAACACCCCTGGTCACCGAAACAGCTTTTTGTTGTTGGCGACCTTACGGACCAACTCACGATAATCAAGGGCACCGGGCGAGCCGGGGGCGAATTCATAGATACTCTGCCCATAGGCGGGGGCCTCGGAGAGGCGGACATTATAGCGGATCGGCGCACAGACGTTGTCGCCGTAAAGTTCGGTAAGTTTATCCAGAATAGGGATCGATTTTTTTACCCGCATATCGAGGAAGGTGGGCAAGATATACTTCAAGGCGAGCTGCGGTCGATACTTCTGGATGGAGGCAATGCTTTTCAAAAACTCCACCAGCCCCTGTATGGACATGACCTCCAGCGACACCGGAGTCAGGATCTCGGTGACGTAGAACAGGATATTGACCGTCAACGGGTCCCAGCCCGGT
>CAYSFY010000037.1:0-2581 GCA_964430285.1 uncultured Desulfobulbia bacterium
GCCGCCAAGCCGCCGCGCATGAACGCCGCCTCCATACGCAACCCGGCAAGCCTGGTGGCGGCGCACCCCTTGTCCGCCAATGCTTGCTCCCAGGCGGGGAGGAAGGCCGCGAAGTTCGGCAAATCGCCGCCCTGGGCGTCCATCACATCGCGCAACGAGGGGTAGTTGTCGGGTTCATCGGCAAAGGGGTGGGTCTTCACCTCAACCTCCATGGCGGCAACAACCTCCGCCACCCGGCCCTTCTCCTCGGCCATTTCGTAGACACAACGGCAGTAGCGGGCTCGCGCCTCTCGCGGATCGATATCCGTTTCCAGCCAGCCCGCGTCCTGCTCGTCGATCTCCCGCAACAGAGCAAAGAGCCGGTCATAGAGCGCCTGGGCCGCCGCCATGTTGCCGCTCAAAAAAAGGTGGCCTGCCTCGGCGAAAAGGCCGGCCAAGGCCGCCTTGTGCTCGTCGCCAAGATACTCCGCCTCATAGTCGTCATGATAACCGCCGTAATCATCGTCCTCCTCGTAGAAGCTGCCCTCTTCGATGGCATCGATCCGCGCCTTGATCTCTTGGCGCAGCTCCTCGACCTGGATCAGGAGGTCTGGGTTATCGTCTTTTCCGGCCCCCCGAGGTCCGTCGCCCTTGGCTGGCGACGCGGTGAGGTTGGCCAGGAATGCCGCCCGCTCTGCCGACGCGACCTCCTCGGCCAGGTTGAGCACCACCCGCTGCAATTGATCCTTGGTGAGGGGTTGGCAATACGCGGTTACTGCCTCCAGAAAGGGCCGCAGGGCCAGATTCTTTTTACGCATGGAATTTTCTCCTTGGTCGCTGGTGATGATTGCTGCTTGTTGCCGATGCCTGGTGGCGGCTTGGGTTTAGGGGTGGCCGGGGCTGGTCGTTGTTCGGCGTCCTGATCCCAAACTAACACACGACCCTTGACAACCCGTGTCCACCGTTGCGATTTTTTTTAATGTTGTCCGGTTAGAAAATTGCACTGACGATTTGGACACCAAATAGTCCCCTCCCCCCTTTGCGGGGGAGGGTTAGGGTTGGGGGGGAAGCTGGCCGCTGCCCGGCATTTTGCCTCTTCACCCACCCCCCAACCCCCTCCCGTAAAGGGAGGGGGAGCTTCATGCAAGCTCTTATCCGGACAACACTGGATTTTTTTTGATGTCCCTAAAAAAAATTCCCGGGTGAGCGGCGAGACCTGGGGCATGGGCTTGCCGCCATTGGCGTTCCGTACCGATTTATTGGCTGCGCCGGAGGTGGGTGTGGCGACCTGTCGCCACCAGGGAAAGCGGTGACCCATCCCCGCGCGCCACAAGGTGCGTTGGCCATGATGACGGGTGGTGGCAGGGAGTGACGATGTTGGGGGAGAGCCGCAAGGGAGCGGGAGATCGGTGTTGGCGGAAAAGCAGATTTGCCGGCAGGGAAGGCTCGCGTGCCGCGGCCGTTCGGAAAGCCTAAGGGTTTGTTGGTAGCTGACCATTGTCAATGAGCTACACTTTTTCCCCTATTGCATCAAGTGAAATCGTAGTCTCAGCTGGAGGTGGTGGCTGTGGCGACGCTTATCCCCCTGCTGATGATGGTGTTGAGCGTCCAGGGGTGGGGAGGGGTACGGCGCGCGATCAGGGGGCGAGGAGGGCGGCGAACTGGGGCAGGGGCATCACCCGGACCTTAAGGGCTTGGCAGTGGGCCATCAGCTCCCGGTCGTTGGTGACCACGATGGTGGTGAGGTCGGTGGTGAGTGGTTGGCTCTCGATCCAGTCGAGGATGGCCTGATCGGCGCGATTGCGGACGATGCTCTCGCCGCCGCCGGAGTAGACCACCCGCACCCGGGGCGAAAAGTTCTCCTGATGGCGCTCCGCCCCGTCGAAGAAGACCTCGGCCAGGCTGGCGCTGCCGGCCAGGCGCTGATCGACCATGGTCAGCAAGAGTTGCCGGGCGCGGGCGGTGGGCCGGCCCTCCGCGAAGCCCTCGGCAAAGAACTCCGGCAGGCCGAAGAGGATGTTGTAGCCGTCCAGAAGCCAATGGAAACGGCCCACGCCGCTGACCCCCCGGGTGACGATCAGGGCCGGGTCGGTCTCCCGGGTGACGGGGAGCGGCGCCGGGGCAAAGCGGTCGAAGAGGCGGCCCAGGCAGTCGTGATAGGCCTGGTACAGAGTGCGGCCCTCCTCCTGACTCAGGCAACCGCACTCCATCAGCTCCTGCATCAGGGCCTTGACCCGGGCCAGGGCGCCCTGGTTGTCGGCCTGGCGGATCAGGGCCGCCAGGCGCTTAGTCACCGCCGTCTCCAGCCGTTGCTCGTCCAGCAGCCCTTCCATGCGGCTGATCTCGGCCTGGAGTTCCGCGAGCAGGGGAGTCATCTCCGGCAAGGGGTTCAAGGCCTCGGCCCCTGCCGCGAGCAACTTCCCCTCGGCCTCGCGCAGGGTGAGCAAGCGCTGCCGCAACCGGCTGCGATTGCCGAAGTGGCGGTCGCGTTCCGCCTGTTGGACCAGGGCGGTGTTGACCCGCTCCAGGATGTCCTGATCGGCGTTGGCCGCCAACTCCGCCACCGCCTTGTCGAGACGCGCCGGCGCCACCAGCCAGCCCC
>CAYSFY010000037.1:2591-14218 GCA_964430285.1 uncultured Desulfobulbia bacterium
GCAGTCGGCTTCACGGGCACCCTGTGCCAAACCCGCATCACCGCCTGCATCTCCGCTTCGATACCGGCGCGGATGGCCTCCGCCCGGGCCTCGCGCACCTTGTCCAGTTCGTTCTTGGCCAGCACGAGTTCCTCCTGGGCCGCGATCCGGGCCTGACGCTCCCTGACCTGCTTGGCGCCCAGCTCCTCCAGCTGCTGTTTCAAGCCGCCGAGCTTGTCGTCGATCTTGCGCTCGGCCCGGCCCCCCTCCCGGACCTGGCGCAACCGCTCCTCCAGGGTGGCGATCTTGCGGCGGCACCCTTCGAGTTCCGCCACTCTCCCCTCTCCGTCATCCCCGCCAGGGGCTGGCGGCACGTCCCCGAGCAGGGGGGAGATCAGCTTGAGAAACGGCTCCACCTTGGCCGCCAAAGCGGTCACCGCCAGGGGGGTCTCCGGCAAGGGGTTGCTCTGCCACTCCTCCTGCCGGCAGTACTCCACCGCCAGCTGCCGGACCCCGGGCCGATCATCCACCAACAGGGCGGCCAGCACTCTCTCCCGGCCATGGATGGCCAACAGTTCCGGCAGGCACTCGGCGAGCACCACCTGGGAGAGGACCATCACCAGTTGGCCGTTCAACCCCTCCCGGGCCAGAAAGAAGCGGAGGTCGTCCGTCAACTCCCCCTGCTCCAACAGGCGCGTGGTTAGGCGTTGGCGGATAAACTTGGCATTGGCCGCAGTCAGGCGCAGACCACGGCCCAACTCCGGCAAGTGCTTGGCCAGGGAGAGCAGCGGCCCGCTCTTGATCTCATCGGCCATGACAACCAACTCGCGGCGCAGGGGGAGCGGGATGGTGAAGGCGTCTGCCGGTGTAGTCTCTGGGGTTTGGGTCATGGGGTGTTTCATCTCGTTCCTCGACGGGCTTCTTGCCGCACCCGGTAGAGGCGCTCGCTAAAGCCCCCCTCCTGGGTAAAGGCGGCGGCCTGGGCCGCCAACTGCCGGTCCAGCAAGCTGGTTGCCACCGCGATCAGGGTGAGGGCGGCGTTGGCGGCCAATTCCGGGTAGGTTGTCTGGGGTGGTGGGGTGGACTGAGTGGACATGATGGACAAAGTGGACGACATGGACGTTATGGACAGGGAGTGGCCACCGAGTTCGTCTTGTCCATGCTGTCCATCGTGTCCATGCTGTCCACCTCGTCCATTCAGTCCATGCCGTCCATCCAGTCCACACTGTCCACCCCGTCCATCATGTTCCTCCCTCACCCACAGCGCCACCTCCTCGGCAGAGCGGCAACGCCGCGCAATCAAGGCCGACCGCCTGTCATCATCACGGCCCCACTGGGGCAGACCTCTCTGCCGCAAAAAATCCTCATAGTCGAGGCGCAACTCCTCAAGACTGGCCCGGGCCACGCTGGTCAACTTCAGTTCGGTCTTCTTCGAGGTCCCTGATGCCTGGCTGGCCTCGGCGATATTTTGCACCCCGCTCCTGGCGGCCTGGACCATCTGGTCATTGGTACGGCTACGCCGCTCCAGGTAACGGGCACAGAAACGGGCAGTGACATCGTAGACCAGTTGCGCCAGCTGAAAGCTCTTTAGGCGGCGATAACCGCCATGCTGGGGAATCAACTCCAAATCCCCGGCCACCGCCGGACCGATCTTTGTTTTCGCCATTCCGTCACCGCTGTGGTATAGAGCAGACTCCCTTAAAGTCGTTATCAGAAAATGCCATGGCCATTCAGAATAGCCCGAACGGCATAAGGAGCCGTACTGGAATGATCAGAATTGACCAGAAAATCTCGTAACGGCTCCTAAACCTCAACCCCCAGGCAGCCGTGTTTGCATACCAAAAGACCAACCGCTATTTCGCCCAGACCGCCGAGGGCTTGGAAGAGCTCGCCGGCCAGGAGTTGCTGGCCCTCGGGGCCGAGGAGATCAAGCCCGCCTTCCGGGGGCTCTACTTTTCCGCGACCCCCAAGGCCCTCTACCGCATCAACCTGGCCACCTCCCTCTGTACCCGGGTGACGGCCCCGCTCCTGCTCTTCGACTGCCACAGCACCAACTACCTGCAACAGACGGCGGCCAAGATCCCCTGGCACCTGCTGTTGACCGAGGAGCAGACCTTTGCCATCACCTCCACGGTGGCGAACAGCACCATCAAGCACTCCCAGTACGCGGCCCTCTGCCTGAAGGACGCCATCTGCGACTATTTCCGGGAGCGCAGCGGCGCGCGGCCCAGTATCGACCGCCGCAACCCCGACCTGTGGATCGACCTGCACATCGAGCGCAACAAGGCGACCATTAGCCTGGACACCTCGGGGGGCTCCCTGCACCGCCGGGGCTACCGCACCGAGTCCGTGGCCGCCCCCATGCAGGAGACCCTGGCCGCCGCCGTCATCCGGCTCTCCGAGTGGCAGGGGGAGCGCCCCCTGATCGACCCCATGTGCGGCTCCGGCACCTTGCTGGGGGAGGCCCTACTCCACTACTGCCGCATCCCCGCAGGCTACCAGCGCCTCAAGTTCGGCTTCATGGCCCTGCCGGATTTCGATGCCGCCCTCTGGGAAGAGGTCCTGGACGAGGCCCAAAGCCAGACGCGACCCCTGCCCCCGGGGCTGATCAGCGGCAGTGACATCTCGGTCCAGGCCACCGACACGGCACGGGCAAACCTTACCACCCTCCCCTATGGCGAGGCAATCCAAATCACCACCCTCCCCTTCCAGCAGATCCCGGCCATCAACAACGCCACCATTGTCTGCAATCCGCCCCATGGCATCCGCCTGGGGGGCAAGGTCGATGTGGCCCTGCTCTTGGGGACCTTCGGCACCTTTCTCAAACACCAGTGCACCGGCTCCACGGCCTATCTCTATCTGGGTAAACGGGAATTGCTGAAAGCGGTGGGCCTGCGGCCAAGCTGGAAGCGGCCGTTGAAGGCGGGAGGGTTGGACGGGGTGTTGGCCAAGTACGAGCTGTACTGATTTAGGCTATAGGCTGAAGGCTGTTAGGCAAAAAAAAGGGCCATTGCTGGCCCCGAGACAACTTCTATCCCATCTCATTCCCTTGCTGACAGCCTAACTCCCTATTGCTATGCGCCGACAAACTCCTTCTGCAGGACCATGAGTAGTTCGGAGACCTCGTAGGGCTTCTGGATAAAGGTCCAGTTGTGTTTGCGGATCCGGGGCCACTGCCCCTGTTTGTCGGGATAGCCGCTGGTCAGGACGATACCGATTTCCGGGTGCAAGGCGGTGATGCTCTCCGCCAGGTCCGTGCCGTAGCCGTCCGGCAGCACCACATCGGCAAACAGCATGTCGAAGGGGACCCGCTCCCGGCCCATGACCGCCATGGCCTCGGCCACGCTCTTGGCGGAGCTGACCTGATAGCCATTATGGCTCAAGGCCCAGATGCCGAAGTTCAGAATAGTCTCTTCATCCTCCACCACCAACACCCGCTGCCCCTTGCCCTGGAAGGATGCCAAGTCATGGTCATCCACCACCGCCCCCGCCGAGGCCGCCACGTTCGCCGCCGGCAGATAGACATGGAAAACCGTCCCCTGGTCGGGCTGACTGTAACAGTTGATCCAACCGTGGTGTTCGGTGACGATGCCATAGACCACCGCCAGCCCGAGCCCGGTCCCCTTGCCGGCCTCCTTGGTGGTGAAGAAAGGCTCGAAGATATGGCCCATGGTCTCCTGGTCCATGCCGCAGCCGGTGTCGCTGATGCTGAGCCGGACAAAGCGGCCCGGCCGGGCATAGAGTCTGCCGACGCAGAAGGCCTCGTCCACCACCACATTCTTGGTCTCGATGGTCAGAGTGCCGCCGGTGGGCATGGCATCCCGGGCGTTGACCGCCAAGTTCATGACAATCTGATCCACCGTGCCGGCATCACCCTTGAGCGGCCACAGGTCGTCGGCCAGCGCCATCTCAATGGCGATGTTCTCCCCGATAAAACGGTGCAGCATCTTCAGCAACTCTTGCAAGGCCACGTTGAAATTGATCGGCACAAACTGCATGGGTTGCCGCCGACTAAAGAGCAGGAGCTGGCGGACCAGATTGGCGGCCCGGCGCGCCGCCTTTTCCACCTCGGTCAAGGACTCCTTAAGCGGCGACTCCTGGTCCAGCTGGGCCATGGCGATCCCGAGATAGCCAGAGATCACGGTGAGCACATTATTGAAGTCATGGGCCACGCCGCCGGCCAAGCGGCCCACCGCTTCCATCTTCAAGGCCTCCCGCAGCTGCAGTTCCAACTTCTTCAGGCCGGTGATATCCTTGGCAAAGTGGGCATAACCGGTGGTCTCGCCCTGGTTGTTCAATATCGGCGACAGGGTCACCTCGAAGAACTTATTGAACTTGGGGTGTTCGACAATGGCGAAGTGGGGGCAGGAGGTGGCGAGCACGGTATCGATGGGGCACCCTTCGCAGGGCTTTTCCCCATCATGGAAGAGGGTGTAACAGGGGTGGCCGATCAGCTCCTCGGGCTCCTTGCCAAACAGTTTGGCCGTGGCCCGGTTGACCCGCATGATGCGCATGTCGCGGTCCTGGAGGCAGACGATGTCGCCGATGGCGTCAAAGGTCATCTCCCACTCCTGCTTGACCCGCAGGACCTTCTGGTCGTGGTCGCGGTGCTGGACCGCCAGGGCAAAGAGACCGGCCAAGCGCTCCAGCAGGGACTGATCCTCCGGGGTGTAGTCCCGCTCGGCATTGGCCACCGAGACCAAGCCCTGGATCTGATCGCCGACCATGGCCGGGACCGACAGGAAGCGCCGCACCGGGAAGTGGCCATCGGGAAAACCGGTACTGCGCGGGTCGGATGCCGGGTCGTTGGTCAACAGCGATTGACCATGCATCAACACCCACCCCCACAAGCCGCCAAACTCATTTAAAACGATGGGCTGGCCGCTTTGCTGCCGGGTACCCCAGGCATTGGGGGTCAGGGTGGACATGAGCAGGGTGCCGTCAGGGCAGATGGTAGCGACAAAGGCGTGCTGGCTGCCGGTGAAGCGCCGGGCCTGCTCCTGGACCATGTGGGCGATCTCTTCCATGGAGTGGCCGGCAATCAGGGACTTGGCCAAATCGGCAAAACTCGAGTCCACCCCGGCGGCCCGGGCCAGTTTGCGCTTGACGGTCATGCACTCGGTAATATCATGGAGGGTCAAGACGATATTGACCAAGGCGCCTGCGGGGTCACGCACCGGGCTGGCGGCCACCTCGTAGTCTCGTTCGCTGCCATCGGCTAAGCGGTGGAGATGACGGACCTTGGCCGCCTTGCCGGTGGTCAACACGGCGGATACCGGACACTTCGCGGACGGCAGGTCCCGTTGGCCACAGGGGCAGGGGCTCTGGTGGCAGAGCTCATGGCACCCCCTGCCCACCACCTCCTCCCCGCCACCACACAGGTCGACCATCACCCGATTGGCAAATACCACTCGGTACTCCAGGTCAAGGACGCAGACCGCATCGGTCAGATGGTCAAGGATGGCGTAAGAGAGAGGGTCCATGGCTGCCTAGCGGAAGGAGAGGCACACCGACGTGCGCCCAAAATGACTGTACTTCTACCCACGCGGGTACTGATCTCCAGTTAGACAGAAATTAGTTAATATGTCTATAATTTTTTTTAAACTCAGTGCGGGCAAGGTCCTACGCGGTAACGGTCATGGCGCTGAAGCCACCGGCCAATTTTTGCAGGCGGATCTGCACCGGGATGCGCTCCTTTAGGGCATCGACATGGGAGATGATGCCGATGGTCTTGCCCGTCTCCTGCAAGGCGGCCAAGGCGGAGAGGGCCGTCTCCAGGGTCTCGGTATCCAGGGTGCCGAACCCTTCGTCCAGGAAGAGGGAGTCGATCCTGGTCTGACCCGCGAGGTTGGCCAGACCCAAGGCCAAGGCAAGACTGACCAGGAACTCCTCGCCCCCGGAGAGGGTGCCGGTGGGGCGGATGGCATCGGCCTGATAGGTATCCATGATCTCCAGCCCCAGCTCCTCCCCCCGGTGCCGCCTGAGGAGGTAGCGGTCCGAGAGGCGCGCCAACTGCCGGTTGGCCAAGGCAATGAGATGGTCCAAAGTCAGGCCTTGGGCAAAGCGCCTAAACTTCTTGCCATCCGCCGAGCCGATCAGGTCGCTCAACAGCTGTCGCCGCTGCTGCTCCAACCGCTGCCGGTCAATGGCCTGCACGCGCAGGCTATGCTCAAGGGCCAACTCCCGCTGACGCCGCAACTGCTCCCGCCGGGCACCCAACTCCTGCTGTTGGCGGGCCACCGCCTCGCTGGCCCCCAGGATGGCCTCGGCCATGGCCTGACGGTCGATGGTGGCGGCCTCGGCCCCCAACCCCGCCAGCTCACCCCGCACCTCGGTCAAGCGATCCGTAAGCCGCCGCCCGCGGGTGGTGATGGCTTCCCGTTGCTCAGCCAAGGCCCGCAACTCATCATCCGGGATGAGGGCCCGGCGCAGGGCCTCGCCATCGGCAAGACCCAAGGCCCCGGTCTTGACCGCCAGGGCACGGGCCAACTCTTGCCCGAGCGAGTCCAGTCGCGTGAGCTGCGCGCCGTTGTTGCTTGCGAGTTCGCCCTGGGTGGCCAGTTGACTGCTGACGCGAGTGACCAGTTGCTCCTGCTCCGCCAGCCGGGCCTGGAGCAGACCCCTCTCCGCGGTCAACCCCTCCCGGGCCGCCGCAGTCGGCTCGTTGCCCAGGCGGGCGAAACGGCTGTGGTGCAAGGTGGCGATTCCCTCCTCCATGCCGCAGGCCACCTCCCCCTCCCGGGCCAACCGCTGTCGCACCCCCTCCAGTTGGCTGGTGGTCACGGCCAATTCCTGCCGTGCTTGGGCCTCTCGGCTCACCAGCTCTCCACGCTCCTGCCGGGCCTGATCATAACGCTGCCACCGCTGCCTGAGCTGTGCGCTCACCTCCTCTTCCTGGCCCGGGGAGGGAAGCGACACCCCATAGAGGGCGAGTTGCGGGGTCAAGGCCGCCGACAGCTCCCCACCCCGCAGGCAGAGGGCCTCCGCCTCCTCCCGGCACCTGCCTGCCGTGGCCTGGTGGTTGGCGATCAGGGCCTGGGCCTTTTCCAGCTCCACCACCACCGCCGCCCCGGCCTTCTCCGCCGCCATCAGCTGACGGAGCAAGGCGTCGTTTTCGTTCTGCCGCTTACGGATATCGGCAAGCCTCGCCTGATCGGCTAAAATCGCCTGCTCCAGGGCCGCCTGGGCGGGCAGGGCCTGCTCCGGGCCGGTGACTCCGGCCACCAGGATCTGTTGCGCCACCTCCGCCCGCATCCGGGTCAGCGTCCGCACCAGACCCCCGATCTCCTCGGCCAGGGCGGTAGCCTCTCGCTCCCGCTCCACGATCCGGCTGGCAAGGCCACCCTGGTCGGCAACCAAGGCCTGGAGCAGGCGGCGTTGGGCCACCACCTCGGCCCGGGCCTGATCCGGCTCAAGCACACCAGGCCGGGCCACGGTGGTCCAGGGGTGGTCCAGAGAGCCGCACAGCGGACAGGGGGCGTTGGCGGTAAGCTGGCCGCGCTCCTCCTCATAGCTGGCGACCCGGGCGGCCAGGACCTGACGCTCCTCCATCAGGGCCAGGAGCTGTTCCCCATGACGTTGTTGCTCGTGGAGTTGTTGCCCACGGAGCCTGCACTCGGCAAGCTCGGCGGTCAATGCCTGTTGGCGCCCCTCCTTGCTTGCCTGCTCTTGGGAGAGCTTTGCCATCTCCGCCACCTGGGCCACTAGGGTGGCGAGACGCGGCAGGCGTTGCCGCTGGGCGGCCAACCCCTGTTCCAGCGCGTCGCAGCTCTGGCCTTGGAGGGCCGCGGCCACCCGCGCCTCACCCTCGGTCAACCGCCCCTGCAAGGCGGCCAAGGCCTGATCCGTCACCCCCTGCTGCTGCCGCAACCGCTCCTTCTCCTGGCCCAAGCGGTGCAGCTCCAGCTCGACCCGCTCCTGCTGGCGCCGGTTGTCGCTAAAGCGCAGACGGTGCCCGGCAAGCCCTTGCAGCCGCTCCACCAGCAGACTGAGATCGTGGCCCAAGGCGGCATCGCCACTACTCTGCTGGAGGGCCAGGTCCAGCGAGGCCATCCGGGCCGCGCCCTGGGCCAGCAGCAGGCGTTGTTGCTCCCCTGCCGCCGCCAACCGCGTCTGCTCCGCCTCCAGGACGGAGATGGTCTGCCGCCTAGTGGCCAGCTCCTCCTGCTGCAAACGGATATGCTGATCCAGCCGCTCTGCCTCCTGGATCATCTCCTCCCGCAGCCGGGCCTGCTCGCTAAAGCGTGCAACCTCCTCCTCCAGGGCGACACGGGTCTGGCGCGCCCTCTCCAGTTCGGCTTGCAAACGGATGCCGCGTTCTTTGAGCTCCTCCGCCTCGGTCCGCAAGGCCTGGCGCTGGCCGTTGACGGCATCCAGTTCACGGAGGTCGGGGAGAAGAGGCAGCGCGGCCTCGGCCAGGGCCAGCCGGGCAAAGGCAGGGGCAGCGCTGGCCTCCTCGGCCACCACCTTCGCCAACTCCTCTTCCGTGCCGCGCCGCACCTCCTCCAGGCTGGCAAAGCGCAGGGCAACGGCCTCCCGGGCCCGCAAGCCGCGCAACCCCTCTTCACCGCCGGCGATGGTGGTGGTGAGCAGCGTGGCCTCCGCCTCCAGTTCGGCCACCTGTTCAGGGGTGAGCAGATCCAGGTGGTCGTTGATGGCCACCAGTTCGTCCAGCCGCGCCCGCTCCTCCCGGGCGCGACCAAAGACCTCCATGGAGATCAGGGAGTAGATGCGGGTGCCGGTCATGCGCTCCAGGAGTTCGGCCCGCTCATTCTCCTTGGCCTTGAGAAAGGAGGCGAAACTCCCCTGGGCCAGCATCACCGAACGGGTGAAGCGGGCAAAATCAAGGCCGGTTAGGGCCTCGACCCGCTCGATCACCCCGCGCACCTGGTCCTCGATACTCCGCTCGCCTTGGGCACCGATCTCCACCAACTCCATGGCCGTGGGCTGCAAGGCGCCATCGGCCTTGCCCCTGGCCCGGCGCCGGGACCAGCGCGAGCGGTAGCGGCCCCGGTCCACGGTAAACTCCACCTCGGCAAGGCACTCGCCGCTGTTGCGGCTCATGAGTTCACCGCTGCTGCCGGCGGAGAGGCGCGGGGTCTGGCCATAGAGGGCCACGGCGATGGCGTCGAGGATGGTGGTCTTGCCGGCGCCGGTGGCCCCGGTGATGGCAAAGATGCCGGCATCGGCCAAGGGGGGGTGGTCAAAGTCCAGGGTGAACTCGCCGCGCAGGGAGTTCAGGTTTTTCAGGAACAGCCGGTTAATCCGCATCCGTCCCCCCTTCCAGTGCCCGCTGGGCCGCGTCTACCGCCTCCTGATAGAGGAGGAGGAGGGCGGCGTGTTCATCCCTATCCAACCCCTCGACCAGATCGAGGCGGCGGCTAAAGACCTCCATGGGGGTCAAGGCGGTCAACACCTCGCAAGGGTCGTCGCCATCGGCGAAGCGGGGGGTGAGCCGCTGGCCGTTACGTACCGCCAACACCTCCACCGCCTTGCCCCGGGCCAGGTCATCGACCCTCTCCTGGACCCCGGGGCCCCAGACCTCCACATCCAGCTGGACCTCCACCCATAGCGGGGGGCCGCTGCTGGCAAGCCCGTGAAAAAAGGCCTCCACCTCACCCCATCCGCCGCGCACCGTGTGCAGCTCCTGGAACCTGGGCACCGCTATGGGGGTGAGCCGCGGCACCCTCTCTCCCTCCTGGAAGGTGACCAGGGTCATCTCCTTCTCCCTGCCGGCCTCGGCAAAACTGAGCGGCAGGGGTGAACCGGAGTAACGCGCCGGGCAAGGCCCGTTGACGGTCTGGGCCTTATGCAGGTGTCCCAAGGCCAGGTAGTCAAACCCTTGGGCGATGAGACGGGCCGGGATGCCGCCCAGGGTGCCCACCGTCACCTCGCGCTCACTGGTGCTGATCTCCCCGCCCGCTGCCATGAGATGGCCGGTGGCGATCAGGGGCAGGCCGTGGTCATCCCCGCAAAGTTCGGCAATCCGCGCCCGGCCCAACCCCTGGAGCAGGGCATAGTGGTCGGCAAGACCCTGGATGTAGGCCTTAGCCTTGTCGTCATGGGACTCGCCGGCCACGGCGCGGCGCACGTCGCGCTCCCTGAGGAAGGGAACGGCGGCGACCACGCCGCAGGGGGCGCCCTGCCGGTCCCGGAGCACGATCAAGTCCGGACCGGGGTCATCGCGGTCCGCCGAGCCAATGACGTGGATGTCGAAGAGTTTGAGCAGTTGACGCGGGGCGTGGAGGCTGGCGGCGGAGTCGTGGTTGCCGCCGATGATGATGGCCTGGCGGCAGGGGGTCTCGGCCAGGCGCCGCAGGAAATCGTAATAGAGGGCCAGGGCGTAGTTGGGCGGCGCCACGGTATCGAAGAGGTCACCCGCCACCACCAGGGCGTCGACCTCGTACTGACGCAAGGCGCCAAGCAGCCACTCCAAAAACCGGGCATGCTCCTGGCGCCGCTCCTTGTGGAAGAGATTATGGCCGAGATGCCAGTCGGAGGTATGAAGAAGGCGCAGCATGGTCAGGATCTCTCTCCCCCAGGGTAGCAATCAGCAATCGCCACCTCTCAAAAAAAATATTGACTGCAAGCAATTCAGGTAGAACTCTTATCAGGAATACCGTAAGCTATGCTTTCTACTAGGACCTCCAAATGGAGGCGACTGCTTGTTGTTGGCCATACCCGGCCGCCAGCCGCCTCCGAGCCCACGCCCCTTCTGTTACCATGAAAGGGCCAATCTGCTCAACCCGGGAATGTTGCGATGAAGCACAAAAAGATCAACTGCTGGGAGTTCTCCCGCTGCGGTCGCGAACCTGGCGGCAACAAGGTCCATGAACTCGGGGTCTGCCCGGCGGCCATTGCCAAAAACTGCGACGGCATCCACGGCGGGGTCTGCGGCGGACGGGCCTGCTGGGCCATCTCGGGCACCCTCTGCGAAGGCAAGCTCCAAGGCACCACCGCCGCCAAGGCCAAGAACTGCATGCGCTGCGCCTTTTATCTCAAGGTCATGGGCGAGCACAATGGCGATTTCCTGGGCGCCGATCAGATCATCGCCCTACACAACCCGGACGCTCTCCACCCGGCCCACGCCGGCCAGGGTGCGGACGAGCCCGCCTTTACCGCCCTGATCAAGGTCAACAACAAGGGACTGGCCACCTCTCTCCGTGACTTCCTGGGGCAGCATGGCTTCCGCGGCCAGGAGGTTATCAGCCTGCAAGAGGCCATTAATCTCGCTACCCACGGCAAACCCGACATCATCCTCTTGGCCGTTACCCTGGCCGACCTGAAAGACGCCGCGACCACCGGCGCCCTGCGCGCCCTGACCCACGCCGGCAACACCCCGATCATCTTCATCACCGAGCACAGTAGCCGCGACCTCGAAACCCTGGGGTTCAAGCTCGGGGCCATGGGGGTCATCCCTACCGCGGACACCAATTTTTGGGACGAACTCGAACAGAAGATCAACCGCATCCTCCTGCTCAAGCGCCGGATGAGCGGCCTCTCCGCCCTGTTGATCGACAGCGATGCCGCCTCCAACCGCATTATCACCGCCTGCTTGGAACAGCAGGGGGTAAACGTACTCCAGGCAAAAGACGAGGCCGAGGCCACCACCATCATCCCCGAGCAGCACGCCATCGACCTGGAGATCA
>CAYSFY010000037.1:14228-17789 GCA_964430285.1 uncultured Desulfobulbia bacterium
GGGGGGCGGCACTGCGCTCAATGGCAAGGAACTCTGCCGCTACCTGCGCTCCCTGCCGCGCTTCAGCACCACCCCGATCCTCCTCCTCTGTCCGGAAGAGTCGCGCCACCAGGTCCTTGACTTCTTCCAGGCCGGGGCCACCGACTACATCATTAAGCCCTGTCCCCGGGAAGAGCTGCTGGCCCGGCTGCTCATCCATATCGAGGCCCGCCAGGGCCTTAGGGAGCTGCGCCGGGAGGTCAGGAAAAACAAGCTGCTGCTGGACTCCGCCGGCGAGGGGATCATCGGCATCGACCCCAATGGCCAGGTCACCTTTGTCAACCAAGCGGCGGCCCGCATCCTGGGCTACATCCCCGACGAACTGCTGGGCAAGAACCTCCACGGTCTCACCCATCACACCACCCTTGAGGGCATGCCTTACTCCGCCCTCAACTGCCCCATCCAGCAATCCCTGGAAACCGGCGCCATCATCACCATGAGCGATGATATCTTCTGGCGCAGCGACAACAGCACCCTGCCGGTAAAATTCATCAGCACCCCGATCATCAACAATGGCAACATCACCGGCGCGGTGGTGACCTTCAGCGACATCACCGCCGAAAAACGGGAGGAGGCCCTGCGCCGCGACATCGACCAGATCACCAGGCACGACCTCAAGACCCCGTTGAACGGCATCATCGGCATCCCGGGGCTGCTGCTGGAAGACGACAACCTCACTGAGCGGCAGCGGGGATTCCTGACCATGGTGCATGACTCCGGCTACCGGATGCTCCAGATGATCAACGACTCCTTGAATATCCTGCAGATGGAGAAGGGGACCTACCGCTTCAGCCCGAGCCCGGTCGACCTGTTGCCCATTATCCGGGTGGCCTTGGACGACTCGACAATCATCGCGGAGAGGGGGATAGAGGTGAAGATCACCATGGATGGGGAGCCCTGCCCGAGCGGACAGGGGTTTATGGCCCTGGGGGAGAAACTGCTCTGCTACTCGATGCTCGCCAATCTGGTCAAGAACGCGGTGGAGGCCTCGCCACGGGGGGGGACCATCGCTATCACCCTGAAGCAGGGTAACCCCAGGGTGGAGATTGGCATCCATAACCAGGGGGCCGTGCCCAAGGAGATCAGGGAGAGGTTCTTCGAAAAATACGCCACCGCGGGCAAGCCGGGCGGCACCGGCCTCGGCACCTACAGCGCCAAAATGATCGCCCTCACCCACCGCGGTTCGCTGACCATGACCACGGGCGAAAGAGAGGGCACCACCCTGACCATCACCTTGCCGGCCGCGGCCGGCGCCAGCCAAGAGGGGTACCTCCCTTAAGCCCCGGCCTGGCGGAGCGATCGCTAGCCACCACCTCATTCGCGGGAGGGATGCGAATAAATCCTTACAAGTCCCGCCAAGACTAGGTTTGTCGCTTTCGCAAAAAACAGCTCAATCGACGCCGGCACACCGTGTAATTTGTTGATAGTACGTAGGCGGATGGCTAATTTTTGGACTTTTTGCGAGACCATCAAGTTTGTCGGTTTCGCAAAAACCGACAAAGCTGAGAAGAGCTTCCCAAACGCCGAATGGGAACCACCGAGGCAACCACCATGACGAGGCCTTTCAATGCCCACCATACACCTTGCTTCGATGGCCAATACGGATCACGAGGACAGTCACCTCTTCGTCTTTGATTTCACAAATAACGCGATAGTTCCCAATGCGATATTTCCACAGGCCAGCTAACTCTTTGCGCAGCGGCTCACCAAAACGTCGAGGATCTAGCTCGGTGGCTATTCTGCTTCTCAGGTAATGCACGACCTCTGTCTGCGCCTTCCTGTCTAGCGTCAGCAGTTCCTTCTTGGCCGATTCTTCAAATACTACTTTCCAGGCCAAGTTCTTTCTCAACTTCCTCTAAGGTGTAGGTATTGCTTTTGCCAGCGCGCAGGGCCTCAAGCCTGACCTGTGCCAGGTAGATATCTTCGATGTCGTCAAGGGACCGCTCAATAGCCTCGCGGACATAAAAGCTTTTGGGCCTATGGGTTTCCTTGGCAAGATTATTGAGCCTCTGTTCCGTGGCTTCTGGCAATCGTATGGTCAACATGGTTGGCGCCTCCTTTTGTATTAGATGTAATACAAGCGATACAAAAGGTAAAGGAAATCACAAAGATTTAAACCAACACGTCTCGCTCTACACGGGCGGAGCTTCTCCTCACATTATGACTTATCGTGGATGTGGTGGACTGCACAGTCGTCGTGGTAGTAGTCAGAGCCTCGGTGGTGGTCGTGGTGGATGTCGCCGTGGTTTTCAAATCCATCCCGCCACTCACCGTGATGGTCACCGGTGCCGACTTCACCAGATTGTTCTCATTGTCCTTGGCGTCGAAGATCACCGTATGCTGGCGGTTTTTCGGGACAACAGCCCAACACCTTGAACTTCTGGGCTTAAGGCCCATTTCATGGCAGTGCCTTCATTGGCCGCTGCCTTTTTTTATTTCCTGGCAAGTCAATACGTAGTGATCCCCGTTCTATGGTCATCCAAAGACTTGGCCCCTGGGGGGGTGTCCACCACCATGTCCACCTTCTGTCCACCTCAAAAAATCCTGCTGGATGTCATCGGACAACAAAAAACCCGCAAACCTTGTCGGAGTGCGGGTTAATTGTACTTCTTGGAATCTCTTAAAATGTCTACTTGGCGGGAGGGAGGGAGTCGAATAAATCCCTGAAACCCCTATTGTTAGTGGATTCCAGAGAAAGGATTAAAAATTTTACCCGTTATTCTACCCGTTACCCTGTTTGCTGCTCCCTTTATTGACGTTTTATAGCCCCTTCTTGCCCTGTTGCCAACATCTAAAAAATATGAATCTTGCCAAGTGCAAAAAAACCGCCGCCCTCGAAAAGAATGCGGTAAGATAGTATGGTGAACTTTTCAAACATAGCCACAAAAAATTAGCATTAATATAGATGACATACAAGAAATGATCGAACAAAAAAAATCAGTAGCGTTAAAAAGGTTAAATGCCCTAATGGCTGCTGGCTACCTAATTGACGAGAAAACTAGCCAAGAATCTCAAGATGAAATATGGCTATATCATCCGTCAAAAAATAAGCTAAAAGAATCCGAACTAATTCTGTTTGGGGATGGGTTGCTTCGTTCAACATCTCGGGAGGTATTTGGCCATGTGCTAACCCTGCACCCCCATCAAGAAGTACATTTTGCAGAATTTTTACAGCACGTTTCCGCTATTAAGTAGCCCCCTGCCAGCCCCGCCAAGGAAAGCGCCCTATTTCACCATTTCCACGAGATAAACTTTTTCTCCATAGGCTGATTAACCGTGGCATACCCCTGTCCATCTGCTCACGTCACGGGCCAGGGTTCCCTGCACGCTCCCCGCAGTCCATCAAGTGACAAATTTTATCACTCAGCCCAGGGCATAAAAAAACCGCCAGCCTCGAAAGGTGACGGTTCGTAAATAGCGAATGATGCCCTGCTTATGGGCCGATGTCCTCAAGCCCCCTCATTTGTTCGCGTAACGCCCGGCTGATCCGCCGTAGCTGTACCCTGAACCCTCCTTTATATC
>CAYSFY010000037.1:17799-27579 GCA_964430285.1 uncultured Desulfobulbia bacterium
AATAATTCTCCCTCTTTGATCCTCGCGCCAATCTATCTATCACAAAATCTTTCAGCCCGGACAAAGCAGTTAATCAAATCCTTGATCCCATCCAAGTTAAAGTCATTGAGTACTGCCCTCACTCAAGTGGCAATGTCCTCAAGCTCCCGGCGTTGCTCGCGTAACGCCAGGCTAAGCTTCCGTAGCTTTCCCCTGAGCCCTCCTTTATATCCGCGCCTTGCACTCGCCTGTTTTCCTCCCTCCGTTCGTGGCCCGGTTGACCGCTCCCACGGTTTCCATCGTCTGATCATTTCCGCTTGCCGTTGCCGACGTTCCAAAGTCCAGCCGTTCTTCATTGGGTGTACCCTCCAATAGTTGGGTTTGCTTAATTTTATTTTCCCGTGCGCGGGGGGCCTCGCTGCCATTGTTCACCTGTTGCGGACCATTGGCAATATTGGCCTGCTTGGCAAATACAACCGGCGGATTCTTGATCGCGGCCAAGGTTTCCAAGGTGGCCCGACATTGGTTTTGAGCACGCAGGGCCAATTTCATAAAGCTTTCCAAAACGAGCAAGGTGTTTTGCCCCATACCACGTTCGGCCAACCGGGCAAAAAGGCTTTGCAAGGCGGTTGCCTGGTTCATCAGCATAGCTTCAGCTTGAGACAGGTCACCACCTTGCACCTTGCCTGCTTGTTCCCGTAAATGTTCCACCAAAGCCGGTACGTCCAATATCTCCCCTAAGCTTCCTTGGCCATCTGCCGCATTAATTACCCTGTACGCTGCAAGCTCAGGCCCACAAATTAAAACCGCTGAATTTCGGAAAGTTTCGGCATCAGTCGGCCCCGTTAAATAGGGAACGCTCTTGTCCGGACTCTTTGTGACTGCTTTTGATTCCTTTGCCATTATTGCCCCCCTTTCTGATTCTATTTTAGTGCATCAGCTCCGGACACGTCGCCATGGTGTCCAACCGTCGCCACTCCTCAAGCCAAGGCCCACCAGCCAAGGCTCGGGCACAACCGGGGCCAGCCCCAGGGATAATATCAAGGGAAGGACAACCAGCCCGACACCACGGCGGCAATGGTGGTGCCGGGTCAGCACTCCCGGCTAGTGCCTCCCCGGTTAGCAAATCGATGATCCCGGCCTTGTACTCGCGTAGAATGTCGCGCCATCGGTCAATAGCTCCCTGCTCCCCGGTGGCTTTGATGGTTCCTGTGTCGGATAAGCAGACAAGGACGCCATCACTCTTGGCCGCCTGAATAATTTCATCCGGGGTCATATCTCCACCTCCACTATGCCACTCGCCGGGTAGGACTTTCTATCCGTCACAACGTCACAACTCAATGATGGCGGGGGTTTCTGGTTTTTCCTATCCGTAACGCTAACGTAACGTGTCGGATCATCCGTCACAGATAATGCCCCGTGGTTATTGGTTTGTGACGGCGTGACGGATAAAGAGGGTGAAGAGGGTGAAGAGGGGATATAGCGTAAAAATGACTCGTCAAACTGATTTTTGTCGTAGCCTTTTGCAGTTTCAACAGAACTGAAACGGACGGTCTTACTTATCACCCCATACCCTTTCAGCTTGTTTGCAAGTTGCCTAGGCTTGATGGGAAAGCCCTTGTTGAAGGTAGCCCACGGCTTTTCATCATCGGAACATAACGACTTGATAAGTTCCGCCGTGCTGATCCGGTCCACGGCCTTGGTCTCGAATACTTCCTTGATGTCGGCTAGCAACTCAGTCCCTACTGTTTGAGCCGTGCTCTCACTGCCGGATAGCTTCAAGGCGGCCTTGGTCCCAATCTCCAACCAGTCCCCACCGGCAACCATGGCAATGGCAAGCAGAGGCTCCCAGTTGTCTTGGGCACGGTCATTAAGACTTGGGGGCAGTTGCGGCCGGGCCTGTCTCACCTGGTTGCTATAGTCCTTGGCAAAACGGGCCAACTTCGCCCGCAGGTCATCGAATAGCCCCGGCTCGGCGTGGCGTATTCTGTCGCTTTGTTCATGGGGCATCTTGCGCCGTAGTTCCAGAATGACCGCCCGATCCATAAGGGTATCGGCAACGTGACCGATGCCTGATAACGCCTTGGCCCCCCAGGTGTTGAACTTGGTTGGGGTGAAGGACTCGCCCACAGTACGAATGACATAAGCTGAATCTCTGGTATGGCCGGAATTGATAAGGCCTCGCAGTTCCTCGTTGTCCTTCATGAAGGCGTCGGCCTCGTCAATAAGCAGTGTCGGCCCCCATGCGTCGATGGTACGGAACAGAGCCGCAGGGGAAATACTGCTTGCTTGGATCGCCCGGGCCACCAATCGCCCCAACAGAGTCAACAGTTGCGTTTTGCCGCAACGCTTTTCCGGCGCCGTGATGATCGCCAGGGGTGCAACCTGTATGACGTCGATAAACCAGGTCATCGCCACCCATAAGGCCACGGCAAATGATATTTCCTTATCGCAGACGATGAAACGCCGGATCGCCGCCGCAATATCAGTCAGTACCCTGGCCGGGTTAATGGGCTCGGGCCAGGGGTCCACCTCAATGAAGGGGAGGTCATTGTTATTCCCCCCCTTGCGGGCTTCTTTGACGGCTATGTCAAGTGTGGTCGGCCGGACTCCAAGGGTCTTGGCCTCGTCTTTTCGCTTGATGTCGTATTCAAACGGTGAAAGGGCCGCCAAGCGTTTGACCGTTTCTTTTCTTTCCTGATCTGTCGCGGGAGCTTGGCCGCCCGCCGCACCTTGGTTCTTATCCGGCTCGCTTTCGGTCACCGTTATTATGGGCAGGTCTGGCCCACCCAGTGGAACAATCGCTGCCTCAATACAGGCCTTGACCGCAGGCAGTCCGCGTAGGGTCGCCAAGTCGTTAAGGTCTGTCATCCCCTCCGCTCTATCTTGGCCAAAGGCAGGCAAGGCCAGCAGACCGCCCACGGCCTTTGCTGCCTCCTCCGCCTTGGTTTGGCCCTTGCCCAGGTCGCCCAGGATAATCAATTCAGCCTCCGGGTGACGTTCCCGCAGCATACGCGCCACTGTCAACAGATTGCCGCAGGACAACCCCGCCACCACGGGGTAGCCAGTCGCCTCACTGCATGAAAGGACCGTTGCCACGCCTTCACCCAACAGCAAGCGCAGGCCTTGACCATCACCATAGGGTAGTTGTTGCGCCGCCCAATAGCCGCCCGCCTTCTGGCCACCGGCCAGGGCGGTCTTGCGTCCGGTGATGTCGATCATCTCAATGGTAGCCAGCCCGTCACCAACCTTGACTGGAACTATCAAGATTCGGTCGCCCTCCAGCGGTTCCCCTTTGGCTTGTGGGGGATAGCCAATCATCTCTACCAGCCGGGCAAGGTCGATCTCCCTCAGGGTGTCAACCGGCTTGACCTGCTTTTTGACAAGGTAAGGATGATCGGCCCGCGCCGGGGTCGATGCCTTCCAGATTGCCTTTGCCTTGACCGCCGCCCGGTCGGCCTTCTGCCGCTCTTTCTCGGCTCTTGCTATTGCCCGCGCCCGTCTCTCGGCTAGTTGCTCCAGAGTTGGCCCCTGGCACGTCCCGTCATCCTGCCAGCCATTCGCCTTGGCCTGGTGAAACAGGGTCCCGCCGGTGATAGCCCCGTCTCGAAATGACCGCCAAGAATCGCGGGCCGCTGCCTCATCGTATGAATCAGCCTGCCGGGACCATTCATCCCAGATGGTGAAGCCGCTGTCGCCAAGTTCGGACTTGACGGCCATACCCATCCGGACCCATTCTTCACGATCATACGGGGGTATGTGCGATAATGCGGATCGCACCCGCTCACAGTCAATCATGGTGCAACCTCCCACAAAGCCGGTCGGCCAGGGCCTCAGTTATCAGGCAACGGCAAGCCAGAAAGATGATTATCGCCTTGATCGTCGCCCGAAAAAATAGCGCTATCTGCCGAAATGGGTTACTTTGGGGGTGTAGTTTTTTAACCCCTTGGCGGCCTCGCTCCCCAGCTTCGGCCCCTTGGGGTTTTCCATTTGCGGCCATGGTTAAATCACCGCCCCGGATAACTGATCGAGCAGGGCCTTGACCTCTTCAACACGGTAGGCTGTGCAGCGTTCGGATAGCTTGATAGGCTTCAGGGGGTAGCGTCCAGACTTAACGCCAGCAAGAAAGGTACTTCGTGAGATTGGGATGATCGCGGGTTTGCCTAGCCGGGTACTGCCTACGATGTCGGCTAAACGTAAATAGCCGGTGTGGGGAAGGGGTGTTGCGGTCTGCATAGTATTCCTCCATTCGTTTAATGAATACCAAGGGGATACCTTGGCGAATGAAGCAATACTAAGTTTCTTATATTATTAAAAAAACTCTGCGGTTGCGCGCAGAGGTTACCCCTTGCGCGCAGGTAGTAACCCTTTTATTTTTTTAGGCCTCGCACTAACCTTTTATCAATTTTGTAGGCCAACTCTTTCAACTTGTCGCGGAGTCCGTTGCACGTGTATCCGCAAGATTCATCAAATTTGCTTAAATAATGAAATTTTTCCGGAGTGCCAGGGCTAGAGCCGTTTTTTCCTACAAGGTGGACCAGCATCTTGTCATGCGTACGATAGTCGCCGTTCTTCCATAGCTCTTCGGCTATACCAAGTGCCACGGAATAGGATTCTCTTCCGGGCGAATATTTGGCGTCAGTCGCGTTCTTTGATGCCTTTATGAGTGCTTCTTTCTCGGCGACAACGGCTTGTTTTGATGCCTTTATATCTGCAAGGAAAGAAACTAAAACTTCTTCCCGTTCCCCATCTGATGGCGTCCACCGGCTTCTAGTCTTGTCGATCATGAAGTTTTTCCGACTTCTCGCAAAACATTGAGCTTCACCCTGGAAACGTTCTAAGGCATACTCTCCATCCTTTTCATATTGCTCATTTAGACTTTGATAATAGGCATCCCTCATTGTCATCGGCACAACCTCCTTTGGATTGCCTCCTTGAAAACATTCATGGGAAACTGGCAAGGATTTCCAGCTTGTCGGCCCGTCGGCCTATCCCACGAATTTTGATACTCTAAATCATCCAGCCGCCGCCCGGATCGGTATGATCTCAGCCCCGGCCTTGAGTTTGTCGAGATAGTCGGCCCAGGCCTGCATCATCGCCTTACGCTCTGGCAAGTGCTTTGTCCGATTGTAGGCACGGCCCAGCGGGTCTTTGACGGCATGGGCAAGCTGATGTTCTATCAGGTCGGGCCGGTAGCCCAGGACTTCATCAAGAATCGTTCGCGCCATAGCCCGGAACCCATGCCCGGTAAGCTCCTCTCTGGTATCAATCCCCATGCGGCGCATTGCGGCATTGACGGTATTGTTGGACATCGGCCTTGACGCAGAGCGGCAAGAAGGGAATACATACCGGCCAACCCCTGTCAAGGCGTGTACCTCCCGCAGTATCACTACCGCCTGACTGGACAGCGGAACAAGGTGATCGGTGTTGGTCTTACTGGCCTCAAACCGCCATTCAGCTTGTTCAAGGTCAATCGCCGACCATTCAGCATGTCTCAACTCACCAGGCCGAACAAATACCAAAGGTGCCAACCGCAGGGCGCAGGCAACCACAAATGACCCCGTGTAGCCATTCAACATCCTGAGCAATGGGGCAACGTCTTTCGGCTCGGTAGGGGCCGCCATGTGTTTCGGTCTTCTGCTGGGCAAGGCCCCGCGCAATGCATCAACAGGATTGTGCGTGGCATTCCCGGCCTGTATTGCATACCGAAAGATTTGCCCACATATTGTCTTTATCCGGTGGGCAGTTTCCAAGGTCCTGGCCTTGATCCTATCCAAAACGGCCAGCAGTTCGTGCGCTGATATTTCCCCTATTGGGCGTTTGCCAATATATGGAAAGACATCTTTTTCGAGCCCTGTCAAAATGTCGTCGGCATAACCTATTGACCATTGGCTTTTGAAACGGTCATACCAAGACCGCGCCACATCTTCAAAACTACCTCCCCCGCCTGCCTTGGCCTTCCCTGCCTTCCTTGCTGCCGCCGGGTCGATGCCCATTGCAATCTTAACCCTTAGCGCGTCGCGCTCTTTCCTGGCATGGGCAAGGCTCACCTTCGGATATTCGCCGAGGGAAAAAGAATTCTCCTTACCGGCAAAGACGGTTCTGAGCTTCCACCATTTTTTTCCGCCAGGCTCGACAATCAGCCACAAGCCCCCACCATCCCGGCGAGATTCCTTGTCACCGTATTTTGCTGCTTTAACAGCAACATCGCTCAAGAGATTGATTCCTACCTTTGGCATTGTGGCCCCCTGCTGGTAGAGGTTTCACGGTAACGGGTAGAAATTCTACCCGTTCAATTTCTGCCCGCTATTTTACCCGTTTGAATGCATAATTTCCACAATATCTCATTGAATGTCGTTGGACAACAAAAAACCCGCAAACCTTGTCGGAGTGCGGGTTACCTGTACTTCTCTGGACGTCTTAAAATGACTACTTGGCGGAGAGGGAGGGATTCGAACCCTCGGACCCCGGAGGGTCAACGGTTTTCGAGACCGTCCCATTCGGCCGCTCTGGCACCTCTCCGTTGCAACTGCAAACTCAAATTCAATTGTGACGGTTTCGCAAAAACAGCTCAACCGCCGCTGGCACGCCCTGTAACACATTGAAATTACATTGGCAGATGGTCAGCTTCACGATTTTTTGCGATTTCATCAATTGTGGCTGAAAACAATTCCCAACAGCTCTTGCGGAATCAACCGCCTGCCGTGTTCGACGGGACCACCGCTACCGCTCTTCCCAGGTGATGCAATCGTCCGGGCAGTCCTTGATGGCCTCGTCCACGCACTCCTCGGGGTAGCTCGCCAGGTCGGCCACCTCGATCATGCCGGTGGCCTCGTTGTAGTGAAAGACCTCCGGGCAGACGGCCAGACAGCCATCGCAGCGGGTGCAGCAACCAAGGTCAATGGTGGGAATCTTCATATCCTTCTCCTGTCGCGAAAATGCAGAGGACCATAGCCTCTAATGCGCATTTCCGCAACCCAAAATCTCGCCCTCAGGGCTTCGCCATCAATCCAGCAACCGTTTCTGGCCGGTGATCCGCTGGATGGCGCCGATCTCCTGGGTGACCTCCAGCACCCCCAGGTACTCGCCCCCATCGTCATAGACCGGGAAGTAGCGGATCAGGACCTTCTCCCCCTTAAAGTCGATCCAGAACTCCGCCTTATCCAGGGTCTTCTCCTTAAAGCCGGTGACGATCCGCTTCACCGTGTCCACGCTCTTCTCCGGGTGACACTTCTCCACCTGGCGGCCGATGACCGAACGGGTGCGCGGGAAGATCTTGGTCTTGTCCAGGCGGTTGAAGTAGGCCACCGAATCATGGGCATCGACAAAGGTGACCTCGAAGGGCATGGCCTCCATGATGGCGTCCAGCTGCCGGTAGGAGAGGGTCTCGATCAGCTTCTTCATCCCCCGCCCCCCCTTCTCCACCTCGGCCACCATGGTCTGGAAGTGGACAAAGGCCTGGTCGCCGTAATGGGCGCTGTTGATGGCCGCGAACCCCGCGAGCAGCTCCCGGTTGTCGTCATCGTTCATCACCTGGCGGCCCATGGGGTAGAGGATATCAGTCTCCTTCCAGATGTGATCGGCCCGGACCTTCAGGTACTCCATCCCCTCCTCCTTGAAGTGGATGCGCTCGGCAAAGGGGAGTTCGCTAAAGCCGGGGAGGAGGGTCTGCATGCGGGCAAGCAGCTCCCGCTCCGCCTCATGCTCCATGATCATCACCCCAATGGGTCCGCCCTGGATCGGGATCCCCCTGCTGCCCATCAGGGGGAAGAGCAGCTGCTCCTCCTTGATGTTATGGATGCGGTCGCCAAACTGGATGAGGAAATCGATGGCCCGGCCCAGCTTGACGGTATCCACCTCCACGCTCAACTCAATGGACTCCAGGCACCCCTTGAGCACCGCCATGGCCCGTTCGATCAACTCGTGTTCCGCCACCAGATAGTCATCCCAGCGGGTAAAGTTCTCCATGTTCGTTATCTCCTGCTGAAGGGTAAAGGGTCAGATCGGCGGGGCAATGGTGACGATGATCCGCATGTCGGTGGTGGCCTTGACCCCGTGGGGCTCGCTGATATCGGCGACCAGCATGTCGCCGGTCAGGGCCGGGATGGCGGAGTCGTCGGTGAGGAACTCCCCCTCCCCTTCCAGCACCACGATGCTGAGCTGCCCCTCGATCTGATGGGAGTGGACCGGAAAGAGCTGACCGGCCCCGAGATTAAAGTTGATGATCTTGAAATAGGGGGAGTCGTGCAGCACAAAACTCCGCATGGAAATCGGACTGAATTCGCGGGTATCGCTTAGGGCTATCTTCTTCATGGTCTCCTCCGACGCGTGATGGTCAATGGGGTGTCACCGACCGCCGCCTCGGCGGTCAGGGATCATGGTAACAGTTCCCGGGGGGGAAGGGTACGAAAATGATGCCGCGCGCCAAGTCGCCGGCAGCCCACCTGGTGCAGGGTCTATTTCAGACTCGCCATGTCGATGACAAAGCGGTAACGGACATCGCTTTTCAGCACCCGCGCATAGGCCTCGTTGACCTTGTGGATGGGGATCACCTCGACATCGGCGAGCACCCCATGCTTGGCACAGAAATCGAGCATCTCCTGGGTCTCGCGGACCCCGCCGATGAGCGAGCCGGAGAGATGGCGGCGCTGCATGACCAAGGACGCGGCCGAGAGCGGCACCGGGTCGGGGATGCCGACCAGCACCATGGTCCGGTCCCGTTTCAACAACTCCAGATAGGCGTTGTAGTCGTGGGGGGCGGAGACCGTATCCAGGATGAAATCAAAGCGCTTGCGATGCTCCGTAAAGGCCTGCGGCTCGCTGGTGACCACGAAATGATCGGCGCCCAGGGCCAGGGCAGCCGCCCGCTTGCCGGCCGAGTGGCTGAGCACGGTGACCGTGGCCCCAAAGGCCTTGGCGATCTTCACCCCCATATGGCCGAGCCCCCCCAGGCCAACGATGGCGACATGGTCTCCGGCCTTGGCGCCGAACCGTTTGAGCGGCGAATAGGTGGTGATGCCGGCGCAGAGCAAGGGCGCCACCCGTTCCAGGGGCAGACGCGGCGGGATGCGCAGGACGTAATCCTCATGCACCGTGATGCGCGTGGAGTAGCCGCCATAGGTGGGGGTCTTGCCGTCCTGTTCGTAGCCGTTGTAAGTGACGCTCATCCCCGGTTCGCAGAACTGCTCTTCCCCCTCTTGGCAGGCCTCGCACTCCCGGCAGGAGTCGACAAAACACCCCACCCCGACGATATCCCCCAGCTGCCACTTGTCGACCTCCTCCCCCATCCTGACCACCGTGCCGACAATCTCATGCCCCGGCACCATGGGGAAGATGGAGCCGCCCCACTCATCGCGGGCCTGGTGGATGTCGGAGTGACAGATGCCGCAGTAGAGGATGTCGATCAGCACATCATGGGGACCGGGTTCACGGCGTTCGATGGTGTACGGGCCAATTGGCGTTTTGGCCGTCATGGCGGCATAGGCGGGTGTGGGCAGCATGATGGTAACCTCCTTGGTCGGTTGTTGTTCATCTGGATGTTCCGGGCAGGGCAAGCGCGTGGCCTGCCGTACGTTGCGGAGAGAGCGCAGGCGGGCAAGCCTTGCCCATATCATCCATAAACCCGGTCGTCATGTCAATACCGATCACCAGCGTGAGCAGGGTCCCGTCAAAGTCGTGGGGCGCAATTAATATCGTTAATATCGTTCCCACGCTCCTGCGTGGGAACGCGCGGTATAAGACGCTCTGCGTCCAGAAATGCAAGAGGCGACTTTGGGTGTGGATAACGTTCCCACGCTGGAG
>CAYSFY010000038.1:0-14512 GCA_964430285.1 uncultured Desulfobulbia bacterium
GTGGATAGCGGGTAAAGAGGATTAGGGTCTGGTGGTGATGGTGCAGGGATGGCATGGCCTGATGCGATGGGGCAGGATATTTCGCGAATTCTGGTCCAGGGTTGGCTGTAGCCACCACGGTATGGTCCTGCTCGTCAGGGAACAAAGTCATGATCATCTGCCAATGTAATTTTAATGTGTTACGGGGCATGCCAGCGGCGGTTGAGCGGTTTATGTGAAACCGACAAATCTGCTGGCAAGGCGCAAGAAATTTTTCACGCAGACGGATTTATAATCAAAAAGATACTCTTTCACCATACCAGTGGCAGCCAAGCAAAAAAAGCATAAACCGACCCCCTCCTCCTACCGGCAGCGGACCTATCGCCAGTTGGTCGCCAGCGAGGGGTTGGTGGCCTTTGAGGTCAGGTTGCGGGAGACGGATCTCCAGATCCTGGCCCCGGTGGACCTGACCGCGCCAGCCTTGGATCTCGTCCGTCTCTATCGCAATCAGCTGGAAAATTATATCGGTCATCACCCGGAATTTCTGTCGTCCTTGGTCCCCTTGCCCCTTGACCGCCTAGCTCCACCCCTGATTCAAGAGATGTGTCGGGCGGCGGCCAGCGCGGAGGTGGGGCCCATGGCCGCCGTGGCCGGGGTGATTGCGGAGTTTGTGGGTCGGGGCCTGGAGCAGGGTCACGGGGTGGCCGAGATCGTGGTGGAAAATGGCGGCGACATCTACTGTAGGCGGTTGGTCGATTCAACGGTGGCCATCTTTGCCGGTACCTCGCCCTTAAGCCATAAGGTGGGCATCCGACTGCGGGCCGAGCAGACCCCCACCGGGATCTGCACCTCGTCGGCCACGGTGGGGCACTCTCTCAGTTTTGGGCGGGCCGACGCGGTGACTGTGCTGGCCACCTCCACCGCCTTGGCCGATGCAGTGGCCACGAGGATAGGCAACGAGACCAAAAATGACCGGGATATTAATCAGGCCCTGGCCGTGGCCGCCACCATCAGCGGGGTGCGCGGAGTATTGATCATCAAGGGGGAGCGACTGGGGGCCTGGGGAGAGCTGGAGTTGGTCGGACTGTGAGTGGTGTGGTGGGGAGGGCGCAGAGGTGCTTTTTTGTCGCTTTCGTAAAAACAGCTCAATCGACGCCGGCTTACAATGTAACTTATTGATGTTACGTTGGCGGATGACCAGTTTCGCTACTTTTTGCGAGACCATCATTTTTGATACCAATGCCCCTATAAAAGGCGCCCTTTAGCTACACGTGCTTACAGCCACATGGTGTCGTTCTGGGGGTCTTTGCTCAGCTTGGCAATGAGGGCGTCTTTTTGCTTGAGTTCGCCCTGGAGGCGGACGATCTCCTCGTTGGTCATCCGCAGGCGTTCGGCCAG
The DNA here is from genome assembly GCA_964430285.1 of uncultured Desulfobulbia bacterium. Taxonomy (GTDB): domain Bacteria; phylum Desulfobacterota; class Desulfobulbia; order Desulfobulbales; family VMSU01; genus VMSU01. The sequence continues at coordinate 1,378 of CAYSFY010000038.1, forward strand.
GGATTCCGCGAATAGGCGGAAGATGGTGTAGTAGAAGATATTGGCAAACTCCTTTTTTGGGTCTTGCAGATTTCCGAGGTCGAGCCCTAGGAGCATGGTCTTGGTCATGGCCCAGACACTGGCTGAACGGGGCGAGCCGTCGATGACCCCCATCTCGCCGAAGAGATCGCCGCTCCGTTTAAGAATGGCGAAGGTCTGTTCGCCCTTGACCACCTTGACCTCCCCCGAGACCAGAAAAAAGACCCAGTGGTCGATATCCCCTTTCTTGATAATGGTCTCGCCGGCCTCATACTCCTTCAGTTTCCCCACCGCCAAAAACGAGCCGAGGTCCTCATCCGAAAAGGCCTGAAAGCGGTCGATACGCCGCAGCAGGTCCAGGGCCTTCTTGTTTTCCTTGAGATAATCGGTTTCGCGCATGTTGTCACCCTGTCCGGAATTTCCTGTTTATTCGCTTTGTTGCCAGGTTTTTTTTAACCCTGCGAATAAAAGATACGTTTTGGTAGCAGGGATGTCAATCTGTCAATTGATTGTTATTCCCCAGTCCCCTCCCCTCTCGCCAAGATGGTTATTCACTCCTGTCCTTAACGTCCTTGCTTTATTCCGTCATGAACGCCGGGGCCAGGCACCAACCTTAGGAGCCGGTGCGAACAATCTCGGCAGACTCGATATCCCAGCCAGAGAAGTCCCCTGGTTCCGGGGTGATTGACACTTCTATCGTGTCATCCTTGTTAAAGGCGTTGTTGGGAATAGAAAATCGGGCCTTATTTTCTTGGTTGAGGGTTTCGATGGAGAGCAACCCAAGTTGCTGATTCGCGATGGCAATACGACACTTTCTTTCTTTTAGGGGATTAACCACCTGCAAGACAAGCTCACACCCCGAATTGCACATGTTCGGTTCATACGCCAACAAAAAAGTGACTGTTCCACCCAACGTATAGATGAAATCCGGTCGGCTGTTATCGCAATTAGGACCCCCGCAATCCAGGCGATGGACAAGTCTTTCTCTCTTATGCCGGTACCCCAGCTGAAATTTTGAATCTAACTCTCCATACTCCGCATCAGCATAACAGCGGGCTTCCTTTTGTCGCGCTTGCAGGGATCGTGGATAGACGACAATGGGAAGATCATCCTGCCCGAGAAAGGATTTGTCATCAACGCAGATAGCAAGTAGTTCGCTCAACCGTTCCACTTCCCGGCTGGTCCATGTCAAAAACATCCAGTCATCCCGGTCAGCTAACCTCTGAATGACGGGATCATCCTTATTTTCGAGAAAATGGACACTGTGCAGGTGTTCTTGATGAGCCACATACCGCTTCACCATTTTTGGATAATGCTCGTAGATCAAGTCGTCAAAATATTTACCAAATTCTTTTTTAGACAAGATCACGTCATTGGATTGCAAATTACTTAATAAATATTCCAGAGGTATTTTTTTGGTCCCAAAGCCTTCTCCCCTGTTCCAGGAGGTCGCTTTCCTTCCATGTGTAAACTGATAATAAATAGGATGAGCCAGCGAGATAACGACAAGCATGATAACAGCGGAGATGGGGGTCAGGTAGGTGGCCCCAGACCCTCGCTCCTTCGACCAATTTTTTGTGATCTCGAGTAATTGTACTATTCCAACAGCGGAAAATAAATAAAACGGGAGCAATAGGTAGATAGCGCGTCGCATCCCGGGATAGGCCCCGGTTAACGCACCTAACAGGATTACCACTGGCATTGACAGAATGATGCCACGGATCTTCCAATCCTGTGTCCTACCCCAGGAAATCAAGACTCCGGTGACGAAGAAAGGCCATAAAACGAACTCGACAAAAGGGGCGGGCCCAAGCCACAGATACCATGAAGAACCTTCGACAAAGAGATCGACAAGCATCTGTTTTATTGCCAAAAGGACCGGTAACACGGAAATATTAAAATGCCCACCCCCGCCACCGGTGAACATGGCTTCATTGGGGGCCGCAAAGATCATCCGGTGCAGGATAAGGCCGATGAAGGATATTGCCAGAAAGGTAAACACGGCTACTGCCGCATCGGATAATGTTGATCTGCTGGGCATGAGGGTGGCTCTTTCCCATGGCAATTTAACGAATGCCCAAAGCCAGGTTGCGGCGAGGCCAGCAAAGACTGCGATCATGGCTATGAGAAATCCTGGATAGGTGAATAGCCCAAACGCAACAAACGCACCCCCCAAAGCGGCAATCCCAAGAGATGGGTGGGCTTGCCAAGAGGCGTAGATCAGCAGGCAAATTGGAATAAAGACAACCGGCCAAAAAACTTCCAAACTCAATCTGCCAAAATAGATACCAAAGATAGAGATGGAGAGAAGTGCCGAGGCCCATAGCGCTATCCGCTTCCCATGCAACAGTCGGAGCGATAGGAACCAAAAACCTATGCCAACAATACAGGCAACGGTGGAAAGGGCGCGAATGGAGGTGACGGAAAAACCAAAGAGGAGCAACCAGGCATCGAGAACGATGGCATAGACAATTTTTCCGGCCCCGGATCGTACGTGTTCACCATTGACGATTCCCGAGGTATATACCACGGACATCATATTCTCATCGGAGGTTAACTGACCTCCTAGAAACTCGGTAAGGAAGTTAGCCCTCAAGAAGAGACCAATTCCGATCAAGGCGATCGTAACTGTTATTTCACCCTTCGTTATTGCTGAAGAGCGGATATCCGTGGCTGGTGAGCGATTCCTGGCGAAGGCTATGGAGATTACGACCGCACTGACAACAGTGATGAAGTAGCCGTAAGCTTTCCAAATCTCGATAGGCATACTTTTCCTTGGTATTCAATATTGTATTCTTTAATGGCCTTGCGCATGTCTGTCACTCCAACCGCGCTCGACACTCGCACCTTTTCAGGAAACATCATACTACACTTCAGCATGACGATGCTTATAGCCCATGGTTTCGGAAATAGTTTCCAACCTAGGGATAATTGAGTGAAAAGAGCACGAAAAGTGGATAACTATAGCAGATTATAAATTTTTTGTTTCAACGGAATTATGGTTGTTCCATCAACGTATTGGCCGTGATGACACTCTGGGTGCGCAGAGCATCAGCAAACAAAGTCACGAGGCGGTCCTTCTCTGCGTTGCGTGTGTCGAGAAATGGGCAGAATTGATAACGAAGGTGAAAAAGATAGAGGAACGGGTTGTCGATCCCGCCACCGATGCGGATTTCATGCTTGTCGATTGGCGACTCCAAGTGCTGATGCGCCTTTGGGTGGAGAAGCAGGCCATCTATGACGGCCTCGATATCCTTGTTCGTGAATATTTTCAGGGCGGCCTTCTCCTGTTGGAGGCAAAAAAAAGGTTGCGGTGAAAAGCAATACGATTTTTCCGCCCTTTCATCAACATCATGCGTCCACATAAACAACTCTTTGCCGTCACTCGGGAAGGTATAACAAAAACGGACCGTAAACTTTTCCATAGAGTCAACCGTATATTCCAGGACAAGGTTGAAAAGGTCCGTACAATCGATGTGGCCATTCAACTTGCCGTTATCCTGGCCAGGAGGTGTGGGATATGACGGAATCCGCCAGAATTGCTTGACACTCCGGCTATATTGGATAAGCCAGCTTTTCTTCTCTTTTTGGCTCACCGGACAAAATCCCAAGCGCACTATCGCCTTCCAGAGATAGGCGCGAACCATCTGTTTATCCATGATTCCCCCCTTCTCTACTTGTCTGTAGGTAATCCAAGACGATTTTCAAATTGGTCACGACATTGGCTTCGGAACTCTTTTCGTGGTCAACCAAGTCCGCAAAAAATGCTAGATCGGCCTGCACCTCTGCTGCGGAGATGCTTCCCAGCAGTTCATCGTCCAGCACCAATATTTCAAACAACTGCCTGAGCTGTGTCCAACAGGGCAGATATCGCTTCAGGTCGTCAATAGGGATCCACCAGAGCATTTGCAGATTTACGAAGCGATCCCGTAGTTTATCCAGGGCTTCAAGTTGACCAGGCTCCCAGCTCCCGGCAAATTCAATGGAAAAAATATCCGTCTCCGCAGTGAGAAAGGATGCTATCTCCGCCAGAGGTTGTGCCTCTGGCCCTCCGGTAACCATGATATGTTGGCACCGTTGATATTCATAGGAGTTGGCCTTGGCAAAGAGATAGGCCCGTGCCGCTGCCATGGCCGGGGCATCACGATAGGCAATCAGCACCCGGTCAGCTCTATCAGTGGAGAGGAGGGCGTCGCCGAGGAGATCAAGCGTCTCCGACAGATTGGTGTGCAGGGGTTGCTCAACCCCGGCCGCGATAAACTCCCACAACAGCTGTTCGCCACTTTTTTCGTGGCCGGTTTTTGGGTCAAGACGATGCAGGCCAATGCCTGTTTCGCTGATACCAGAGCCCGCAGCATAGTCCCGTAACAGCCGTGTCTCTGGATCTTCAGGAAAATTGGTCCGGTCAAAGGACGATTTCACCAGGGGATTGACCTGCACCGGCCAGGAGTCTCCGGCAACGGGTGCGCCAAGGAAGATCCAGTTGCCGTATAACGCCTTCAGCGCCGTCTCCTTATCTCCAGGCAGGGAAAAGGTGACCGCCTTAATCGTAGCGGAACGGTGCACGGTATTCATTAAGTCCGTTGATGGCCTTGCGGAATAGGCAAAAAAATCGCTGCTGCTTTCGCGAATGGCCCAGGCCAGACTCTCCGCGACGGTGCGTTTGCGCTTCTTCCTGGCCGTTTCAAAATGGTCCAGGAGCCTGATGGCCTGTCTGGGATTACCGCCGGACCAATGGGCTATGGTGGCCAATTCTTGCCCCAGCGGTTGCGCATAAACCCCCATTCGTTTTGCCAGCATGGAGACAAGTTCATCCTGGTTGAGTACGGGGATGAACAACCGCTCAAGGGCGGCCAACGGTGAGCCCGCCTTATGGAAAAGATGCGCGGCATTGACTTCATACAGGGTCTTGAATTGGGCAAGGGCTGCCAAGGCATCCTGCATGGAAAAATAGGCGGTACTTTGCGGATCAAACTTGTCCACCCCCGAGACAAACAGAAATAACGGTCTGCCGAGGGCGCCCTCTAATCGCTGGCCGATCTCGGCGATTACCGTGCGCATGTACGGCGCATTCTCTGCCACTTTTTTTCGCATGGCCATGGCGTCATTAAAGGAGGACATGGAAAAAGATCGTGGTCGCAGCTCCTCAAGCAGCGCCTGCCAATCATCGCCCTGGTAGGGGCCAAGCTCGGCGGGCAGTTTGCAGAAGGTGAGATCAACGCCATGGGTCAGCGCCGCCTCAATCAAACCGGCCAGGGTGATGCCCCAGAAGTCGCCGGCGTCTAGATTCAAGGTCGCCTGATCAAAGTGCAGTGTGACATCAGGGGCTCGCTCTACCTCCTGAATCGCTTTGTTGATCAAGGTGCTTTTCCCTGATCCAATCTGGCCGCCCACCAGCAAAGGCCTCTCCCCTACCTCAATCCACGCGAGGAGACCTGCCGTTATCTCCGCGAAACAGGGGACATACAGCAGTTCAAACTCGGGCTTCGAGACGAGCGGGACACCCTCATCAAGGTTGATGCCGGAGCGGTTGCGTTTCATAGCTCTCCCCGCCCCTGTTTGCGCATATTCTCCACCGCCTGCATAAAATCGGGCTGGTCGGCCTGCTCTCGCCAGGCGGTCCAGAAATCGATGGTGGCGCTCAAGGGCTTTTCCGTAGGTGGGTGAATCCGGATCCGGCTGGGCAGCAACACGGCGTCACCCACCACCAGGGCCTCGCCGATGTCCATGATCGGCAGCACATCCAGCAGGCTCTCCAGGCTCTCCGGCATCAATTTTTTCACCGTGGCCTGATCACTGGCATTGGTCAACCGTAGGGCAATGACGTTATTGCACTGACTCAACACGGTCTCGCTGACATCCGAAGGGCGCTGACTGACGATCATCAAGGCCACTCCGTACTTTCTCCCCTCCTTGGCAATCTTCTCAAAGGCCTCGATGGCGCGCAGTTCAACAGGGTTTTGGCCCTCTTTCTTGGGCAGATAGAGATGGGCCTCATCACAGATCAAGGCCAGGGGCCGGCGTTTGGTGTGGTCGGTCCAGAACTGCACTTGATAGATCAGACGGGCCACCAGGCCCACGATGACCGGCAGGATATCGGAGGGGACTTCGGAGAAGTCAATCACCTTCACCTGGGCGCCAGCTCGGTGGTAATCCATCAGCTTGGCTGCGGTCCTGGCCATGGTGTTGTAGAGATGCTCCTCCGCTGGGGCCTGGAACAAGAAGCCGTATCGTTTATCGCTTATCTTGCTGCGCACCCTGGTCAGCAAGCGGCTGAACTGGCCAAAAAAATGGCCCTGCTTAAGGCCGCGCGTCCCTTCGATCATCTCTTCATTCAAGTCCTTAAGGGTATTCAGCACCTGCTCGATGGAGAAAGGGATCGGGCTGTCCAGGGTAAAGGCGGCCAAGATATCCATCTTCCCCAGTTTTGTTAAGGTCGTCTTCTTCTGTTCCACCACCGCATCCTGGAAGGCCATCACCTGATTGTGGGCGCTGAACTCGGAACGGTCGATGAACATGGCCTGCATCTCCTCGGCGTTCAGGAGCCAGTAGGGCAGATACAACAACCCCTCTCCTGTGGCGCCCAGCTCTTCCGGTCCGGGGATACGCAGGTGTCGGGCATAACTCAGCTGCCGGTATTCACCGTGCAGGTCAAAGACAATCAAGTTGGACGAGGGGAGTTTGGCCGCCTGTTCCAAGATGGTGGCCACGGCCCAGGATTTTCCCGACCCGGTACTCCCCAGCAGGGCCGCATGCCGTTGAAAGAGTTTGTTGCCGTCCACAAAGGCCGAGGCGTTCTCATCCAGGGTATAGGTGCCGATCTCCAGGGAGTGGGCGCGGTCCCCTGCCGTGGACAAGAGGCCCATGAAGGTCTCCAGCTGGTGGTCGCGGAGCACATGGCACTCGGCATCGATATCAGGGACATGGACCAGGGAGCGGGAAAAGGCGGCACGCCCCGTGGGTGCGTCAAAACGGACTGACCCCACCAAGGTCACGCGCACCGTATTGACAACATGTTCGCCACTGCCGGGGGGGGAGTCATCGCTAGGGTCGGCAATGGCCACCGATTTAACCACCTTTTCAATGATGCCGATCAGCCAGGAGTCCACGGCATCGGCCAGTTGCAAGGCGACCAGTTGCCCAACCCGGGCCTTGCGGAGGTCCTCGTTGCGGTTGACCAGGATGAACACCTTGCGCGTGTCCACCTCCCGGACTCGGCCCAGGAGGTGCGATGTGTCAAAGGAAAAAATAGCCATGTCAGCCCCCTAGGATTGCTGCTGCAAATTGTTTCGAGTCCCACAGACTCGTGAGCTCCACCGTCACCTCGCCCTTCCGGGAGTTGAAGATCCGGGTTCCTTCCCGGCCGCCATCGTGGTGCCGACAGACAAGCCACAGGTTATCGCACTCTTTGGCCAATTTTTCAATCCGTTCATTGCTGTCGCGGGTAATAATCAGGGCATGGGACCTTTGATCGCAGAGCCGTCGGCAGAGGGCGTCGGTAATCAGCTGGGTGTCATTAAAGCCAAAGCCGATGAAGAGAAAGGCCCTATGCCTTTCGACTTCATCATCGAAGGCGCCAAGCAGGGCCGCACGCTGTGCATGCAACTCTTCATATTTCATGGTCCCGGGGGTGATCATTACCCGTTCTATGCCGTCAGGTACTGCCCGCATCCAGGCATTGTTTTCGACAATTTGGTTGTGGTACTTGAAGGTGTTCAATGAGCCATGGACCTTGTACAGGCGGATGTGCGGCAGGGTCTCTGTCCCGTTCTTCGTACGTTTTCTGCCGCGCGGCCTTGCCGTCGAATGGGTCATGGCACGCTCTGCCCGTGGCCAATCCAGACGACGGCAGACCCCGCCCACAAAGCCGGTGGTATAGGAGATGCCTGCCTGTTCAAAGGCATACTCCGCCAGCAGGTCGTAGTTCGGCGTGGCCACATGCAGCACCCGCTCACTGACCAGAAGCTTCATGAGTGGCTTAAGTAGCGCCAGGGCGGGCCACTCTTGCTCCGCCATCAGAATCTTTCGACCATGGTTGCTGTCCAGACAATCCAGCAGTTCCGCGGTACCGTTGACAATCCGGCGGACCAGGTGTCGATCCGTAATGCCATTCAAGGCCGATTCCAGGTCGCCACCGTTGGCCAGCGCCTCACTAACGGAACGCCACTGGCCCTGCTGTTCCTCGCTCATGGCTTGTCGGGGAATCCCGTCCAGGAGATGAGCCGCCAGGGCGGGCATGCCGTAATCCGGATGCACGGCGCAGGAGGTCCCGGTGCCGAAGAGGACAAAAGGGCGCTCTTGGAAAAATTTTTGTAGCGCCTGGTAAGCAATCGCTGTTGTCAGCATGTCGTTGTTCTCTGGTGAGAGGGAAACGGAGAGGGTGAGGGGAATCCAAGGCTGGCGGGGTATGCCGGGTTACGCGGCGTTAATGAGACACCTCGCCGCAGTCCCACTGGAACGCAAGCCTGTGGGCGATGTCCCGCATCCAGACCGGGATAGTCCCTTGTCGGCGACGCTGGAAGTGTTGCCATTCCGCCTGCCAATCACTCCCTGCTAGCGTGTCCGGGGCAAAGGTGGCACACCAGGCAGCCGCGCACAGCCAATATTCTCGGGCCTGGTTGCGGTCTGTCAGCGACAGTTCTCCCCAAGCACTAACTACCCGTTGGAATCCTTCTCTACGAGGCCCTTGCTCTGAGGCACAGCAGGCCTGCACGAAGTTTTTGATTAGTTGCAGCCCAGGGATATGGTGCGGGAGTGCGGTTGTCGGTATAGCCGGCAACTCCACCGGACCGTTTTCGGCGTTTACGGGGTTAGTCAGCCACTGGATTAAAAATACATGGCAGGTACATGAAAAGTGATCGACCTCAAAGCGTGCCGGGCACTTGGTCGCTAAGCGTTTGCGAATCCCTAAAGCTTGTAGGGCATAGCAGAATGCTTGATCATACTGGCCTGCCTCACTCAAATACCAAGCGAGATTGTTCAAGGACAGAGCATGCTCCAGTTCGAAGCGGTCAGGCGTGGTCTCCACCAACCGTTGATACATCGCCAAGACCTGACGGGCGTGTTGGAGTGCTTGGTCATATTGACCGGCCTCGCTCAAATGTGTCGCGAGATTGTTCAATGACATGGCATAGTCCGGCCCAAAGCGGTCAGGGTTGTTCCCTGACAGCCGTTTACGAATCTCCAAAGCCTGTTGAATATGGTTGAAGGCCAGAGCGTATTGGCCGTCGTTTCTTAAATAATTCGCGAGATTGTTTAACGAACCGGCATAGTCCGGCTCAAAGCGGTCAGAGTTGTTCTCCGCCAGCCGCTTACGAATCCCTAAGGCCTGCCGGGCATGACAGAGGGCTTGTTCGTATTGGCCTGTATTTCTCAAATGACTGGCAAGATTGTCCAGTGACATGGCATAGTCCGGCTCAAAGCGGTCAGGGTTGTTTTCTGCCAACCGCCGATACATCTCCAGCGCTTGCTGGGCATGGTAGAACGCTTGCTCGTATTGACCGATCTCGCCCAAATGACTGGCAAGATTATTCAATGATAGTGCATAGTCCGGCTCGAAGCGATCAGGGTCATTTGCCAGCAACCGTTTTCTAATCTCAAAGGCCTGCCGTGCATGCCAGAGCGCATCATCGTATTGGCCAAGCTCACGCAAATTAGTCGCGAGATTGCTCAAAGATCGCGCATATTTTGGGGCAAAGTGCTGTCGGTATTTCTCATATAACTTTTGAAAATGTGCGAATGTTTTTTGGGCAACGATGAGGGCTTCATCGTTACGACCTGCTCGGAGCAGGGCCACGGAGTGGGTCAATAGTGTTTCTGCGTAATCTGCCTTGCAATCGGTATTTTTTTCCTTGAAAATTTCAGATGTGCCTTGTCGCTCAGAAAGCCGCTTACCGCACAGGCCAGACCAGCCAATTGCACAGACTTCTCCTGGAGATGTGGCGAAAGCAACCCGGCCAGCTGGCTTTTGGCTGCCGACGGGAGACGGGTGAAGGCGGTTTCCGCCAACAGGGGTATGGCACCCACCGTCTGGGTGGCCGCAGCCAAAATGTCCAGGTAGCAATGGCCAAAGTGGCGGATCAAGGCTAGCACCACGGTCTCGTGCAGGTCTGGACGCTGATGGGCCAGACGGCTGAGCACGGTCAGGGCATGGCGGCGCACGGGTTCGGTGGCGGTGGCGTCAAGAACGGCATCCAGCAGCCCCTCGGCCCCAGCCTGGAGGAGGGATTGGGCGACCAGGGCCTCGCCCAGGAGGTCGGGGCGGACAGCCTCCAACCCTTGCTTGCCAGGGTAGAGGGGGGTCAGGAGGTGGAACAGGGTGGTGAGGTCCACGGCATCCTGGGCAGCCGCATTGGCTCGCGACCAGTAAGGCCTGGCTTGAGCAAGGGTGGTGAAGCCGCCTGCCAGGGTGGCAAGGGCCAGCAGTTGGTGGGCGTGGTGCTCGGGATCGGGATAGTCCTGGGCGGTCTTGGCCAGCAACCCCCGCCAGTAACGGCGCTCGTGGCTTAACAGTGCCCGGGTCAGACCCTCGGCCGTGGTTGGCCGTTCGCCGTGCAAGGCCAATAGGGCGGCCATCTGTAGGTACAGCGGCCGGCCAAAATGCTCGCCGGTCAGTTCGGGGCTGGCCTCGGGGGGCGAGACGTTGAGGGATTGGGCAAAGGTTTGCACCGCCAGCCCGTACGCCTGCCGGCGTTCCGGCACAGCCAAATAAAGCGGCGGCAGGCAGAAGGGGCCGGAAGTGGCGTAGCCCATGAGCAGGGCCTCGCACTGCGGATCCAGCCCCGGCAGGTGGTCCCACCATTCCCCGCCATTGCGGGCCAACAACAAGACTCGCACTGGTTGTCCTCCCGGGCTCTTCAGCATGGCCCGGACCAGGGCGAGGAGTTGCTGTTGCCGGGTCTCGGCGTAATCAATCACCATCAGCAGGGGCTGGTCCTGGCCGCGTAGTGCCTGCCAGGCCTCCGCCATGGCCTCGATGCTGCAATCGTGGTCCAGAAACCCCGCCTGCCAACCCTGGGCCACGCTTTGCTGGCACAGCTCCAGGGCCAGCCGAGTCTTGCCCACACCCCCGACCCCGGTGATCAAGCGCACGGCCTGGGGCCATTGCGGGTCGTCCCGCCAAGCCAGCACAGCCTGAAGATCCGGCTGGCGGGCGGGATCGAAGGGCACCTGGGCCTCCTCGGCACGCAACAACTGGCTGTCGGCCATGCCGCTCCCGGCTCGCCACTGCTTGACCGGCATCTGTAACGGAGAGTGAGATGCGGTGGTTTCCTTGGCAGGGAGGGGGGGAACGGGCTGCTGCTCAGATCCCACCTGTGTCCGTATCTCCGCAGGCATGCTCCCTTTGTGCAGGTCCCAGTGGAATGCCTCTGCCGCTTGCTCGGCGCAGGCCGACCAGGTGTATTCGCCCAGCATGTTGCGCAATATCCCTGCCTTACGGCGTGCCACGTCGGGCTTATGGGCAATGGCGGTCAAGGCGGAAACCACGGCCTGCAAGTCGTCGGCATGAAAGAACGGCGCGTCAACAGCCCCCTTAATATCAATCGCGGCCACACATCCTGGTCCGGCACCAGGGAAGGTCTCTTCCAAAAAGAGGTACACACCGCTGTTTTTGCCAACCACCAGCGGGACACCAGCCGCGATCGCCTCCCAGGCCACCAGCCCGAAGCCCTCGTGCCAGGAGGGCATCATGGCGACACTGGTCCCCCGCAGATCGTTATAGAGAGCTTGGCGGTCGTGGGTGTATGGCAAGGCATGCAGATTGATAAAACGCCATCGGCATAGCCCTCGGCAAAGTGCTTCAGCTCGGTCTCCGGGTCTTCCTGGCCCGACGGGGATGCATCCCCCTGTCCTTCAAAATCAACACCCCGCAGGACTAATTTCGGTTGCCGGCACAAGCCGTCCGGCATTCCAGATTTGCGGGCATTCCGGTTGGCTTGGGCAAAGGCGGCAATGCCGAGATGGCCCTGTTTGATCTTGGCGGCGTTGTCACTCAACCGGCCACTGACAAACGCGGTAAAGGTCTTGGGCGCGGGGAGCAGGTCGATCTCCGCCATGCCCGGGATCAGCATGTGGATCTCTTTTGCCGCGATCCGGCGGTCGTGTATGGCATCGCGCAGGAGCGGGCCAACCGCCAAAACGAGGTCGGCCTGTTGGAACAGCGCTGTCTGTTGCAGCATTTTGCCGTTGGCCGAGGTGGAGTTTTCGGCAATGGACTCGTAGTGGTCGTAGCTCATGTGGTGGATGATGGCTGAGCGGCCGCCAGCAAACCTGACCGCCTCATTGGCGGCCGCGCCGCTGATCAGGTCGTGACCGAGCCACACCGTTTTGGCCGGGTCGAAGCTGATGCCAAGCCGCTTAAGTTCCTCAACCCCGGTTTGCGCCTGAGCGGCGCTGAACCGTTTATCGCTGGGTGGATAAGGCAGGGCTACCAGGGTTACATGGCTATTTGCCGCGTCAAGGATCTCCTCTTCCTCGGCAGTTGCCACGATGCAGACGACTTTGGCACCACGGTAGAAGGCAACGCCAAAGGCACAAAGAAAATCGGTGTTGAAGCTGTTGATCCCACCGAACTTGCTGCCCCACTGGGTAGCAAAGGCGATCAAGGTGTACATGCCATTCTCCCTATGACAGATCAGAGGAGGACGAATCTGCCGGTGAATTATTGTCTTTCAGCCTGGACGTGAGTGCGAAGGGGATTGTAAACCAATAGCCGAAGCCTTTATTGAAAGCAATCTCTTTCCCGTCAACTTGGCGGGAAGAGTTGAGCCGCTAAGGAATTTGTAGCGGTGAGAGAGTTTGAGGAGGAAGGGTAGTAGTTGAGAAAGGATAAGGAAGCTTGCCGCTGGGTGCATGGGGCATCAAGCTTTGGAGTGCGGCGGCTTGCCGCTGTTTGTAAAAGCGGTGGCAAGCCACCGCACTCCAAAAAGAGAGGCCATCCTCCTCGACCGGTGCAAATTATTCCGGCTGACGAGGCCCCCCACCTTGGGCAAAGATCTCCGGCCTCTCCCTACCCAAGTCCGGTTCGCCGCAGTGCTGGAGGATCCACTCCCTGACCTGATCCCTGAGTTTGAGGGTGGCCTGCCACTCGTCGCCTGCCGTGGCCGTCAGCATATCG
>CAYSFY010000038.1:14522-17784 GCA_964430285.1 uncultured Desulfobulbia bacterium
TGTCTCAGGCAGGGGGGGCCGATCTCGATCCTCACCACCCCGCGCCGGGGGAACCAGGATGATCCCCGCAGGATGGCGCGGCTGCCGCGGATGACCATGGGGATCACCGGCAGGCGGGCCTTGACCGCGGTCTCGAAGGCGCCCAGGCGGAAGGGGAGCAGGCCCGGCTGGCGGGTAAAGGTCCCTTCGGCAAAATAGAGGAATGATGCCCCGGCCTGGGCCTGGGCGATCATCTCCCGGCTGGCGCCCACCCCTTGCTGCCGGTCAAATCGTGCCACAAACTCGGTGCCCAACCGTTGCAAAAAGAGGCGGCTGACGAAGTTTTCTTGCAGTTCGGCCTTGGCCACAAAGCGATAGCCCGGCGGCAGGGTGGCGGCCAGCAGCAGCCCGTCCACATAACTGGCATGGTTGGCCACCAGCACCGCCGCCTTGCCAGCCAGCGGCAGGTGTTCCAGGCCCTGGACCCGGATGGGGATGGCGGCGAGGCGGGCCAGCAGCCGTGCCATCCGCCCCAGGAAGCGCCAGCGCCAGACGCGCCCCGGGATCAATACCACCCCCGGCCAGATGACCAGCGCGGCCAGCACAAAGAGCAGCCAACCATAGCCGGCATAGGCGCTCTCCTTGGCCAGGCGCAGACCGGCCAGGAGTTGGGGCCGAACTCCCGCCAGGGAGAAGCGCAGGATCTGTAGCCACACCGGTGGCTGCGGCCTGCCGATGCCGCCTGCCTCATACAGGGCGCGGCTGGCAGCCCGGCGGATCTTGCCGCTGGAGGTCTTAAGCACCGTATTGGGCAGGGCCAAAACCACCTCATCCGGCGGGGTAGCGCAGATGTCGGTGACCACGGCGGTGATCCGGCGTTGCAACCCGGCCAATGCCTCCTCCTGGCGCTTACGACTCTCGGCCAACACAATCAGCCGCTCGGTGCCGGAGAGCGGGTCCGGGCTGCCGAAGACCGCCACACTTCCCTGCCTCACCCCCTCGATACGGCCGATGGCCTCCTCCAACTCCTCGGGATAGATGTTGCGGCCGCCGCGGATGATGATGTCCTTGTTGCGGCCGGTGATATAGACTTCGCCGTCGGCGATATAGGCCCGGTCCCCGGATTCTAGCCAGGATGCCCGCACCAGCCGTGCGGTCTGCTCCGGATTTTTTAAATAGCCGCTGGTGGCGGATGGCCCCCGAAACTGGAGGTTGCCCTCCTGACGGTTGGGCAGCTCGCGGCCCGAGCCATCGACGATGCGGATCTCATGGCCCGGCAGGGGGCAGCCGCAGCTGGCCAAGAGAATGGTCTCGCCGCTGTCCGGCCCGGCGGGTTCGGCCCGGCCCGCTTCCATCAACGGCCGGCGTTGGATGCGGGCCAACAACGGCCCCCGGTTGAGGGGGGGGAAGGCTAGACCCACCGATGATTCGGCCAGTCCATAGACCGGCATCAGGGCCTGCCGGCGGAAGCCCCAACGGCTGAAGCGTTCACTAAAGGCCTGTAACACCCGTGGACTCACCGCTTCTGCCCCGTTAAAGGCGCAGCGCCAGCTGCTGAGGTCGATGCCGTCAAGCTCCTCGTCCCGGATGCGCCGCTGGCACAGTTCATAGGCGAAATTGGGCGCCGCGGAGAGGGTGCCGCCACAGACGCTGATGGCCTTGAGCCAGCGGCTGGGCCGGGCAATAAAGGAGAGCGGCGAGAAGATCACCAGCGGGCAGGCATGGTAGAGACTGCCGAACCAGGCGCCGATCAGCCCCATGTCGTGATAGAGGGGGAGCCAGCTGACAAAGACGTCCTCGGCCGTGACCTTAAGGGCCTGGCCCATGGCGCGGATGTTGGCCAGCAGGTTGGCATGGCTCAGCACCACCCCCTTGGGCAGGCCGGTGCTGCCGGAGGTGTACTGGAGAAAGGCGGTGTCGCCGGCACGGGGCAGGGGCAGGAGGGGTTCCGTGCCCGGGGCAACAGCCACCTCCGCCGCGGTCACCACCTGGCGCAGGGCGGGGCACTGGCTATGGAGCAGCCGGGCAAAGGGCTTGGCCTCGGGGATGGTGATCATCAAGGTGGCGCCGCAGTTGTTGGCAATAGCGGCGTGGCGGCGGAGGTGCTCTTCAATCTGTTTGGGCCTGCCCGGCGGGTAGAGGGGCACCGGCACCCCTCCGGCCAGGAGGATGGCGAAGAAGCTGACGAAATAATCGCGGCCAGTGGGCAGCATGATCAGCACCCGCTCCCCTGGCTGTAGCCCCCGTTGCAGCAGGGAGGCGGCCATGGTCCCGGCCTCCTGGCGCAGGGCGGTGTAGGTGATGACCTCGTCGGTGCCACCATCGTTGTATAGCCGGATGTGGGGCCGTTCCGGGTGGCTGGCCACGTGCCAATCCAGGACCTCTGTCAGGGTTTGGGCCTGGGTGGGCGTCGCATCGACCCGGCCCAGTTGCAGCTGTTCGCTGACTGCCGCCAAAGGGGGGGCACCGGGGCTTGCGGCGCGGAGGATGGCCTGCCACAGATCGCGGGGGGTTTCGGCTTGGGCCAACAGGGCCTCCGGCAGGGTGATGGCGAACCCCTGTTCAATGCGGGACCACAGTTCGACCCGGGCCAGGCTGTCCAGGCCCAGGTCCCGGTCCAGGGAGCTGTCCAGGGTGATGGTGGCGGGCCCGTGGTCGCGGTGGAGCTCAAGGAGCACGGCCTCCACCAGTTGTAGCAAGGCCCGGGGGTCGTGGCCGGGGGCGGCTTGGGCGTTTGGGCTGGAAGCGGTCACGGGGGGCCTCCTGGCCTCTGACTAAGCCGGATCCCTTGCTCTTCGTCCACGGTGGCGAGGATCACGCCGCCAGCGATAAAGAAGAGGAGCACCGTGGCCACCCCGGCCCGCTGGGAGGCGAACAGGGAGGTGAAGATGCCGAAGAGCATGGGGCCGAGAAAGGCGGCGAACTTGCCGGAAAAGGCGAAAAAGCCGAAGAACTCCCCCTCCTTGTCCGGCGGGGTGAAGCGGGCCAGCAACGAGCGGCTGGCGGACTGGTTGGGGCCGGAGAAGATGCCGATCATGATCCCGGCCAGCCAGAAGAGGGGTCTGCTGCTGGTCAGCACCGCCAGCAGGGTGGCCACCCCCAGGCCGGCCAGACTGATCAACACCGTGCGCTTGCCGCCCCAGCGGTCGTCAAAATGGCCGAAGGTGAAGGCCCCGAGGCCCGCGGCGATATTTAGGACAATGCCGAAGACCATGATCTCCTGGAAGGTGAAGGCAAAAGTGCCGGCGGCGTAGATGCCGCCAAAGGCAAAGATGGTGTTCAG
>CAYSFY010000038.1:17794-18261 GCA_964430285.1 uncultured Desulfobulbia bacterium
AGGAGTCGGGCCAGCAGGAACCGGGCCACCGGCCGGTAGCGGCCCACCTCGCGCAGGGTGGTGATGATCTCGCGAAAGGCGACGAGGGGTTGGCGTCTAGGGCTCGGCGTTTCCGGGCGCGCCTCGCGCACCCACAGCAACATGGGGATGGCAAACAGGGCAAACCAGCCGGCCACCAGCAGGTTGGTGGCCCGGATGTGCTGGCCGAGCACCTTGGTCACGCCGAACCAGGGGGGATCGGCATTGACCAAGGTAACCATGGCCAGGGCCATGGCCCCTTCGGTGCCGGGCTTGATGGGCAGCCACTTCCAGGCCTTGGCCGCCGTCTTGGACAGGCGGGGGTCCACCACGGCGTACTTCAGCCGACCCGAGACGAGACCATCGGTGATACGGTGGACGCGGAAGGGCGGGCTGTAGTTGGCCTCGAAGGGGGAGGCGCCCACGAAGATAATGAACTCTGACCCGTT